>NZ_JABEPJ010000013.1:0-142482 GCF_013002825.1 Pseudoalteromonas sp. NEC-BIFX-2020_002
GGAAAGTAATAGATTCTAAGTAAGTAATAAACTAGGCGGGATATATGCTTTTTCTGTGTTGTTTCAGGCAGTGCGCGAGGTAAACTCCCGCCTACGGCCGTGGTTAAATCATAGCAGTTTAAATTTGTGTAGGCGGGGCTTTATGCCGCGCGAATTTTTTTAAAGATATTTGGTTCCAGGAAAGTAATAGATTCTAGGTAAGTAATAAACTAGGCAGGATATATGCTTTTTCTGTGTTGTTTCAGGCAGTGCGCGAGGTAAACTCTCGCCTACGGCCATGGTTAAATCATAGCAGTTTAAATTTGTGTAGGCGGGGCTTTATGCCGCGCGAATTTTTTGGAAAAGATATTTGGTTCTAGGAAAGTAATAAATTCTAGGTAAGTAATAAACTAGGCGGGATATATGCTTTTTCTGTGTTGTTTCAGGCAGTGCGCGAGGTAAACTCTCGCCTACAGGCGTGGTTAAAATCACTGTTTAAATTTGTGTAGGTACGCTCTTAGACGAGCAGCCAGGTTGCGGTTCCTAAGAATGCGAATATGCCGACAATGTCTGTAACTGTTGTCAGTACTACGCTACCAGCAAGGGCGGGATCTATTTTCATTCTTTTCAAGATCAGTGGGATACTTGCACCTGCGATGCCCGCAGCAACTAGATTCATAAACATTGCAAATGCGAGTACGCCACCAAGTTTAAAGTCCCACTGCCAAATTGCGACTACACCTGCTATCAGAATTGACCAAACAATACCGTTAATCGCGCCAATAGCGAGTTCTTTCATAAGTAAAAAACGTTGGTTAGTTTGGTTTATATGACCAACGGCAATACCACGTATTACAAGTGTTAATGTTTGGCTACCCGCAACGCCACCCATTGAAGGCACTATGCCATTCAATACTGCAAGGATAGGTAGGATTGCTAAGGTGTTTTCAAAAAAGCTGGCAACAATAGCTGCCATAAGTGCTGTTAATAAGTTAACTCCCAGCCAAATAGAGCGTTTTTTAGAGCTTTTTAATACGGGAGCAAAGGTGTCTTCTTCATCATCAAGACCCGCCAAGCTTAACAGGCTATGCTCGGCGTCTTCGCGGATAACGTCAACGATATCATCGATTGTAATACGACCAAGTAGATGGTCGTTATCATCAACAACAGGTGCTGATATCCAGTTATGGCGCTCAAATAGTTGGGCTACTTCCGTTTCATCCATTGAAATAGGAATGGACTCACAATCTTCATCCATAAAATCACGAATGATCTTATCCGGCGAATTAGTCAATAATGTGGTTAGTGACATGGCACCTATAAAGCAGTTGTTTTTATCAACGACATAAAGGTCATCGGTGCCCTCTGGTAGTTCACCTCTTAAGCGTAAATAACGAAGTACCACGTCGATAGTGACATCTGGACGAATGGTCACGGTATCTGTATTCATCAGCGCACCAGCAGAGCGCTCTTGATATGAAAGAGCTTGCGTTGCGCGTTCTCTGTCTTGGCTATCCATTGCGCTAACAACGTCTTGATAAACTGTGTCAGGCAGGCTTCTTAGCACTTCACCTAAATCATCATGCCCCATGTCTTCAGTGGCCGCAGCAATATGCTCCGGTTCCATTTGGGCGATAATACCTAAACGAACATCTTCTGAGAGTTCTTCGAGTACGTCACCTTGAACATCAGGGTCAACTAGTTGCCATAGTTGGGTACGAGTTTTATGGGGGGATGACTCAAGCAGTAATGCGGTGTCACATGGAGCTGTTTTTGCCAACATACGCCTAACTTGAACAAACTGACCACTGTTAAGTGACTTAGTCACTTGTTTTAGTTGTTGTAGTGGGTAATCTTGTTCAAAAGCTTCAGGCATTGGCGTCCTTAAATAATTAATACACTTTTAGGGTAGGGTAGACTTCGATAATTAAGCAGGCTGATTGTTATAACCAACATGCTTATTCAGTTTATCGCAATTTGTAAAGCGATACTACGAGCTATTCTTGCTCGTTAAATTTCTGTGCAATAAGTTGCCCTATTGCCGCTAGTGCGGGTTCTGCATCGGGGCCTTCGCACACTACTTTTACTTCTTTTCCTTGGCTACTTTCAAGTAACATTAAGCCTAATACGCTATCTCCAGCGGCTTCTTTGTTATCTTGATGAAGCGTAATACTGGCATCGAACTGCACGGCTAGTTGCGCTAATACACTGGCTGCACGGGCGTGTAAACCAAGCTTATTTTCTATTAAAAATGTATCTTCTAAACGCATTGGTTTCTCTTCGTTTATTCTTGTTCGCGATGGCGAATTTTTACATTACTATGGCTCATTGCAAAGCTTTCGCCAATGGTTTGTGCTAAATACACTGAACGATGTTGTCCACCGGTACAGCCGATTGCAATTGTTAAGTAGCTACGATTATTGCGTTCAAGGTGTGGTAACCATGTTTGCATAAAAGTTTGAATTTGCCATGTGAATTTTTGCACTATGCTGTGACTCGCTAAATAATCTTTTACCGGTTGATCAAGCCCTGTTAGTGGCTTTAATTCAGGTTCCCAGTGTGGGTTTGGTAAAAAGCGCGCATCAAATACATAATCAGCTCCCTTAGGAATGCCATGCTTAAAACCAAATGACTCAAATGTAATGATCAGTTTTTTATCTTTTTTGCCTAAGATTTTTTCGCGAATTGATTCAGCCAGCTGGTGGACACTTAAATCGGTTGTATCAAGAATAAAGTCGGCGCGAGTGATAAGTACATCTAAGAGCACTTTTTCTTGTTTAATGGCTAAATCAAGTGGCAGTGAATCTAAAGAAAGTGGGTGTAAACGGCGTGTTTCAGAAAAGCGCTTAATGAGCGTTTGGTCGTCACTGTCTAGATAAAATAGAGTTGGGTTTGCAAACCCCGGAAGATACTCAAGAATATCATTAAACTCTTGCTGTTCTTTGGGTAAGTTACGCACATCAATACTGACGGCAATCTTATCGTAGTTATCAGATACACTACGTACTAACGACGGTAATAAGTTTACAGGGATATTATCAACACAATAATAGCCAAGGTCTTCTAATACACGCAAAGCGACAGATTTACCTGACCCTGAGCGCCCACTGATGATAATTAATTCCATGTAAACTCTCCTTCTTTTAACTACGACTGTTCAACAATGACTTGATATAGATCTTGGTCTGTTTTTGCGCTACGTATTTGTTTACAAAACTCTTTGTCGTTGAGTTTATCAGCAATTGTAGCCAACGTCTTTAAATGAAGTTCACTGTCACCATCAGGTACGATGAGTGCAACAAAAATATCGACGGGGCGATTATCAATGGCATCAAAATTGATTGGTTGTTCGCTTACTAAAATTAAAGCGAGTGGTTCTTGTGCGCCACTCATACGACCATGCGGGATCGCGATACCACGGCCAATACCTGTACTACCTAATTTTTCTCTATTTAATAGAGCACTCAATATGTCTTGTTGTGATAAGTGAGGAAGCCGTTCATGAGCCAATTGGCTGATAAATTCGAGGATACGTTTTTTGCTATTAAAAAGGACCGCAGCTTTACTGCAGTCCTGACAAGTAAGTGAACTTAGTTTCATAGTGTTAGTGTCGAGCGTGCTTCTCTTTGTGTTTGATAACTTGACGGTCGAGTTTATCGATGAGCCCGTCAATCGCGGCATACATGTCCTGGTGCTGCGTTGAGGCAAATAGCTCTGCGCCACTGACATGTAATGTTGCTTCTGCTTTTTGGTTGAGCTTTTCTACGTCAAGAATAACATGGACATTGTTGATGTGATCAAAATGCCTCTCAAGCTTCGCAAACTTATTGTTTACATAGTCTCTTAATGAATCAGTAATTTCTACGTGACGACCAGTTAAATTTAGTTGCATAAGCATTTTCCTTCTTGTGGTTTTACGCCTTAAATCAAGCTTTTACGTTGATTTGACGGTGGAATAGCTAGCGATTCACGGTACTTTGCTATTGTTCGTCTAGCTACTTTGATACCTTGCTCTGCCAATATATCTGCAATTTTACTATCACTCAATGGTTTAGCTGAGTTTTCTGCTGCAATCAATTTTTTTATGAGTGCACGAATTGCTGTCGATGAGCATTCTCCGCCATTTTCGGTACTGACATGGCTTGAGAAAAAATACTTTAACTCAAAAATACCACGTGGTGTATGCATGTACTTCTGGGTTGTTACCCGGGAGATTGTTGATTCATGCATTTCAACCATTTCAGCAACATCGTTTAATACCATAGGTCGCATAGCCTCGGGGCCATGCTCAAAAAAACCTTGCTGCTGTTTAACAATGCAGTTAGTTACTTTGAGTAATGTGTCATTACGACTTTCTAGGCTTTTTATAAACCATTTAGCTTCTTGTAAATGAGAGCGAATAAATTGGCTGTCAGTGCTCGATTTTACTGAGCGCGACATCGCCGCATATTGGCTGTTAACTCTAATTTTTGGCATGCTATCTGGGTTGAGCTCTACCACCCAGCGGCCTTTAATTTTTTTCACTGACACGTCGGGAATAACGTACTCTGACTCTTCTCGAACTATGGTATCCGCAGGCTTTGGATTAAGGCTGTGGATGAGTGTCATTACTTCTTTTAGTTCATCTTCCTTTAGCTTAGTCTTTTTCATCAAAGTACGATAGTCGCGACTAGCTAATAAATCGATATGATCAGTTAAAATCATTTTTGTTTCGGCAATCCAAGGCGTTGCAGGATCAAATTGATTTAGCTGAATACATAAACATTCAGGTAGGCTGCGTGCAGCAATACCGACCGGATCAAATAACTGAATACGCTTTAATACCGCTTGAACTTCATCAAGTTCAATTTCTTCTTCGTTATTACCTTTGTTTAGGCTTTCAGCAATGTCTTCACAGCTTAGTGTAAGAATACCTGAGTCATCAACCGCTTCGACAATGGCTATCGCGATAGCTTCGTCAGTCGGACTAAAATGAGTCAGCTGTAGTTGCCACATAAGGTGATCGTGGAGGGTTTCAGATGAAGCGCCTTGATAAATAGATTCATCTTCAGGCATTGGCCCTGATGAAGAGCTTGGTGCGGCGCTCATGTATTCATCCCATGTAACATCCATCGCCATTTCGTCGCTTACGGTATCTTTTGCTAGCGCTTCACTGCTTTCTTGTTCGTATTCACTTGGCGTGTCATCAGCTGAGGCACTGACAGTTTGATCATCAGTATCTTGTTTTTGTTCGTTCTTACCACCTGATTCATCACCAAAGTCATTTTCATCGACCTCAAGTAATGGATTGCTATCTAGTGCTTCTTGGATCTCTTGTTGAAGATCTAATGTGCTCAACTGTAACAAACGAATAGCTTGTTGTAGCTGTGGTGTCATTGTAAGTTGCTGGCCCATGCGCAGCTGGAGTGATTGCCTCATGTATCTCTAACAATCCTTTTATTGTTGTCATAATTAAGTCTAGCAGAACCTTAGCCGGGCGTGGCTTTATAGCCTAAATTGCTCACCCAAATAAACGTCGCGGACTGTTTGGTCGGCAAGTACATGCTCAGGAGTGCCTGATGCAATTAACTCCCCATGAGAAACTATGTAGGCTTTTTCACAAACATCAAGGGTTTCTCGTACATTGTGGTCGGTAATAAGTACGCCTATCCCACGGTTTTTAAGATGTTCAATAATCTTCTTTATATCTAACACCGAAATAGGATCAACGCCAGCAAAAGGCTCATCTAATAGGATAAATTTAGGGTTTGCGGCTAAAGCGCGAGCAATTTCAACGCGACGGCGTTCACCACCAGATAATGCCATACCTTGACTATCGCGGATGTGCTGAATGCTAAATTCATCAAGTAAGCCATCAAGCGCTTCTTCACGAGCTTGTTTATTTAGCTCTTTACGGGTTTCGAGTATCGCCATCAGGTTTTGGTAAACGGTCAGTTTGCGAAATATCGAAGATTCTTGCGGTAAATAGCCAATCCCTAAACGTGCACGGCTGTGCATTGGTAATAAGGTGATGTCGTTATCATCTATGCTTATTTTACCTTTGTCGCTTGGCACTAATCCTACAATCATGTAAAAAGTGGTGGTTTTGCCTGCGCCATTAGGGCCAAGTAAGCCAACAATGCTACCAGCGCTGACTTCTAAGCCTACATTTTTTACGACTTGGCGGCCTTTATAACTTTTTGCTAAAAACTCAGCTTTTAATGTGCTCATGGCTGACCTTTTTCGTTATCTTTTTTAGTGTTTACTGGGACTAATATTGTATGCACTCGTTCGTCTGAATTTTCATCTTTTTCAGCGCTAATTAATTGTTGGTCCATGTCGTATGTAATACTTTTGGCATTAATCTTTTGACCTGCTTGAGTGACTTGGGCGTTACCGATTAAAGTTAAATAGCGTTTATCAACATCGTAACGAACCTCATTGGCGCTGGCGCTCATAATTGTGCCATCTGTTTGTTTTTCTTCAAAGTATGCAGGGCTTCCAGTGGCAACAAGCAGCTGCTTATTATCACCTAAATCTTCACGTTTGTGCACTTCTAGGTGATCAGCTGTGATACGACGATTACCATGGATTATCTCTACGTTTTTTTCAAAAATACCGACATTTTTTTTCAGCTGTGCAAGCTGTTTATCAGCGCTTATCGATACTTGGTCTGCAAGTGGAAGAGTACCTTCAGCAAAGCTTGAAAGGGCAATGAACAAGCTAGGTATTACAAGTAAGTGAGCAAATTTATTGGTCATAATATATGGTTCGCGTATGGTTAATAAGTTCTACGACTTCGGCTTTTAAGTCGGCTCTAAGGCCGCGTCCGGTGGTCTTTAAATTTGGTCCGATTAATTCAACAGGCTGTTCTGAACTCATGGTTTGTTGTTCAATATCAACCAAGATGTTATCGGCATTAATATGCTTAATCATTGCGTTGTTTGTGAGATTTTTAGCAACAACATTGCCTTCTAAAATCAACTGGTTATTTTCATATAATGTGGCTTCTTGCGCATTGATTTGCCACGTTTGCTGTTGATTATATAAAGTAAAAATAGGCTTTTCAAAGTAAGTAAATCCTAACTGCTGATAAAGTTCCATTTTTGCTGCGGTTACTTTGTGGCTAATTTTACCTTGTTCATCAAATGCGGTTTGCTTTAATTCGACCGCGGTATAATCAGGTTTTGCTATCACATCTTCTTGATTTTTTACCGTGGTCGTTGTTTGGCTAAAGTACGGGAGCCACAACCACGCCATAAAACCTATAAATAATACGCTTAATATTAAACGCGCACTATTCATGAGCTAGTCCCTTCACTGGTCAATGATTTTCCATTAACTAGCATTAATAAGTCGGTTAGCTCGCGTACTGCACCAAAGCCACCGGGTAGCATTGTTGTGTAATGTGATAGTCGCTTAATTAGCGGGTGTGCGTCATTTACAGCAACTGCAAAGCCAACCAGTTCCATGACCGGTAAATCAGGACCGTCATCGCCGATATAGGCAATTTGTTCGTCACTTAACTGGAGTTTATCTTTTAGCTCTTGATAAGCGTGCAACTTGTTTTCTTGGCCTTGGTAGATATGCGGTACAGTTAGGCTAGTCATTCGTTGCTGAACTATCTGTGAATGACGGCCTGTGATCACGGCTACTTCAAAACCACTATTGATAAGCGCTTTGATACCAAAACCGTCTTTAGTATTGAAGGCTTTTAGCTCTTCACCTTGGTTACCAAGATAAATACGGCCATCAGAGAATACCCCGTCAATATCACAAATAAGTAATTTAACTTTTTTGGCGCGGGTTTGCGCATCGTCTGAAAGTGGTTGGTATAAGTCTGCAAATTGCATTATAAAACTCCTGCTTTTAGCAAATCTTGCATGTTAAGTGCGCCAATAGGGTGGTGATTTTCATCAATGACAATTAAGCCATTAATGCGTTTATTCTCCATGATATTAAGCGCCTCGGCTGCTAGCATATCGGCTGTAGCTGTTGTGCAAGAACGGGTCATTACGTGACTAATTAAAGTACTGTGAATATCAATTCGTTGCTCTAAAATTCGGCGCAAATCACCATCTGTGAACAAGCCAGCAAGTTGACCCGAATTATCAACTATAGCGGTCATGCCCAAGCCTTTAGCCGACATTTCAATTAACGCGTCTTTAATACATTGCGTGTCTTTGATGATAGGCGTTGTATTGCCAGAATGCATAATATCTTTTAAGCACAGCAATAAGCGTTTGCCTAAACTTCCACCAGGGTGTGATAGTGCAAAGTCGTCAGCAGTAAAGCCTCGCGTTTCAAGTAGGGCAACTGCCATTGCATCCCCCATAGCAAGCGTGGCTGTTGTGCTTGCTGTTGGGGCAAGGCCAAGCGGGCATGCTTCTTGGCTTACTTTAACGCATACGTGAACATCAGCCCATGTAGCCATTGATGAGTCAGGATTGCCGGTCATTGCGATCATTTTTGCACCAAGGCGCTTTATGACCGGGATAATGTTTAATACTTCACTGGTTTCACCTGAATTAGAGATAAGAATAACCACGTCATCACGTGTGATCATACCTAAATCGCCGTGGCTTGCCTCTCCTGGATGCACAAAAAAAGCAGGGGTACCTGTGCTGGCTAACGTTGCCGCTATTTTATTACCAATATGGCCAGATTTACCCATGCCTACGACAATAATCCGACCGCTGCATTGATACATTAGTTGGCAGGCTTGATTAAAATTATGATCAAGGTATTGAGCAATATCAGCAAGGGCTTGACGTTCTATTTCAAGGACTCGTTTACCTTGTTCAATAAAATTTAACTGCGTCATTGTGTTATCCATTTTATGAGGTGTATTAAGCAACTTGGCTGAAAATATAACCTTGGTATACTAAAAATGAGACCAGTAATATGCCACCTTCTACTCGAGTAATACGTCGTGACCCTCTAAAACTCAAGGACATGGCAATTAATGCGATGGTTGCACCAATCATTATTAATGCATCGCGGTTTGCTGCCGAAGGGTCAATGATCGATGGGTTTATAATACCAGCCAGTGGCAATACGGCTAATATGTTAAATAAGTTTGAACCAACGATATTACCTAAAGCTAAGTCATCTTCTTTTTTAAGGACACCAGCAATACATGCTGCAAGTTCTGGCAAGCTTGTACCAATGGCAATAATTGTTAGACCGATAACTAAGTCACTCAAACCAAAGTACTGTGCTATGTCAACGGCTGAACCAACTAAAAAATGCGAACTGATTGGCAGTAATATCATGCCAATGACTAACCAAAAAAGCGCCGACTTAGTTGTTACATTGTCTGGCACATCTTCACATGCTTCGCTTACAAACGGGTCATCTGCTTCGTTTTTTGCTCGAATAGATACAAGGATAAGACCGGCAATAAAAACAACAAAGCCAATAACTAGCGCAATACCTTCAAAAAATGAAAAATAGTTATCAGAAAAAATGTACCAAGCGGCAATTGATACTAACAACACAAGGGGCATTTCACGTTTTAAAGTCGTTGAAGAAACAGATAAAGGTCTGAATAATGCTGTAATACCAAGTACTAAAAGAATATTGGTGATATTTGACCCTACAGCATTACCCACTGCAGTGTCAGTTTTACCCGCGAGTGCAGCAGAGGCCGACACCATCATTTCAGGTGCGGATGAGCCCATTGCAACAACCGTTAAACCGATAATTAAAGTAGGGATCCCTAAGTTTTTAGCTAATGCAGCAGCACCGTAAACAAAGCGATCAGCACTCCAAACCAGAGCTGCAAAACCAAGAATTAAAATGACAAATGAAGTCACCATTATATTACGCCAATTATTCAAAATGAGATGGCTGCAAATAGTAACAAAAGCCAACCTGAAAGTATAAATAAAAGAATCAGGTCAACTTGTTAGATTTGCCTTTAAAAGTAACGTAGTAAGGAGGTATTTAGAGGTGAATATGTAAGCGAGGTTACTTTTACATTAAATATTACAAAATTTTACGATTTGTTTTTTCCATCTTGGTGGAAAAACCCTTAAAATAGCAAAACTAGGAAAATAGTAATGGAGAGCGACTTGTCGCAACCAATAGTAGAAATCAAGGATGTGAGCTTTTCACGGGGCAACAGAAGCATATATAAAAATATGAGTTTCAGTGTTCCAAAAGGCAAAATAACGGCGATTATGGGCCCTAGCGGCATTGGTAAAACGACGATGCTACGTTTGATTGGCGGTCAGTTGAAACCAGATAATGGCACTATTTTGTTTGAAGGCGATAATATCCCGACCATGTCGCGTAAAGAGCTTTATGCTGCGCGAACCAAAATGAGCATGTTATTTCAAAGTGGAGCATTGTTTACCGATATGTCCGTGTTTGACAATATCGCGTTTCCACTACGAGAACATACCCGCTTAAGTGAAGATTTAATTCGCCTTGTTGTATTAATGAAGTTGCAAGCTGTGGGCTTGCGTGGCGCACAAGATCTTATGCCTTCAGAATTATCAGGTGGTATGGCACGCCGAGCAGCGCTGGCACGTTCAATTGCGCTTGATCCTGAGTTGATAATGTATGACGAGCCATTTGCAGGGCAAGATCCAATCTCAATGGGAGTATTGGTGAAATTGATTAAGTCGTTAAACCAGGTGTTAGGTTTGTCATCGTTGATAGTGACTCATGACGTTACTGAAGTGATGAGCATTGCTGACCACGTGATCATTATCGCTGATCAAGGCGTAATAGGGTGTGGCACGCCTGATGAAATGCGTAATCATGAATCACCGTTAGTGCAACAGTTTTTAAAAGGCTTGTCAGATGGTCCAGTGCCATTTCATTTTCCTGCTCAACCATACGATGAAGAGTTACTCGGAGTGCATAGCTGATGTTTGATTTACTTCAAAAGCTAGGCCATAAAGCTTTAGGTCGTTTTGCGGCGTTAGGGCGTTCAACGCAAATGTTAGTTGGTGCCTTGTGGAATATACCTAACTTTAGAAAAGGTACCCCGCTATTAATTCGTCAGTTATACATGATAGGTTCGCAGTCACTGCTGATTATTATGGTGTCAGGGCTGTTTATAGGTATGGTGCTTGCGCTGCAAGGTTATACGGTTTTGGTGGGCTACGGTGCAGAAGATAGCTTGGGCCCGTTAGTGGCATTGAGCTTATTACGAGAATTAGGCCCGGTAGTGACCGCATTATTATTTGCTGGGCGCGCAGGTAGTGCATTAACCGCCGAAATAGGGTTGATGAAAGCGACAGAGCAATTATCGAGCCTTGAAATGATGGCAATTGATCCGCTTAAACGTATTATTGCGCCGCGTTTTTGGGCTGGCTTTATCAGCATGCCATTACTGGCATTAATTTTCTCTGCGGTAGCAATAATTGGTGCGCATCTTGTTGGTGTTGATTGGCTAGGCGTAGATACCGGTAGCTTTTGGTCAATTATGCAATCTCAAGTGTCGTTCCAACAAGATATTTTAAATGGCATGATAAAAAGTTTTGTATTTGCCATCGTCGTTACTTGGATAGCACTTTATAAAGGATATGACTGCACACCGACTTCAGAGGGGATCAGTAAAGCAACGACAGAAACGGTTGTGCACTCATCTTTGGCTGTTTTAGGGTTTGATTTTATTTTGACTGCGGTAATGTTTACCAACTAATAAAGGTATAAATAATGAATTCACGGAAATTAGAAATTTTAGTTGGCTTTTTTGTAGCGTTAGGAATTGCTGCATTTGCCATGTTGGCATTAAAGGTCGCAAACGCAGGGATCAGCGGTAGCGGTGAAACCTATCAGTTAAAAGCTAAATTTGAAAATATTGGCTCATTAAAAGCACGTGCGCCAATCAAGGTCGGTGGTGTTGTTATTGGCCGTGTTGAAGCTATCTCGGTTCATCCTCAGGAGTTTTTACCTGTGGTAGATATGACAATAGATGCCCTATATCAGTGTCGCTTTTCAGATACCAGTTCGGTTTCTATTTTAACGTCAGGTATTTTAGGCGAGCAGTATTTAGGTATTAACCCAGTGATAGCGCCTAAATCTGCAGAGCAGCGCTGTATGGGTCAGGAAGTAACCAGTAACGATCAAGATTTAGGATTAGATGAATTATTTGGTGTGGAAAGTAAGGCACTAAATGATGGTGATTACATCACTGATACTAAGTCTGCATTAGTGCTTGAAGAGTTAATTGGGCAGTTTTTATTCAATCAAGGTGGCGAGTAATTTATTATGTTTAAAAAGTTTTTAATGGTTTTAGCGTTGACCGTCAGCGCCGTTAGTGTAGCCAGTGATGCAGTTGATTTGAAAGACCCATATAAAATGGTCCGCCAAGTATCTGATAACACTTTTCAGCGTATTACGCGCGATCAGGCTTTAATTAAACAAGACAACGAGCACCTGCGTGTGATTGTTAGTGAAGAGCTTATGCCTTATATAGATTACAAGTATGCGGCATTACGTGTACTAGGCAGTCATGTATCAAAAGTGCGTGCAATTAAAGATCCAGCAGAGCAAAAGCAAGCAGTTGAAGACATTAAACGTTTTATTGATGTTTTTCAGCAGTATTTAGTAGCGACTTATGCGGGGGTTTTTACTCAATACACTAATCAGCAAGTTGAGTTTGGCCAAAGTAAGGCGTTTGCAGGACAAGACGTCGTATTAGTTAAAACTAAAATTGTTGAGCCGGGTAAGCCAGAAATCAAAATAGATTTCAAAGTACGTGAAGATCGAAGTGGTGAATGGCGTGCTTATGATATGGTTGCTGAAGGTATTAGCTTACTAGATGCCAAGCAAAGCGAATTTCAAGGTATCTTGCGCCAGCAAGGTATTGAGCATGTAAGTAACTTACTAGAGCAAAAAAGCACATTACCAGTGCAGTTTAGAGGTGAAGGTGGTGATGAGTAAAGTCACCGTCACTAAACTCAGTGATGCGCAGTTTCGGGTCAGTGGAGAATTGACCCGAAATTCAATTTCAGCTGAACCACTTGTTAATAAACACTCACAAAGTAACCATAAAACATGGTATTTTGACCTTTCTGAGGTATCTAGGGTTGACACGGCGGGCTTAGCTTGGTTAATTCACTCTTTCGCAGAATTAAAGCAACAAGGCATACGCCTTGAATTGCAAAATATCCCTGAACAATTGCAAAAATTAATGCAGTTGGGGCAGGTCACAAACCTATTTGAGTGAGAGTTATGGAAACTAGCCAAGTTGAAACTTTATTGCGCGACGAACTGCAATTAGCCGAAGTACATGTTAAAGCCAACGGTAGTCATTATGAAGTGATTGCTGTAGGTGAATGTTTTGACGGGTTAAGCCGTGTAAAAAAACAACAGCTAGTTTATGGCCCGTTAATGAATACGATTTCTGACGGCACGATCCATGCGGTATCGATTCGGGCTTTTACCCCGACAGAGTGGAAGCGCGAACAAAAATTCATTTTACCTCAATAAAAAGGTTTCCTCATGGATCAATTTGTAATTCAGGGTGGAACCGGGCTTGCCGGTGAAGTCACTATTTCAGGCGCTAAAAATGCAGCTTTACCTATTTTATTTGCTGCATTGTTAGCACAGGGTAAAAGCACATTTAACAATGTCCCTCGCTTACGTGATATCGGCACTACTGAAGCACTATTAAAAACGCTTGGCGCAGAAATACAATGGCATGGCGATCAGCTTATAATTGATGGTGGCAAAGTTGATAAAACACTTGCCCCTTATGAGCTTGTTAAACAAATGCGTGCATCAGTGCTTGCACTTGGACCTTTGGTTGCTCGTTTTGGTCAAGCGCAAGTATCATTGCCTGGTGGTTGCGCTATTGGTGCGCGCCCAGTTGATATTCATATTCAAGGTTTAGAGCGCATGGGCGCGACGATTAACGTTGAAAATGGTTATATCAATGCCACCGTTGATGGGCGACTCAAAGGCGCTGAAATTTATATGGAAATGGTTAGCGTCGGAGCCACTGAAAACTTATTAATGGCGGCAACGCTTGCTGATGGTAAAACAGTATTAGAGAATGCGGCTCGTGAACCTGAGATTGTTGATTTAGCTACTTGCTTAACTGCAATGGGTGCAAAAATCACCGGAGCAGGCACTAGTCGTATAGAAGTTGAAGGTGTCGAAAAGCTAAGTGGGTGTGAGCACCGCATTTTACCTGATCGCATTGAAACCGGTACGTTTTTGGTTGCCGCAGCGATGGCTGGCGGCGAAGTGTTATGTAAGTTAACAGATTTTCATAGCCTTGAGCCAGTCATTGAAAAATTACGCGCCGCTAATGCATTAGTTGAAGTTCATAGCGATAGCATTTATTTAGATATGCGTGGCCGCGAGTTAAAAGCAGTTAATATCAAAACCATGCCTCATCCGGGTTTTCCAACTGATATGCAAGCCCAGTTTACCGCGTTAAATGTGGTTGCAAATGGCAGCGCAACAATCACAGAAACGATTTTTGAAAACCGCTTTATGCATGTCCCTGAACTGCAACGTATGGGCGCTAATATTCGCTTAGAAGGTAACACTGCAATTTGTGGCGACACTAAAAGCTTGAGCGGCGCACAGGTAATGGCAACTGACTTACGTGCATCTGCAAGCTTAATTTTGACCGGTATTGTTGCGCAAGGTGAAACGGTTGTTGACCGTATTTATCATGTAGATCGTGGTTATCAGCGTATCGAAGATAAGCTGAGTGCGTTGGGTGCAAATATTAAACGTAGAAGTAGTTAAATGGTTCTAGGTCCTAGGGTCCTAGGACCCTAGGTTTTTATAACTTGGTTTCTAGCTCTGCAACTGTCAGCATTACTTTTTGAATTTTTCCGTCACGATAAAGCTCAAACTCAATTTTTTCACCGGGTTCTGAGTTTCCTATGGTACTCAATGTTTGTTGTGGGTTAGATACGCTCACCCCCGCAATTTTAATAACAATATCTTGCTCTTTGATGCCCGCTTGCCATGCTGGACCTAACGGGTCTAAATTAGTAATACGCAGCCCTGAAACCGGTGTAAAGTTATCACTTACTTCTTTGCCAGTCGTATCTACGGCAGTACCCGTAAAGCCTAAGTAACCTCTAACAACACGACCATGGCGGATCAGTTTATCCATAACTTCTTTCGCCAATGAATAAGGCACAGCAAAGAAAATACCCTGAATATCTAAATTCTCACGGGTTTTAAATTGTGCGGAAGTAATGCCTACCAAGTCGCCATTAGAATTAACCAGTGCACCACCTGAATTACCGACATTAATCGCAGCATCCATTTGTAGCAGGTTATTATAGGGACTATCGGTGATTTTTTGCTTACCTGTAGCACTTATAATCCCTTGGGTAATTGTTTGGCCAAGGTTTAATGGGTTACCTATTGCGAGCACTACATCACCAACGCGGGGCGAGAATCGCTCACTGATTGGAATAACAGGCAAATGCTCTACATTAATTTTTAATAGCGCTAAATCAGTAATGGTATCAAAGCCAATTAACTGCACATCAAAAAAGCGTCGGCCATCGGTTAAAATTACAATAATTTGATCAGCATTATTAATGACATGATAGTTCGTTAAAATGTACCCGTCACTAGACATTATTACCCCTGAACCTAACTCCCTTACGGTATTTTGGCGCTTATAACGAGGTTGGCTAGAAATGCTTTCTGAAAAGATAGTGACAACAGAAGGTGCAGCACGTTGCACTGCATCAGCAAAGCTAAGATGTTGTGCACTCATTGCGCTGGGCAAGGGGACGTTAGGTAGTAGTGACGCTCGCATGTTAGGGCTAAAAAACACCACTAAAAACGCAATCCCAAGGCCTGCAAAAAGTGGTGGAAGGACAAACTTAAAGAATTTCAGCACGGTTTTCTTATTATTAGTGGGCATTCCCTTTATGATGGCACAAAAAAAATAACAGCGGCAAGTGCCACTGTTATTTTTTATGTTATTAAATGTGTTTATTGCTTACTGAATGAGTACAAATACAGATTCGCGGCCTCGTTTTACGCCAAGCACAATATTTCCCTTGGTGTTTTCGATGATTTTGTTCATATCACGAATCGATTCGACGCGTTGACGATTCACTTGCATAATAATGTCGCCTTCCTCAAGTCCCACTCTTGCTGATGGAGAACGAGGATCGACAGATGTTAATTCAATTCCTTTAGCGCCATTTTTCTGTACGCTTTCGAGAGTTGCACCTTGGAATGCAGGATGTAGTTCATCACCAGCGGCTGTTAGACCTGCTGCACCATCAAGAGTTACTTTTATCGTTTTGATTTTACCATCGCGATAAATTCCCAATTTAACTTTTTTACCTTCGCCCAGAGTCGCAATTTTACTGCGTAGCTCATGGAAGCCACTTATATCTGTGCCATCTATACTAACAATTACATCACCTGCTTGGATCCCTGCTTTACTTGCAGCTGAATCATCAGTGACCTTCATAACATAAGCACCTTGTTTTACATCTAGCTTTTGCGCTTTGGCAAGGCCTGCATCGAGAGGGCGGCCAGATATACCTAATGAGCCTCTACGTACTTCGCCATGTTCAACAATTTGATCGACGAGGTTTTTCATCATATTGGAAGGAATTGCAAAGCCAATCCCTACATTACCACCAGATGCGCCTAAAATAGCGGTATTAATACCAATCAACTCGCCATTTAAGTTAACCAATGCGCCACCGGAATTACCTTGGTTTATAGCTGCATCAGTTTGAATGAAGTCTTCGTAACCTTCTATATTTAAGCCGCTGCGGCCAAGAGCGCTAACGATTCCTGATGTTACCGTATGACTCAAGCCAAATGGGTTACCAATCGCCACCGCAAAGTCACCAACGCGAAGTTGATCAGAGTTAGCAAGTTTCACTTCGATTAAGTCTTCAGCGTCTATTTGTAAAAGGGCGATATCGGATTCTTTATCGCTGCCAATTTTCTTCGCTTCATATTCGCGGCCATCTTCAAGCGTAACAAGCATGGTTTGCGCATCTTGTACTACATGGTTGTTTGTAACAACGTAACCTTCTTTGGCGTCAATAATTACACCGGAGCCTAAACCGCTAAATTGGCGCTTTTGGCTGCGCGGTTGTGGATTGCCAAAAAAGAAGTCGAGCGGGTCACCGCGACGGCGCACTTCTTTTGAACCAGAAACTTGGATACTGACAACACCAGGCGTTATTTGTTCTAGCATGGGCGCTAAAGTTGGTAATTGTTGACCATTTACTGCGATAGGCATTTTAGCCACTGAGATTGCAGGGGTTAATAACAAGCTGGCAGATACCATAGCTGCACTGATTAACGATAATTTCATTTTCATAGTCAGGGTTTACTCCACTTTACAGAAAAAGCACACACAAAAAAGGCTGCAAATGCAGCCTTTTATCAATGTTGTATCTAATGCACTGGAAAATATATTTCAGTGTCTTTAGGTATGCATATAAAACATAAGCTGCTCTATCTACAGACTATGGGGTCAAATAAAAGTTCATCAAGACACTTTAGAATATTTGAAATTACTAGGGCGTGTTGACCTTTGTGGATTGAAATTTGTTCAATCTAGGGGCGATTTAATCGCGGCGCGAGGTTTGTAACCTAGCGGGCTAAGTAAAAACCGAGCAACAAAGAGTCAATCGCCCCTAGGAAGAACCCTTTGGGCAGCGCATGTTTGGCATTTATACTGCGTTATCGCTTATTTATGGGGAACAACCACACTGCATAGGCGCTGCCTTGTCTAAATACCAAACATACTGCTGCAAAATCAATCACGAAAGGTCAACGCGCCCTAAGACGCTTTCGCTGATTCAGGCTCTTTATTCTCGCCTGCAAATAACCCTGACTCACCTGATACATAGTCAGCTGGTTGTGCATGAGCAGATGAGCGATCGCTCTGACGCTCTTTTAATGAGCGTTGTAATTGTTCTGTGGTTTCTTTAGAGAAAAATGGTTCAGCAGGGTGCTGCTTTTTATCATTAACGAGTAATTTGTTTGTTTCTTCAACGTGATCAAGTAGCTGATCATAATTGTCTTTCATCTTATTAACGAGCTTACCTGTACTTGCTAAATGATCGGCAACATCTTGACGATATTGCTCTAGTGCATTTTTTGCCTGTTCAGCCTGTTGTTCTAGCTCATCTTGTTTAAATTGCTTTTTAGTTACAAATGCGCCGAGGAAAAACGCCGCAACTGCCACAATAATAATAATGCCGATCCAAGTAACTGTACCCATAAATTCTACCCCTTTGGGAAAATAACTAAAATTACGCATAAAGCGTATATTCAAAAATAATTTCTGCTGCGGATAATATACCCCGAGTTACGATGCGTGTTAATATATTGCGCAAATTAAACCGTGTTTTATTGTAATAATCTATGACTCCTTGGCAAAAATACCAACAAGATCTACAGCGTGATGACTTTGTTTATGATGCCGCACAAGAAAATGCAGTGCGTCACCTACAAAGGTTATACGATGATTTAACGACTCAAAAACCTGCGACTCAAGGTTGGTTTGCGAAGCTATTTAGTAAAGATAGCACGGCTCCTATAAAAGGTTTGTACTTTTGGGGTGGTGTGGGTCGCGGTAAAACCTATTTAGTCGACACCTTTTATGAGGCGCTACCGGGAACACGGAAAATGCGCGTGCATTTCCATCGCTTTATGCACCGTGTTCACGATGAGCTTAAAAAGCTCAATAAAACGGCTGATCCACTTGAAGTGGTGGCTGATATTCTCAAAGCTGAAACTGACATTATCTGCTTTGACGAATTTTTTGTACAAGACATCACAGATGCCATGCTACTTGGCGGTTTAATGGAAGCATTATTTGCTCGTGGTATCGTTTTAGTGGCAACGTCCAATATTGTGCCTGACGAATTATATCGCAATGGCCTGCAGCGAACTCGTTTTTTACCAGCAATAGCACTCGTAAATGCAAACACTGAAATTGTGAATGTGGATTCGGGTATTGATTACCGATTACGTACTTTGGAGCAGGCTGAGATATTTCATAGCCCGTTGGATGAGCAAGCTGATAAAAACTTGTTTGAGTATTTTGATAAGCTATCGCCAGAGCCTGGCAAGCTCGATACTTCTATACAAATAGAAGGGCGAATGATCAAAACCCGCAAAGTATCCGATTGTATTGTGATGTTTGATTTTGCTGAGCTGTGTGAAAGCGCACGTAGCCAAGTTGATTACATGGAAATAAGCCGATTATATAATACGGTGATTTTATCGAACGTAAAACAACTCGGGCAAAGTAATGATGATGCAGCACGTCGCTTTATTGCATTGGTCGATGAGTTTTACGAGCGCCACGTAACATTGATCATCTCAGCAGAAAAACCAATCACTGAGTTATACACGCAAGGAAATCTTAATTTTGAGTTCAAGCGTTGTATTAGTCGATTGCAAGAAATGCAGTCGTTAGAGTATTTAGCAAGAGAGCATTTGGCGTAGTCTGAGCCGTCAGCCGTCAGCCGTCAGCCGTCAGCCGTCAGCTGTCAGTTAAGGCAAGCTTTTCTTGACACGTAAGTTAATACGAACAAAATTTATAGCTTATAGCTTATAGCTTATAGCTTATAGAACAAATTTCTTGCGGAAAAAACAACCGTTGAGTAGCAATGTGGTAAAAGTGCTGGTATACTCCCGCGTCTGCCACGTTGCGTTCTATTGCCTTCATTAGATTAGCCTCTTTTGAATGGCGCACAAGTCTTAAACTCGAAGGGGTTGGAGCAAACATTTAGAGCGGTAATTAATAATAATTACCTGTGGTTTTAATTGAAAAACATTGGATTTTTATAAATGAAAACGTTTGTTGCTAAACCGGAAACAGTAAAACGTGACTGGTATGTAGTTGACGCTGAAGGTAAAACTTTAGGTCGTATCGCTACTGAAATCGCTCATCGCCTACGCGGTAAGCATAAAGTTGAATATACACCGCACGTAGATACTGGTGATTATATCATCGTTATCAACGCTGAAAAAGTTACTGTAACTGGTAACAAATTCAAAAACAAAGTGTACTATTCACACTCTGGTTTTCCAGGTGGTCTTAAGTCTACTACTTTTGATAAACTTCAAGCTGCAAAGCCTGAAATGATCATCGAGAAGGCTGTTAAGGGCATGTTGCCACGTGGTCCTTTAGGCCGCGCAATGTACCGTAAACTTAAGGTTTACACTGGTACTGAGCACAACCATGCTGCACAACAGCCTCAGGTTCTAGACATTTAAGGAGCACTAACATGGCAAATCAATACTACGGTACAGGTCGTCGTAAAAGTTCAAGTGCTCGCGTATTCTTACGCCCAGGCACTGGTAACATCGTAATCAACAATCGCTCTTTAGAAGAGTATTTTGGTCGCGATACAGCACGCATGGTTGTTCATCAAGCTCTTGGGCTTGTTGATATGACTGAAAAGTTTGATCTTTACATCACCGTTTCTGGTGGTGGTACTACTGGTCAAGCTGGTGCTATCCGTCACGGTATCACTCGTGCACTTATGGAGTTTGACGAGTCATTACGTCCACAACTTCGTAAAGCAGGTTTCGTTACACGTGATGCACGTAAAGTTGAGCGTAAGAAAGTGGGTCTTAAGAAAGCGCGTAAGCGTCCACAGTTCTCAAAACGTTAATATTTACGTTATCAAGAATTCAAAAACCCAGCTTATGCTGGGTTTTTTGTTTTTTGAGCTATAAAAGCTAGCGAGAGTAAAGTTAGCGAGTAGTACAGTGTCAACCAATACACCGTAGCGTGGGTTGGGTATCACGAAACCCATGGGTAAAAGAACGCCACGAATACTTTAAAGCTCAGTGTACCCTTTGAAACAGAAATCTACAGTATTAGAAAACTCGCACTTTTTATAAGTAACCAGCAAACTCGTATTAAATATACGCCTAATAATTAACCTACTACTGCCTTTCCTGCGTATAACTCTAAAAAAAGTTCAATAATTATCATAATTAGTGTAAATCCGTCAGTTAATTGATGAATTTTTTTGCTACAATTGTCTGGCAAGTAATGTGAGTGAGTTCAACAGCACCATGTGCAGTTTTTCTGCTTCCTCTTAGTGAGGTTGATCTTGGTCAGTATATTGTTTTTGTAAAAGTCATATCATAGAGACGGCTCTATGCTCGAGCTAACTTAGTCAATTAGTTGATAAAGTCGGGATTATTCGAGCATGAGGCTGTTAATAACCTTGTTTTAGTCAGGGGTTTTAATTATGATCGCTTCTATTTTAAAATTTCGAAAAATTAACCTGCTGTAACTGATGTTCTCAATATGGCAAGTGTTGAGAATCATAGTGGAGATAAGTGGATGAGCAATGCGCCTGTAGACAATGGCCGACGTCGCTTTTTAACCATAGCTACCTCTGTTGTAGGTGGTGTTGGTGCGGCTGGGGCTGCTGTTCCTTTTATTGCGTCTTGGAATCCAAGTGAGCGAGCTAAATCTGCGGGTGCGCCTGTAGAAGTAGATATCAGCAAACTTGAGCCTGGACAATTAATACGTGTCGAGTGGCGTGGTAAACCTGTATGGGTTGTATCACGTACCCCAAAAATGCTTGAGCAGATGAAAGAACATGAAGGTCAACTTCGTGATCCGCAATCGCAAGAGCCACAACAATTAGAATCATCAACAAATGATTACCGTTCATTACGTCCAGAGATATTTCTCGCTGTAGGTATTTGTACGCATTTAGGATGTTCACCGCAGTTTTTAAGTGGTGGATTTGGTGAAAAGGTAGAAGGAACTGATGACGGTTTCTACTGCCCATGTCATGGTTCTAAATTTGATATGGCTGGCCGTGTATTCCAATCGGTACCTGCTCCATTGAACTTAGAAATACCACCTTATACTTTTCTAGATGAGACCACTATTTTAGTGGGTGAAGAAAGAGGGGTAGCCTAATGTTTGGTAAAATTATTGGTTGGATCGACGATCGTATCCCAATGACACGTGTTTGGAACATGCATATAGCACAGTATCCTGCACCTAAAAACTTTAATTTCTGGTATTTCTTTGGCTCGTTAGCCATGTTAATGCTAGTAAACCAAATCCTTACAGGTATTTGGTTAACCATGAACTATGTTCCGTCTGCTGAGGGCGCGTTTGCGTCAGTAGAATACATCATGCGTGATGTAGAATACGGCTGGTTATTACGCTATTTGCACTCAACGGGTGCGTCAGCGTTCTTCATCGTTATTTATCTGCATATGTTCCGTGGTATGATCTATGGTTCTTATCAAAAACCACGTGAATTACTGTGGTTGTTTGGTATGTTTATTTTCTTAGCACTTATGGCTGAAGCTTTCATGGGGTATTTATTACCTTGGGGGCAAATGTCGTTTTGGGGTGCACAGGTAATCATTTCACTATTCGGTGCTATTCCGGTTATTGGTGATGACTTAACGCTTTGGATCCGTGGTGATTATGTAATATCTGGTGCGACGCTTAACCGCTTCTTTGCACTGCATGTAATTGCATTGCCATTGGTTATCGTGATCTTAGTATTCTTACATATTGTGGCACTTCACGAAGTGGGTTCAAATAACCCTGACGGTGTTGAAATCAAGCGTAAGAAAGGCTCTGTAGCTGAAGAAGATAAGCCTAAATTTAAATTCCATGAGTATTACACTGACAAGAAAGACATTGTTGATGCGATACCGTTCCATCCTTACTACACAGTAAAAGATATTGTGGGTGTGGTTGGTTTCTTAATTTTCTTTTGTTGGGTTGTGTTCTTTATGCCAGCGATGGGTGGGTTCTTTTTAGAAGCGCCAAACTTTGAGCCAGCAAATCCACTTAAGACTCCTGAGCATATTTTCCCAGTGTGGTACTTTACGCCATTCTATGCAATCTTACGTGCAATCCCTGATAAACTTATGGGTGTTGCTGCGATGGGCGCATCGATTGTAGTACTTGCGTTATTACCTTGGCTTGACCGTGGTACAGTTAAATCTGTTCGTTATCGTTGTGGCTTCCATAAATGGAATATTGCAGGTTTTGTGGTTACTTTCGTTCTATTAGGTTGGGTGGGTGCAACTCCTCAAACTGATATGAAAACGATTATCTCGCAAGTCTGTACTGTGACTTACTTTATGTTCTTCGTGCTGTTGTTTGTATACAGTAAGAATGAAAAAACTAAGCCATTGCCAGAGAGGTTGACGAAATGATGAAAAAGCTAATTATCGGTTTATTTGCTTTATCAATAAACGTATTGCCGGCAATGGCGGCGGGTCCTTCGGTTCCATTAATGGAAGCTGGAAATGACCTAACTGATCAGCCTTCGTTGCAACGTGGTGCTAAGTTGTTCATGAACTACTGCCTTGGTTGTCACCAAATGGAGTATCAGCGTTATGAACGTACTTTTCGTGATATCGGTATTCCTACAGAAGTAGGTCTTGAACAATTAATTTTTGATGGTTCAAAAGTCGGTAGTCACATTACCAATGCAATGGAAAAAGATGATGCAGCAAAATGGTTTGGTGCGGCTCCGCCGGATCTAACTCTAATTGCACGTGTAAAATCTCCGGATTATATTTATACGTATTTAAAATCATTTTATAAAGATGAATCTCGTCCGTTTGGCGTAAACAATATTGTTTTCCCATCGGTAGGTATGCCTCACGTTCTTCAAGAATTGCAAGGCTTACCAACACCTATTACTGAACAGGTTGAAGAACATGGTCACACTGTGACTAAAGTTATTGGCACTGAAACAGATGGGTCGGGCGAAATGAGTGTGGATGAATACGACCAAGCGGCTCGTGATTTAACTAACTTCCTCGAATACGTGGGTGAACCTTCACGTCTTGATTCAGAAGCGTTAGGTCTTAAGGTAATCGGATTTTTAATTATCCTGTTTATCTTGGCATTCATGCTTAAGAAAGAATACTGGAGAGATGTTCATTAAGTTTGAACATATTTAAAGGTAATTTTGCAATAGGGGCTTAAGCCCCTATTGCTGTTTTTGTTATTTAATGGAGGTAGGCATGGCCGTAGCTGCCAATAAGCGCCCTGTAATGACCCTTTTTTCTGGTGCTAACTGTATGTATAGCCATCAAGTACGTATTGTACTTGCTGAAAAAGGCGTAAGTGTAGATATTCATCTGGCTGAAAAGGACAACCTGCCAGAAGCACTTCATGAAATTAACCCTTACGGTACAGTGCCAACACTGATTGACCGTGAGTTAGGTTTATATCAGGCAAACATCATCATGGAATACCTTGATGAACGTTTTCCTCATCCTCCACTAATGCCTGTATATCCGGTAATGCGTGGCCGTAGCCGTCTAATGATGCATCGTATCGATACGGACTGGTATAGCCTTGCTGCAAAAGTTTATGGCAATGGCGCAGATGCTGCTCAAGCACGTAAAGAGCTGACAGAAGCATTACTAGCTGTTGCAGCAATCTTTACTGAAGCTCCTTACTTTATGAGTGAAGAATTCAGTTTAGTTGATTGCTACTTAGCACCACTACTATGGCGTTTACCTGAACTTGGTATTGAGCTTAATGGTGCTGGTTCTAAAGAAATGAAAGAATACATGATCCGTTTATTTGAGCGTGAATCATTCCAAGCTTCTTTGACTGAAGCTGAGCGTGAGATCCGTTTGTAATGACGTCTAATCGTCCTTATTTACTCCGCGCTTTTTTTGATTGGATTGTTGATAATCAGTGTACGCCACATTTAGTGGTAAACGCTGATTTTCCTGCAGTGCAAATACCAACACAGTTTATCCAAGATGGTCAAATTGTGCTTAATATTAGCCCTTCAGCTGTCACGCAGTTTTCGATGGATAATCAGCAATTAAGCTTTAGCGCCCGATTTGGTGGTCAGCCAATGCAAGTATATGTGCCAATTGGTGCAGTGCTTGCTATTTATGCCCGCGAAAACGGAGAAGGCACAGTGTTTACCGCAGATGAGTTTTTAGAGGACGAAGACGATTTTGTAGGTGAGCTAGAAAGTGTTGATTTAGACGATGGGTTCACCCCTGATGATGAACCTACACCGCCTAAGCCAGATAATAAAAAAGGCTCGCATTTACGTGTTGTAAAATAATATGTAAATTGACAAAAAAACCGCTAAGTAGCGGTTTTTTTATGTCTGTATAAAAGCGCATTAAAGGTAAAAATCAAAGGTGCTAGGGAAGTAACTAGGTGCAAGGTAAACTCCCGGCTGCGGGCGCATAGGGATTTATGTTTGCGTAGGCGGGGGTTTATACCGCGCAGGTGGTGTTAAAGTTCATAGGCGACGAGCTGCTAGAAGCCGGGTTAAGGTTGATTGTTTACCCCGCGTTTTTTAGTGAAGATGCGCGAGGTAAACTCCCGCCTACAGGGATTAAAAAACCTTGCGATATTAACTGCAAGGCTTTTAAACTCCTCGAACCTGATACCTTTACAAATACTCAAACACTTTAATTACACGTTCAACACCAGATACGTTACGGGCAACGCTTACAGCCGTGTTAGCCTCGGAGTTGGAGACTAAACCCATTAAGAAAACTTCGCCATTTTCAGTAATTACTTTGATGTTATTACTACTAATATTATCGGTAGTAAGTAGCTTTGTTTTTACTTTTGATGTTAACCACGAATCGTGTGTTTTTGTGCTAATGCTAATATTAGAACCGATACGAATCTGATTATGGATCTTACGTATGCCTATTACTGTCTCAATCGCACGATGGGCTTCATTTTTCATTTCTTGATTGGCAACTTGCCCTATCAATAAAACAATGCCATTAACGCTTACAGCGCTTATATTGGCATGATCTGCTAAGCGTGGTATCTCATTTATAGATAAGTTAGCTTTGATCTCGATGTTGTTATCATCTATTTGCGAACCCAAAGTTCGGCGATCATTCGCTGCAGTTACTGCGCCAGCAGTTCCTGCAACAACGGCAACGGCGCAACCTTGTAAAAATAAAACTGTACTGATAATAATAAGTGAGTGCTTGAGCATTAACTTTCATCCTGTGGAAATAGGGTTAAATCGATTAGCTCACTTAGGCAATGAAGGTTAACTAAGTGTGACTCTATAATGCGACTAGGGCGCTTTGATGGTACGCGGATCTCAACATCATTTGCGCCAAGCAAGCCTGCTAATTCACCACCATCATCACCAACTAAAACGATCACTTTCATATCTTTAGTTAACGCAGCCTCAACCGCAGAAATAATATTCTTTTCATTACCATTAATGGCCAGTACCAGCAATAAATCACCTTGTTGTGCAAACGCACGCACTTGGCGAGCAAATGTATCTTGTTCGTCACTTTGGCTCGTTTGACCTAAGTTAATATGCTCTTGCGATAACGCAATTGCAGGTAGGCACGGGCGTTCTGTTTCATAAAAATTAATCAACACACCAGCCATGTGTTGAGCCAGCATATGACAGCTTGCTGTGCCGCAAAAAATCAATTTATTACCATTGATTAAGCTTTGCGCAATTGTGAATGCGGCGCTTTCTAACGCACTAGGCAAAACTTCACCTGCAGCAATCTGCACTTGAATACTTTCTGTAAAAATTTCTTTTATTGTATCTTGCATATTAAAATACGTTTTTTATCCAATTAAGTTGTTGCGGCACTTCGCCGGTTATTGCGACAAAGTCAATTCTGAGCGCTTGATTACTCAGTTTTTTAAATGCTAAATAATGATAAATTGTACGTTTTAAACGTTGCTGTTTTTGTTTACCAAGTGCATGCAGCGCGCCGCCTTTTATGTGGCTACTGCGAAACTTCACTTCAACAAATACTAATGTATCACCATCACGCATTATCACATCTAGTTCGCCGTAGGGGCAGTTATAGTTGCGCTCAATGGCTATTAAACCTTGTTCTTCTAAATACTTTTGCGCTTGTAACTCGTAATACTGACCTTTTTCACGGCTATTTTGCCATAGTTGTTTAAACCAAGACATCACAACATCCTTATTTTGCTGGCCTCAAATCAGGATTATAGCTACTCACTCCCCATTTGGTCACTTGCTGTTTGCATAAATAATGGGATCGGTGCATGTGTTTTAAGTTGCACGGCGCTAATTTGCTTGTTTTTGTATTGAGCCCAATTCAAATGACGGTTAATTTGGCCATCGCTAGTAATGCTTAATTGGCCTGTTAAACCACTGAACTGCTTACCAGGGATCATACTCAACTGTGTAATATCACTAAGCATTGCTACGGAGTCATAGGCCATCGCAAATAATCGTTGGCTTATATCAGCTTGATCAGGCCATAAAGTATTATATTGCTGACGTAAGGCTTGCTTTGATATCTGGTCACTTAGCATCCACGGTAACTCAGTAAAGTACAAACCATCTAAGTCACCTTTATCAGTTTTATCAATTTGTTTACTATGACTTTTTGAACTTGCGTAAAGTGGGATCCGTTCAGCAAAGGTACTTACATTTACATCTAAATAAGGTTTGAGCAAACGGGTTTCCATGGCATCACCTAGGATATAAATAACATCAATATCACGACGAGATCGAGTTTCGCTTTCAACTTCTTGTTTAAATAATGATTTTACTGTGCTGATTCGCTCCTTCGATTTATCCACTTCGAGTAAGCTGGTTATCGTTGTAGGCATGTCCTTTTTATCATCGTATAAACCGACTTCTGGTTTTGTTTCACTATAGCGTTGCCACTGAACATTAAAGTACTCAACTAACCGTTGACCAGCACCGTTATTTGGCGCAAGCAACATCGGTTTTTGGTAACCCATTGCTAAAAAGTGTTCCAGCGCTTGCTGAACTTCATGCTCAGGATTAAGTGCAAAGAAATAATGCTGAGTTGATGTGCGTTCGCCATCAAATGAATTTAAATGTAAAGTTGGATAGCTTTGCAGAGCTTGATTAGCCACAAGTTTATCAATGTTACCTTTGAGTAATGGGCCAATCACAAAGTTTGGTTTAATCTCGCTAAGCTTAGCTGTTATTTCTGAGGGACTAAGCATTTCATCAATAAAAATGGTCTCTTGAATCGGTGAGCTATCTAGCGCACCTAAAATACCTGCTTTTAATGCATCACCTAATCGTTCATTTGCACCTGACTGAGGAATTAGCACTACTAAACGTTCAATATCTAAGGGGGCAATAGCTATAAGTGCGGCCGCTTTCTTAGGCAATACATCTATCGCAGGGTGAGTTGGATAGCGTCGCTGCCAATTATTAATTGCCTGATCCAATTCAACAGGTGCGCCTAAATACACTAAATGATATAAAGCTAAATTAACCCAACCTTGTTGAACAACAGAGCCGCGGTTAAAGCGTTCAAGCGCGTAAGATGAAAGCTGTTTTAAGTTTTCCCATAACCCTTTGTTTAACTGCGGTATGGTTAAGTTATTTTTACTTGCAGTCTCTGACGCCCTAAAAAAGTAAGGCATCGCGTCTTTAGGTAAATTTTGTGATGCGTAAATACTGGCTGTTAGATACTGGTGCCATGCAAAGTGTTCGGGCTGCGTTAGTTGTGAATCTAAACTGGCGAGGATTTCAAGCGCCAAAGTGTTCTTGTTTTGCTGCTTTTGTGCAAATGCGATGTAAAGCTTGTTTTGTACCTGATCAACACTCGGAGTACGCTCAAGTTCGATACACACTTGTTCCAATAGTGGCCAGCTTTGTTCAGTTATTGCTGCGTCACGAGCACTGTACAGTAGCTGAATTTTATCAGCACCTTGGCGATTCAAAGCAATTTGGTACATAGATTGTGCATCAGTCGCTTGAATTTGTGTGGTGCTATTAGCTGAACTGAGGTTTTCAGTGGTTTTAGTCGGTTTTTCGGTTGTACTACAGGCCGATAACCCTGACAATATGATTAATAGACTAACAAGTTTAAGTCGCACAATGATTTCCCAATACGTTAACGCGATTTGCTTATATTACTGACTGACGCAGGAGACCTCAATGTTAAATGAGGAGAATTCACAGAAAATCGGCACTCTTTACATTGTAGCCACCCCAATCGGCAATTTTGACGATTTAAGTCAGCGCGCAATCGCGACATTATCGCAAGTTGACTTAATCGCTGCTGAAGACACTCGCCACACCGGCAAGTTGCTCAGTCATTTTGGGATTAAAGCAAAAACGTTTGCTTTGCATGACCATAACGAAAAGCAAAAAGCGCAACAAATTATTGATCAACTTAATCAAGGTTTAAATATTGCGTTGGTATCGGATGCCGGCACACCGCTGATTAGTGATCCAGGGTATGCCGTGGTTAACTTATGCCGAGAGCAAGGTGCGCATGTTACGCCAATTCCAGGTGCGTGTGCTGCAATTACGGCCGTATGTTGTTCAGGCTTACCAACTGATCGTTTTCAGTTTATTGGCTTTACACCCGCTAAAAGTAAAGCGCGACAAGATTTTTTCATTGATGCGGTTAATTCCAACATCACCAGCATCATGTACGAAAGCACGCATCGTATAATGGCCAGCCTTGACGATTTAGAAGCTGCGCTTGGCAGCGATCAGCAGGTTGTATTTGCTAAAGAGCTAACCAAAACATTTGAAACCTTTTTTAATGGCACAGTAAGCGAGCTTAAACAATTTTTAACTGACGATCCAACCAAGCAGCGCGGTGAAATAGTACTCATGTTGCCTGGTAAAGCAAAGCTTGTTGATGATGTACCACCTGAGGCGCGTAAAATGCTGGCGCTCCTTGAGAATGAAATGCCAATGAAAAAAGCCTGCGGTATTGTGGCTGATTACTTCGGCATGAAGAAAAATGCCTTATATAAAACAATTATCGACGAAAAAGAATAAATCTTACTGCACATACCGCTTAGCTCAGGTATAATGCGCGCCGAGTCAGCCAAGATGATCGCTGCCTGTGACGAAAATGATCAGGGGGAGGAAAGTCCGGGCTCCATAGGGCAGGGTGCCAGCTAACGGCTGGGGGGCGCGAGCCCACGACAAGTGCAGCAGAGAGGAGACCGCCAATCTTCGGATTGGTAAGGGTGAAAGGGTGCGGTAAGAGCGCACCGGGCCACTAGTAATAGTTGGTTGCAAGGTAAACTCCACCCGGAGCAAGACCAAATAGGGTTCTATCATTTTAAATAATGAACGCGTGGCCCACGTGAGAACCGGGTAGGTTGCTTGAGCCATAGAGCGATTTATGGCCTAGACGAATGATTATCACTTTCTTCGGAAAGGACAAAACCCGGCTTATAGGCTGACTCACTCATTCAATAAAAAGCCCGCAGTTAACGCTGCGGGCTTTTTTGTGCTTGAAATTTGCTATCAGATTTTAGCCATAAGCCATAAGAGTGAAAGTGAGTTTCTAGGCAGGTTACAAAAGAAGTGAGCTTTAAAAGGCAATTTGGTCACGCGGCTAACGTTAATACATATTAACGTTAATTTACTTTCTGCACATGACTTAAGTTTTTTTACTATTGATAGCTTTAAACACTGAGTAGCTGAGGGCTAATACTAGGCAGATGGTTGCGGGGATAAAGAGTGCGTTAAATTTATAAAAATGGAATGAATAGGCTCCTAACGTGCCGCCGAAAATAAACCCTGAGATGATCAGTAGGAATAATCGTGCTTTTCGGCTATCAAATGATTCGCCTCTTAATTTTGCACCAAGCATTAACCCTAGATCAGTAAAGATGCCGGTAACATGAGTGGTACGAATAACTGCGCCGCTATAAGTTGTGGCTAATGCATTTTGTAACCCACATGCTGCGGATGCTAGGTAGTGGCCGATCATTGAACTATCAGATAGAAAATACACTGAACCGGCCAGTAATAGTGCTTCAAATAATAGTAAGCCGCTGTAGTTATGGCTGAGTTTAAGTGCGCCACTTGGTAAAAATGCGCCTGATAGTGCTGCACCGATAATAAAGCTAAGCAAAATAAAAATTAAATGTAAGGTGTCAGCCACATTAGTGATAATAAAGCTGGTGCCAAGTTGAGTTGCGGTGCCAGATAGGTGCGAAATTGATTGATGTTTGAAGCCTAATAACCCAATCGAATTGACAAGCCCTGCAACCAGAGCAAGTAAAAAAGATCCAGCCTCTACCCAACGAGGTAATTTTGAAATCACAGTTAATAGTTATATTAAAATGAGTATATAAATAACCTATCAGTTAGTTATTTATTACACAACCTGAATCTAATTTTTGCGTCCATTCAATTCGTATTCAACGGCTTTTTATTCAAGGATTGCGCGCTTTTTGCAAGTGCCAAAAACGCCTGTTCCGCTATTGGTTTTGAAAGTAAATAATCTACGTCCATTTTTGTGTCTGCTGTTTTATAGTGAAGTACCGCTATTTTTTAACCCTTTAAAATTTAAATAATATTATTACCTTGTTCGGGATCACGAGATTCATCGGCTTGTTCGCGAATATCATCAGTATCACTGCTTACATCGTCAATACCGTGTTCATGCTGTGTTGTTGCACGTTTTTTAATGTGGGGTTTCGTGTTTGTGGTTTCTGTTGCCGCTGTTTTAGGTGCTATTGCTGGGGGGTAAATATCTTCACCTTGGCTATTAAGCAGTACGCGTTCTCTGGCATCGTCAGGCATGCTTATTTGATGTTGAGTAAAGTTATTGATTAATTCTCGCATGAGTTGTGAAGCTACTTTTACAACACTATGTTGTTCGCTATTGACCCAAAAGTACACGGTAAAGTTGATGGTGGCTGAGCCTAAGTTATCAACTAATACTTGAGGGGGTGGATCGCTAAGCACTGCGGTTTGCTCTGATATTGTGCTAATAGCAAGGCTTTGTGCGGTGCGAATATCATTATCGTAGCCAATTCCTATTGAGAAATGACCTCGCATTTTGGGGTTTGCTGTTAAGTTTTTAATAACATTTTTATAAACGCTCGCGTTAGGTATTTGTATATGGTTACCATCAAAATCAACAAGGGTTGTTGCACGCGCAGTTACTTTTTTTACAACACCTAGGCGACCGTCTACCTCAATAACGTCGTCTATTTTAAAAGGGCGTTGTACGCTTAGTAACATGCTTGAAATAAAGTTTTCGGCGATATCCCTAAATGCAAACCCTAAAATTAAACCGAGAAGGCCTGTTCCGCTCATTACCGCGACGGCAAATTGAGTTAAACCAGCGAGCCTTAAAAATAAATAAATGCCAAATAATATGATTAAAGTACTAATGAACCGTCTTGTGACTACATGCAACAAGCGGCTTTCACTTACGTACCCTAAAGGCTTAAGTAATAAGTAAGATAAGGGCTTTGCTAAAAAATAACAGCTTACGATCGCAAGTATACCCAATATGAGTGCGGGTAACATTTGCGCCGTAGTCTGTAAAAAGTACGTTATTTGCTCGCTGAACCCTTGGGCTGTGAACTGCCAAGGCTGCTCTACTTTCAGCTTGGTTGAGTCCTTCTCTATTAACTTAACAAACTGATTTATAAATATAAAAAAATTATTCATTGATACAAATCCCTTGCGGTGGCAGGTCTGATTGTTGATGTGTAAGTGCAAATAATAGACCATAATTTAATGGCAAGTTTGTTGCAGGTTAAACGTATTAACTTTAACCACAGTTTAAAATGTGATGAGGTATAAAATGCATACTGCGAAAAATAAAAGAGGTCATCAAGCTCGTACGCCTACCTCTATACCTATACTTGGTTGGTGGGACATTACTAAGCGAGTTTATGTTAGTTTGTCACAAGATAATTTATCGTTTGTGGCTGCGGGGGTCGCATTTTATGCGTTGTTGGCTATTTTTCCTGCGATTGCTGCGTTGGTATCTGTTTATGCTTACTTTTCATCACCAGCTGAAATATCAGCACATTTAAGCCAATTTATCACATTGTTACCGCCTAGTAGTCGTGACATTGTGCTTGAACAAGTGACTGCTGTGAGTCAAAAGTCGCATACCACTTTAAGTATAAGCGCCATAGGTACTTTGTTGCTTGCTATATGGAGTAGCAGTAAAGGCTGCCAAGCATTAATTACGGCATGTAATATTACTTACCATGAGCATAATAAACGGGCGTTTTTTCAAGCATTGATTGTACGGTTTATATTTTCGGTGGGTGCGATTATGGTTGCAGTCATCGCGCTGCTCATTATCGGTATTTTACCTATAGCACTTAATTTGGTTGGGTTAACTCAACAGGTCGATATTGTCATTCAATTAGTCTCATGGCCATTATTGGCGCTTGTTTTTAATTTTGCATTGGCATGCTTGTATCGTTATGCGCCCCATAGAAAAGCGGCTAAATGGCGCTGGGTAACACCGGGTTCTTTAATTGCGATGGTGTTGTGGATAGTGGCTTCGTTGGGATTTTCGTTTTATGTTGCTAAATTTGCTTCGTATAACGAAACTTATGGTTCATTGGGGGGCGTTGTGATCATGCTAATGTGGTTGTACATCAGTGCTTATATTATCATTTTTGGTGCAGCTATCAATGCATGCGCAGAGCAGCAAACAATGTTTGATAGCACTATTGGCCCCGCTAAAGATGTGGGTGAACGGGGCGCTTTTGTGGCTGACAGACTAACCACCTTACAAAAGAAAAATAGGGTTGATTAGGGCGTGTTGACCTTTGTGGATTGAAATTTGTTCAACCTAGGGGCGATTTAATCGCGGCGCGAGGTTTGTAACCTAGCGGGCTAAGTAAAAACCGAGTAACAAAGAGTCAATCGCCCCTAGGAAGAACCCTTTGGGCAGCGCATGTTTGGTATTTATACTGCGTTATCACCTATTTATGGGGAACAACCACACGACATAGGCTCTGCCTTGCCTAAATACCAAACATACTGCTGCAAAATCAATCACGAAAGGTCAACACGCCCTAATCATTTGTTTTTGAATTATTGAGTAGGGCGATAAATTCTTGCTCAGGTAATGGTTTTGAAAATAAGTATCCTTGGCCATAGTCGCAGCCAAGTTCCATTAATAGGTGGCGTTGTTCGGTTGTTTCAATCCCTTCGGCGATCACTTTTAAACCAAACTGGTGCGCCATCGTTATTATGGCCTTACATAGCGCGAGTTCTTGGTTATTAGCATGAATGTTATCAACAAAGCATTTGTCTATTTTTAGGTAATCGGCGTCCATTTGCTGTAAATAAGCAAGGGATGAGTAACCAGTACCAAAATCATCTAAGGCAAGCTCCATACCTGAACGCACTAGCGATTTGAGCCTTTGTTGGGTTAAATGCTCTGGCGTGATCATTAGTCCTTCGGTGATCTCTGCCACAATGGCGCTAGGTGGTAAATTGGCTGCTTCAAGTAGCGCAGGCCATTGATCAATACCACTATCAAGGCAGCTAAATTGTACGGGTGAGACGTTAATACTTAGCTGAAAATTAGGGTCTATTTTTTCGCGTAATATATTAAGTGTTTGTAATGCTCTAGTGAAAACAAATTGTCCCAGAGGATTAATATAGCGAGACTCTTCAGCAAGAGGTATAAATTGTGCGGGGCTAATAATTCCTTGTCTTGGGTGTAACCAGCGGATCAAGGCTTCAGCTTTGTGGATCGTCCCAGAATCAAGATCAACAATAGGTTGATAATAAAGATCAAATTGTTGCTTCTCAATGCCTCTGCGAATGTTTTTTAGTAAATTCATTCTAGCTTGTGCTTGCTCACGTAAATTTAAGTTAAAAAACGCAAAGCAGTTTCGGCCATTTTGCTTGGCTTGATACATAGCTTGATCGGCTGCTTTTAACAGCAGTTCAGAAGTGTCACCATCAGTTGGAGCAATTGCAATACCGATACTGGCTGCTATATACACTTCTTCATTCTCTAAATGGAATGGTTTTGACATCGCTTTGAGCACATCATTGGCGACCTTTTTAATATGAGCATCGCTTACTAATTTGGTATGCACCATAACAAACTCATCACCACCAATGCGGGCAATAAAGTCAAGATCAGCTATCGCATATTGTAGCCGAGTAGCAATGAGCTTAAGTAACTCATCACCATAGTAATGGCCTAAAGTATCATTTATATCTTTAAAGTGATCGAGATCTAGTAACATTAACACTAGCGGCTCTGTGGGATTGCAATGTGTACTGAGGCGTAAATTTAGTCGTTCTTTTAACTCAATTCTATTTGGCAGGTTGGTTAAATGATCAAAGTGAGTTTGGTGCCAAATTAAATCATCCGCAGCTTTTTTCTCGGTAAGATCAGTAAAAATAGCAACACGGCGCTGGGGTTGGTGATATTCATCGTATACGGTATCGATAGTAAGCCATTCGGTGAACAGTTCGCCATGTTTACGTCGATTAATTACTTCACCTTGCCAGCGTCCTGTTTCTTGTATTTCCTGCCACATTGCATAATAAAACGCTTTTGTGTGTTTTCCTGAGCTTAAGATTGCGGTGGTTTTGCCCAGTACTTCTTCTTTACGGTACTCGGTTACCTTACAAAAAGCGGGATTTACATCTAAAATCATGCCGTTTGGATCAGTGATCGCCATGCCTTCACTGCTGTTTGAATAAACAAGTGAGGCGAGGTGAGAGGCTTTTGCAGCTTGTTTTTGTTCACTAATATCTTGTAAAACTATAGTGTATTCATTGCTGTTTTGTTTTGCGCTAATACGCACCGCAAAAATATGCTCGGCAGTGGTGTTATTTTCGGTTAACTCAAAATAGGTGGTTTCATTTTTTGCAGGTAAATTTTTAAGTAATTGCTTACTTTTTTCTTCGTCTAAAATATCGCGTAAATGTAGTTTAGAACGAGTAAAAACTGGGGTGTTGAGCTGTGATATTTGGCCACCTAAATTAAGTACTTCACCATGAACGTTTACCCTAATATAAATGTCGGGTAAAGCGTTTAATAAGCTACTTAGTTCATCATGCTGGCGTTTTACATTAGCTTCTGCGTTTAGGCGCGTTTGTGCCATTTCTTCAAAGTGTGTGTATAACGTGTTTAGCTCAGGGCTGTTTAGGCTAAATTGCTTTGGTAATTGTCCAGATGCCAGTTCTTTAATCGCCGTAGTTAGGCGGGCAATGGGTGTTAATACTGATTGCTTTAATCGTATATGGGCAAATATGCACAATATAAAAATCATGAAAATAAAAGCAAAAATAGTATTTAAAAATAGATGATTGGCTTCTTTTATTGCATTGTTAAAGGGGATCGCAACATACACATTTAAGGTGTTTTTCACTTCATCTTGGTACATTACTTGACTATGTAAAACATGGTTTACACCTTTAAAATCAACAATGTTGTTTACTGCTGGTTGCTCAATACTAAAACCATAATGACTAACATTTGCGCCAAATAAACTAGGATCATTGGGATAATTGGCAATAATTCGGCCATGGCTATCCGTGATGACTGCAATTGCATTGGGTGGTAAGTGGAAGTTTGCGAGTTTTTGGCTCCACCAATCTAATGTTATTACTGTAACAACAGCGCCATATGGTGTTTGTTTATCATCTAAAAGTGGGTAAGCAAAGTTTACAGTTAATGTATCTAAGCTACGATCTTTTTGAAAAAAACCAATCGCAAAATTTTTAGTTTCTAGCGCATTTTGAAAGTATTCACGATCAGCAATGTTGATCTCTTCCTTAACGCCTTTTAATAAACATTGTGGATCACCTTTTAAGTTAGTAATACCAATATTCGCAATTTCAGGCTTAAGTGCTTGGACTTTTGTTAAGTAATACGGGCATTCGGATATAAGCGGTGAGCTAAAATCTTTTAAGCTGGCTAATTGTGTTGTGAATATTTCAATTTCGTTAAGTATCTCAGTCTGTTGGGTGGCAAGTTGTTCAGCAATAGCTAATGCCTGAAAGCGACTCTCCTGTAGTGCAGTTTCCTTTGCATGCCAAAGGCTAAACAGCATCACGACAATACCAGGCAAGCTTAACAATATAAACAAACGGTAAAGGCGATGTTTTAATGACGACGAAAAAATGATGATACTCTTCTAACTTTGCACTCAATTCAAAATTGTAGCCAATAATGTAAAAAATAACCACGTATTATATAAGGTTAAGTGAATATTCATTTAAAACGAATGATTGATGTTACTTTATATAATACAATGTTACTAATTTTGGTGCATCAAAGCCCTTTAAATAATGATAAGTTATTGTTGAATTTAAATAATCGTATAGTTGATGTGTTATTACCCATTTTATAATTAAGTAATATCATTGATTGAAATTCAATAAGGTATTTTGATGGCGCGTACTTTATTATAGTAAACGCAGTAGCCACGTTAGTTTACTTATTTTGCTAGCGGTACTTTTGTGCTTCTCACTAGATTTAAGGGCTTGATACCCAGCACCTGCTGTAAATGCACTTCCAATACCTACATTACTTACTAAAAATCGCTTTAGTCGGTAGTTAAATGCTTGCTGATGTTGCTTTTTTAAGCCATCGAGAGCATCCATTTTTTGACTTAAATGGGTGACTTTACGGTTCGGCTTTTGAATGAAGTAATCAATGATCATAACAAGCTCCAAGAAATTTATTACTTATTGATGTTAAGCAGCTGTTTGATACTACGTGCTGTTTTGTCAAATCCAATTTTTTCACTAATGTAGCCAATATTTTTCCACAGCCATGCTAAACACAGTAACTGTAAAACAATTAAACAAGCCGCGCTGAGCCAAATAGATTGACTGAATGCAAAAATAGCGAGCCCGATTGTTGCCAATAAACCAGCCCACAGTAATACTAAGCCTCCAGCAAAGCTAACCAATAAAATAATGGTCAACGCTAATGAGCGTGTAGATAGTCGCCATTCTGCACTTGCTAGCTCTTTGCACGTACCAGCTTGTTGGCGATAGTCCTGATAAATTTGCTCACCATACTGCGAAAGTTTAACAAGGTGATCTTGCCACTGATCAGCGCTTTTAGCGGCTGGATCAGTGGCACGATGCTGCTTATTTACCGTATCGGTATCTTGGTCCATAACGGCTACTTACGACGAATTAGCGCGGTTACTAACATACCAGCAGCAAATGCAATACCTGCTGTCGCTAACGGGTTTTCAGACGCTAACTTGCGTGTTTTACCACTGTATTCAGTGATCTTATCTTGCGCTAGTTTTTGCTTTTCAGATAAAGTTTCTGCTGAAGTAGATGCGCCTTTGCGAATGTTTAATTCTGCAGCAGCTGCTTTTGAAGACAATGTATCAACAGCTTGATGAGCTGCTGACGTTGCTTTCTCTGTTAATGGTGCTTCAGGCACTGCTGAGTTTACAGTTGCTTTACTATTGGTTGCCGTTGTTGAGTTAGTTGCTGATGTAGTCATCATTATTCCTTAATAAATTAATCGTGCTTTAGAATAAGCAAGCTTTAGACCAGCCATATTATTTTTATATTATTATTTAAAATCAGTGTATTACGGTTTTCGTTCAGACAAATACATAATATTTAAAATTATGAGTGAGTAACAGTTTCACTGTAATGGTAAATTTTACAAAGTGATTACAAATGCAGACATTCACAACTTCAGTGAGAGAATAATGTTGATTTGTTTAAACTTTAATCGAAACAATTAAAGCATGAGGGATTAAGAAGGGAAATATTTGTAATTATTCATAGATTATTCAGTCTACATCAGCGGTGAAAAGTTTACTGAATTTGATGATCAAATTTATTTTTTTATTGTTCTCCACATTTTCCCACGTAATTCAGTAGCTTTGCGCGAGCCCTTATTTTTTCTGGCTTTAACAGTCAATTATAGGATTTTGCTGACTTGACAAAACTCCTTGTCAAGCCCTAAACTGGAGCACTGTGGTAAAAAGTGGTTTTTAGTGGATCAAATTGGATCAAAGTAATCGAAATCGGTTAATTATAAATTATTAGAATAGGTTTTATATGTTTCGCGGTGCGAGTTCACTGAGTTTGGATGACAAAGGGCGATTTGCGGTACCTACTAAATACCGAGACTCGTTATTGTCTGAAGATCAGGGGACTGTGATCTGTACTGTGGCATTGAATGAGCCCTGCTTATGGTTGTATCCATTAGCACAGTGGCAACATATCGAAGATCGATTAGCTAAAATTTCCAATATGAATCCACGTGCACGACGCATGCAACGAATGTTGTTAGGTAATGCAACTGAGTACCAACTAGATAAAAATGGCCGAATACTATTGGCACCGTCGTTACGGTCTCATGCAGATTTAGGCAAAAAAATCATGTTGGTCGGTTTGATGAATAAATTTGAGATCTGGGATGAAGAGCGTTGGCATGAGCAAATGCGACAAGACACCGAAATAGAGCGACTCGGTGATTTTGAATCAACCCCTGATTTAGATAATTTCTCGCTCTGATCACACAATAAAAAAGGCAAAAAATAGCTAATGACAGCGCAATTTGAACACATTTCCGTATTAATGGACGAAACCATCGAGGGTCTAGCAATTAAGCCAGACGGTATTTATATGGATGGTACATTTGGCCGCGGCGGACATTCTGGACAAATCTTGGCGCGCCTTGGTGAGACTGGCCGACTGCAGGCAATTGATCAAGATCCACAAGCGATCAAATCAGCAGAAAAATTTGCAGATGATAAGCGCTTTGCCATTGCTCACACCCGATTCTCTAAGTTATACGAAGTAGCGGAGCAAAACGATCTCATTGGTAAAGTTGATGGTATTTTATTAGACATCGGCGTGTCATCTCCGCAACTTGATGATGCTGAGCGTGGCTTTAGCTTTATGAAAGATGGACCTTTAGATATGCGAATGGATCCTACCTCAGGTCGCAGCGCAGCACAGTGGTTAGCTGAGGCTGAATTAGACGACATTACTCATGTGATAAAAAAGCTGGGCGAAGAGAAATTTGGTAAACGCATAGCACACAAAATACTTGAAACACGTGAACACACACCGATTACGACGACTAAGCAGTTAGCTGATTTAGTTGATGAGGCAGTGCCTGTAAAAGATAAGTTTAAACATCCCGCTACGCGTACTTTCCAAGCAATTCGAATTTACATCAATAGTGAATTGGAAGAAATTCAAACAGCATTACAGTCTGCGGTTAAAGTGCTTAAACCGGGTGGACGTTTAGTGGTTATTTCATTTCATTCTTTAGAAGATCGTATTGTAAAACAATTTATTAGAAAACAGAGTAAGGGAGAAGCATTACCTAGAGGTCTGCCTTTAACAGACGCACAAATAAATAAAAACCTGACGTTAAAAGCAGTAGGTAAGGCGATAAAACCAAGTGCCGCTGAAGTTGAACGTAATACACGCTCACGCAGCTCAGTACTTAGGGTGGCACAGAGATTGGGATGAAGGCTAAAGCGAATCATCGACAACCCAACTTATTTTTAGAAATAATCAAAGGCCTAGGAGCGAATAAGCTAACCTCGGCCTTGTTGGTTTTGATATTCGCTTCAAGTTTGAGCGTCGTACAAAGCACTTATTTAGCACGCCAAGAACTGATTAAACAAGATCAGCTCTTGCAGGAACGAGATGAGCTTGATTTAGAGTGGCGTTATCTATTAGTTGAAGAAGAGTTTTATTCACAGCATGTGCGCATTGAAGAAATTGCCACAATGCAATTAGAAATGAAACGGCCAACCAGCCAAGATGAACAGGTGATTATACTGCCATGAGAAATAGAGGAAAAAAACCAGCGAATACATTGAGCACATGGCGTTTTATGCTGGTGTGCTCTGTGGTGCTGTTGGTATTTGTAACCTTAGTTTCTCGTGCTGCGTATCTACAAGTTATTGAGCCAGACAAAGCTCGCTCTGAGAGCAACAAACGAACTGTGCGTGTTGAGAAGTTACATGTACAGCGAGGCATGATTTTTGACCGCCATGGTAAAGAACTTGCTGTGAGTGTACCTGTTGTGAGTGTATACGCAGATCCTAAAGCATTACATAAATCTTTGGTTGCAAAAGTACTTAAACAAGCTAAAAAAGAGGGTGAAGATCACAAAGCCCTTGCTAAGAACAAACCGTTACTACAACAGCGAGTCGCGCTTTATTATAAAAACGATTTACGATGGCGTGAGCTTGCAGATGTTTTACGTATTGAGCCGAAAAAAATAACAAGCCGATTACGTGATGATGCAACTCGGCGTTTTGTTTATTTAAAACGCCAAGTAACGCCAGCGGTTGCAAATTACATTGGTGACTTACGCTTGCCAGGTATTCATTTATTAGATGAATCAAAACGCTATTACCCTGCAGGTGAAGTAACCGCCCATGTTTTAGGCTTTACTAACATTGATGGTAAAGGCATTGAAGGTATTGAAAAACTTTATGAAAATGCGCTGACTGGCGAAGAAGGCCGCCGGACTATTCGTAAAGATGCTCAAGGACGTGAAGTAGAAGTGCTTGATGAGCGTGAGCGCGTTGAGCCTGAAAATATCCAATTAAGTATTGATCAGCGTATTCAAGCTATTGCCTACAAAGCCCTTAAGTCAGCGGTATTGACATACAAAGCGAGCTCAGGCTCAGCGATGGTGGTAGATGTTAAAACCGGCGAAGTATTAGCGATGGTTAACAGCCCGTCTTTTAACCCAAACAACCTTAATGATGCCGCCCCTCATAAACGCCGTAATCGTGCTATTACAGATTTGTTCGAACCAGGCTCAACCGTTAAGCCTCTAGCCATTTTGGCTGGATTAGACTACGGCACAATTCAAGCTGGTGATAAAGTTGATACTTTTCCAGGTTGGATGCGATTGGGAGGTAGCTTAGTTACAGATACCCGTAATCATGGCGAAATGAGCCTGCGAGAGGTCTTAAAGTACTCCAGTAATATGGGCGTGACAAAAATTAGCCAAGAACTACCGAAAGACTACTTTGTTGGTTTATATCAAAAAGTGGGTTTTGGGACTGATTCGGGCACTGGGATGGTTGGTGAAAGCAGCGGTTTATTTTATCCAAATCGTCGCTGGTCTGATCATGAAATTGCAGCATTATCATTTGGTTATAATATTGCTGTTAGTACGGCTCAAATGGCACGCTTTTATGCAATGTTAGGTGCTGGTGGTGTGAATCGACCGCTCACCGTTTTAAAGCAAGACTCAGTTCCTGAGGGTGAGCGTGTATTTCAACAACAAGATGTTGAAGCCGTTGTGAATATGATGGAAAGCGTTTTTGAAGAGGGCGGAACCGCCAGCCGTATTAAAGTAGATGGTTATCGTGCAGCGGGTAAAACGGGTACTTCTAAAAAAGCCGCTGCAGGTGGTTATGGTGACGAATATGTTGGCTATTTTGCAGGCATAGCACCGGCGAGTAATCCGCGTTTAGCTGTGGTGGTAATGATCAATGAGCCCGGTGGAGATGTTTATTATGGTGGTGCGACAGCAGGCCCTGCATTTGCAGAAATTATCTCTAACGCGTTAAGAATTTTAAACGTGGCTCCCGATAAAGGCTCGGTTGCTTACGTCAAAGGCAAAGATGATGATGCGTGATTTACAAACAATTTTAAAGCACTTAGAGATAGCGGCCAGTAGCTTATTAGTGAACGAGTTACGCTTGGACAGCCGAGATGTAAAGCCAGGTGATGTATTTGTTGCAATTAAAGGCCATGAATTAGATGGTGGTCAGTTTATACAAAAAGCAATTGAAAATGGTGCGGCAGCAGTTATAGCGGATCGCTTGTGTGAATTTGAGAGTGACTTTGAGCCGTTGTACTTGGTCTCTGATTTAGATAAAAAATTACCAGCATTAGCGAGTCATTTTTACCAGCGGCCAAGTAAGCAGCTTGAGTTAATTGGTGTAACAGGTACAAACGGGAAGTCGACGACTACAGCAATGATTGCTCACTTAGCTAATTATTGCGATACCGCGTCGGCGATTATTGGCACTTTGGGTTATGGCCAACCTGAACAGCTAACGCCACTGATTAATACCACGCCATCGTGTGTTGATTTACAGAGAATTTTATCTGAACTTATTACACAGAAAAACACGTTAGTTGCCATGGAAGTATCATCGCATGGTTTAGTACAGCAGCGTGTTGCAAAAACAACATTTAAAGCTGCGGTATTTACTAATTTGTCACGTGATCACTTAGATTACCATGGTGATATGGCAAGCTACGCTGCTGCAAAGCTAATGCTTTTACGTGATTTTAACGCGCAGTTAGTGGTACTCAATCAAGATGATAGTCAGGTTCAACATTGGCTAAAGGAATACGATTTTACCAACCTAGTATGTTATGGGCGAAAAGGGCTTGTTCCTACAGGTGCTAAATATGTGTACTTTACTGATGTTAGTTACCATAAAGAAGGTATTTCAGCTAAATTAACAACAAGTTGGGGGGATATCTCAATTAATAGCCCGCTCTTTGGTGAATTTAACTTATATAATTTAGCGGCCGCGATTGCGACGCTGCTAGGTTTAGGGTATCCGCTGGATAGACTTGCTGCTGGGTGTGTAAGTTTACAGCCTGTTGCTGGGCGTATGCAGGCGTTTAGTGCACCTAACCAACCAACCTGTATTGTTGATTATGCACATACACCAGATGCATTAGCTCTTGCACTACAAGCATTACAACAACATGTTCCGGGTGGTGTGAGCTGTGTTTTTGGTTGTGGTGGTGACCGAGATAAAGGTAAGCGCCCTATGATGGCCCACGCGGCAGAGCAACATGCTAATAAGGTTATTGTGACCAGTGATAACCCACGCAGCGAAGATCCGTGGCAGATCATTAACGATGTAGCAGTAGGGTTTACACAGGGCAAGGCTATTCATTTAGAAGCTGATCGCGCGGCAGCTATTGCTTATGCGATTGATAATGCACAGCCAAGTGAAGTGATCTTGATTGCAGGTAAGGGGCATGAAGACTATCAAATTGTCGGTACTCAGCGCCTTGATTTTTGTGATCGTAAGTTTGTACAACAACATCTAAAAGAACAACAACGAAGAGGATCGCAGTTATGATCCCTATGGATTTTGATTGGCTAGCAAATGTGCTGGCAACCGATTACCAAGGTGGTAATCAAACGATTATAAATATTAACACGGATACCCGCACAGTATGTGATGGTGAGGTGTTTTTAGCATTAAAAGGGCCTAATTTCGATGGCCATAAATTTATTCAGCAAGCAAAAGAAAAAGGCGCTATCGCAGCTATTGTCGATCATGCTATTGAATGTGATTTGCCTCAGTTTGTAGTGGCAGATACACGAATTGCTTTGGGTGAAATTGGCTCAGCGGTAATGGCTAGCGTTGCACCAAAAACAATTGCAATTACAGGCAGTGTTGGCAAAACTACTGTAAAAGAAATGTGTGCTGCTATTTTAGCCTCTCATGGTGACGTGCTTGCAACAAAAGGTAATTTTAACAACGATATTGGCGTACCTCTGACTTTATTACGTTTGGAGCCTCATCATCAATACGCCGTTATTGAGCTTGGCGCCAATCACATCGGTGAGATTGCCTATACTGCGGCGATGACTAAACCGGATGTGGCTGTGGTGTGCAATGTGGCTGCTGCACATATTGAAGGGTTTGGTTCATTGGAGGGCGTTGCCACTGCTAAAGGTGAAATTTACGATGGTTTGAAAGAGCACGGCGTAGCCATTGTTAATTGCGACAGTGAATTTAGTGACCGTTGGCTTAATAAATTACAAGGACGCAATATTAAGTGCTTTTCAAGTAGTGAAAAGCTGGATATCTGGGCTGAGGATATCAGCTTAGATGAGCAGGCTCACGCCTCTTTCTTTATTTGCACTAAAGAAAAACGAGTACCAGTAAAGCTTGCTTTACCTGGGCGACATAACGTTGCAAACGCATTGATTGCTACAGCACTTACCAGTGAGTTTGGAGTTAGCTTTGAAAATATTGCAGCTGCGCTTGGCTCAATGGGAGAAGTTAAAGGGCGTGTCAATATCATAAAAGTTAGCGATACATTAACCGTCATTGATGACACGTACAATGCGAATGTGCAATCGGTAAAAGCAGCAATCGATTTATTGAGCGATATACAAGGTCAACGTATTTTAGCATTTGGTGATATGGGTGAGCTTGGTGAAGACGCTCGTATGTATCATCAACAAGTCGGCGAGTATGCTAAGCAAAAAGGTATTGATGAACTCTATACTCTTGGTGTACTGAGCAAATATGCGAGTGATGAATTTGAAAAACCGAATCGTCATTTTTCAAGCCGTGATCAACTCCTACTACAATTGCAAGCTGGCTTAGCTAACACATCACAAAAAACCACCATAGTCGTAAAAGGATCGCGCAGTTCTCGAATGGAATTACTTGTACAAGATTTAGTTAATAGCCAGCAAAGTGGCCACAATGGAGTATCTGAATGTTAGTTTGGCTGGCAGAGTATTTAACCCAATATTACAGTGCATTTAATGTATTTTCATACCTTACTGTACGCGCTGTATTTGGTATTTTAACGGCGTTATTAATCTCATTATATTTTGGTCCTAAACTGATCCGCGCTTTGCAAAGAATGCAAATAGGCCAAGTTGTCAGAAATGACGGCCCAGAGTCGCATTTATCTAAAAAGGGCACACCTACAATGGGTGGCCTATTAATTTTAGCGTCTATTTTTACCAGTACATTATTATGGGCAGATTTATCCAATAAGTATGTGTGGGCTACATTATTTGTGATTGGTTCGTTGGGTCTGGTGGGTTTTGTTGATGATTATCGTAAAGTGATCCGCAAAGATCCAAAAGGCTTGATTGCCAGATGGAAATACTTTTGGCAGTCAGTAATTGCATTGGTTGTTGCTTGCGCTTTGTTTTTTACAGCAAATCATGCAAATGAAACATCGTTAGTTGTGCCATTTTTTAAAGATGTATTACCGCAACTGGGTTTGTTTTACATCGTAATGACGTATTTTGTCGTTGTTGGAACATCTAATGCGGTAAACCTTACCGATGGTTTAGATGGTTTAGCGATTGTACCAACAATTTTAGTGGCTGCGGCATTGGCAATCATTGCTTATTTAACCGGTAACGTAAACTTCTCAGCTTATTTACACATTCCACACTTACCATTAGCCAGTGAGTTAGTTGTGGTATGTACTGCGATCGTCGGGGCAGGGCTTGGTTTTTTATGGTTTAACACTTATCCAGCGCAAGTATTTATGGGTGATGTAGGATCTCTTGCTTTAGGTGGAGCGCTGGGAATTATTGCGGTATTAGTCCGTCAAGAATTGGTATTAGTGATAATGGGCGGAGTATTTGTAATGGAAGCCTTGTCGGTTATTTTGCAAGTTGGTTCCTATAAGTTACGTGGCCAGCGGATTTTTAGAATGGCGCCAATCCATCATCACTATGAATTAAAAGGGTGGCCAGAGCCTCGTGTTATCGTACGTTTTTGGATTATTTCGATCGTGCTCGTGTTAGCGGGTCTAGTTACATTAAAGATTAGGTAAATGACGTATTTAAACGAGATAAAAAACAAACATATAACAGTGCTCGGACTCGGTGTTACCGGTCTGGGCATTGTGCGTTTTTTAATGTCTCATGCTTTTACTCCTTATATTGTTGATAGTCGCAGTTGTCCACCTGGCGCTGATTGGCTTAAACAGCATGCGCCTAATTTAGAAACTCACTTTGGTGACTTGGCAACTGCAAATCTAAATAGCACTGATATAATCATCATTAGCCCTGGTTTGAGTTTGACGACACCCGCAGTTGTCGCCGCAATGGCTGCGGGCGTAGAAGTGATTGGTGATGTTGAACTGTTTGCCCGCTTAAATACAAAACCCGTTGTAGCGGTGACAGGCTCTAATGGTAAATCAACCGTTGTTACCTTGGCTTATGAAGTACTTAAAGCTGCAGGGTACAAAGTTGGTTTAGGTGGAAATATTGGAACTGCCGTACTGGATTTACTCAGTGCTGACTTTGATGTGTATGTATTAGAGCTCTCGAGTTTTCAACTAGACACTACGCACAGTTTAAAATCAACGAGTGCAACAGTACTGAATATATCTGAAGATCACCTAGATCGTTATGCTGATTATCACGCTTATATTGACTCAAAACTAACAATTTACCGACATACAGAACTTGCAGTGGTAAATGCCGCTGATAGTGCAACACATACCACACAGCAACCACTGTTGAGTTTTGGTATTAGTGATGCTGATTACTCGATTACCTACAAAGACGGTTGCGCCCAGTTTAGTGCAATGCAGCAAGCGTTATTACCTGTAGATAGTTTAAAGGTAGTTGGGCGTCATAATCACTTAAATGCTTTATCAGTAATGGCATTATTAAGCCCATTTTCGATTAGTAAAACTGCCTACCATGAAGCTTTTAGCCAATTTAATGGCTTGGCTCATCGCTGCCAATTTGTAGCAGAACTTGCAGGAGTTAAATATTTTAATGACTCTAAAGCAACGAACGTCGGTGCAACTATCGCAGCAATAGATAGTTTATCAGATCAAGCTAAGCAGCTAATTGTGATTGCTGGAGGGGATGCTAAAGGCGCAGATCTCAATAGCTTAAAACCGTATTTACAAGCGCAAGTAAAAGCGCTTATTTGTTTTGGTAAAGATGCCAATGCACTAGCAGCGCTAACAAACAAAAGCCATTTAACGCAAAATATGGAACAAGCAGTTGAGCTTGCTAAGCAACTTGCTGTTGCCCAAGACATTGTGTTACTTGCCCCAGCCTGTGCCAGCATTGATATGTACAATAATTACATGCAACGCGGCGATCATTTTAGCGAATGTGTAAAGCGGGTGTCGCTATGACAACATTTGCTGATATTCGTGATGCATTAACTCCCAAGCAATCAGCACAGTTGTATGATGCTCCACTGTTGTATTGTGTGATTATGTTAATTGGTTTGGGCTTTGTCATGGTTACAAGTGCTTCAATGCCTGCCGCTGAGCGACTATTTGACAATCCGTATCATATTATTATTCGCCATAGTATGTTTTTAGCTATGGGTCTAGCGCTCTTTTGGATTACGTGTTGTGTGCCTATGACATGGTGGAAACGCTCTAACCCATACTTACTATTATTGGGTATGGTGTTATTGATTGTGGTGCTGATTGTTGGGCGAGAAGTAAATGGCGCCAAACGATGGATCCCTATTGGGCCAGTGGGTTTTCAAGTTGCTGAAGCTGCAAAGTTGTACTTTTTTAGCTATATAGCGGGTTATTTAGTGCGTAAACGCGCTGAAGTACAAGAGAACATCAAAGGTTTTGCTAAACCTATTGCAGTGTTTGCTGTGTATGCCGCATTAATTTTATTACAGCCAGATCTCGGGACTGTGGTGGTGATGTTTGTTACCACCGTTGGCTTATTATTTTTAGCTGGCGCTAAGTTATGGCAGTTTTTCGCACTGATTTTAACTGGTATTGGTTTAGTCGTGCTGTTGATCATTGTAGAGCCATATAGGATGGCGCGAGTGGTTGGCTTTTTAGAACCATGGGACGATCCGTTTGGTAAAGGCTATCAGTTGGTGCAATCGCTAATGGCATATGGTCAAGGTGGTTGGTTTGGTCAAGGGTTAGGTAATAGCGTTCAAAAGTTGCAGTATTTACCTGAGGCACATAATGACTTTATTTTTGCAGTGATTGGCGAAGAGCTCGGTTTTGTTGGTGTATTAAGTATTTTATTGGTGTTCGGCACCTTGGTATTTAGAGCATTATTAATTGGTCAACAAGCATTAAAATGTGGCAAAGAATACGAAGGCTACTTTGCGTTTGCGATTGGTATTTGGTTTGCGTTTCAAACCATGGTTAATGTCGGCGCAAGTGCGGGTATTTTACCAACCAAAGGACTCACCTTACCGTTTGTTTCTTATGGCGGCTCTAGTTTATTAATTATGACAATCGCAGCGGGAATTTTATTGCGAGTAGATTTTGAAACAAAAATGGCAACCAAACAAGCAACATCCCGAGGAGGTAAACGATGAGTAAAAAATTAGTAGTCGTTGCTGGTGGTACGGGAGGGCATATATTCCCAGGGATTGCTGTGGCTGATTACCTTAAACAGCAAGGCTGGCAAGTAAGCTGGATTGGTACCGCTGATCGTATGGAAGCGCAAGTAGTCCCTAAGCACAATATTGATATTGATTTTATAAATGTCAAAGGCGTACGTGGCAATGGCTTCGTACGGTTAATTAAAGCGCCTTTTATGGTTATTAATGCCATTTTACAAGCGCGCAAAGTGCTGAAAAAACAGCGCCCTGATGTTGTGTTAGCAATGGGGGGGTATGTAACAGGACCGACCGGCATTGCGGCAAAAAGTTTAGGTATTCCGCTGGTGATCCATGAGCAAAATGCGGTGGCCGGAATGAGTAATAAGTGGCTAGCAAAATTTGCGAATAAGGTGTTGGCTGCCTTTCCGAGCGCGTTTGCTAAAGGTGCATGTGAAGTGGTGGGTAACCCAGTACGCGAAAGCGTTGCTCATGTACCAGTTCGCAATGCTAGCAGCCCAATAAATATGCTGGTGGTAGGAGGGTCATTAGGTGCTCAGGTACTTAACATCACACTACCAACAACGTTTGCGCAGCTTACTAGTGTATGTGAAATAAATGTTTGGCATCAAACTGGGAAAGGGCATTTAGGCGCTGTAAGTGAAGCATACACAGAGCAAAAAATGAGTACCGAGCAAGTTAAAGTAGCTGAATTTATAGATGATATGGATGCTGCTTATAGTTGGGCTGATATTGTTATTTGTCGTGCTGGTGCGTTAACTGTAAGCGAGATAGCTGCCGCAGGTAAAATGGCGGTGTTTGTGCCTTATCCTCATGCGGTGGATGATCACCAAACCGCAAATGCAAAATTTTTAGTTGAAGGCAATGCGGCATTACTCATGCCGCAGGGGCAGTTTAATCAACAGGCACTTGCCTTGTTATTGAGCCCGTATTTAAATGAGCCTGAGTTAATTAATGAAATGGCAAGCCGCGCTAAAGGTCTTGCTGTGCTAAATGCGACGGCGCAGGTTGCCAAACATTGTGAGCAAGTAACAAATAAAAAGAGAACTGTGTGAACGAATTTAATAAATCGACAAACGTCGCTCAAAAAACTAATCGTCCAGCCATGAGACGAATCGATACTATTCACTTTATAGGTATTGGTGGCGCGGGCATGGGTGGTATTGCTGAAGTGCTTGCATTTGAAGGGTACCGAATTACGGGCTCTGATATTGCGCACAGTGCGATGACTGAGCGCTTAATTAAAGTTGGCGCCGAAGTATTTATAGGTCATCACGAGAATAATATAAAAGATGCCAATGTGGTTGTTGTTTCAAGTGCGATTGACGAAACAAACCCAGAAATAATAGCGGCCAAAGCGGCGCGTATACCTGTTGTACGTCGCGCTGAAATGCTTGCTGAGCTTATGCGTTTTCGCCATGGTATTGCCATCGCTGGTACGCATGGTAAAACGACAACAACGAGTTTAATCGCCAGTATATATGGCCAAGCAGGGCTTGATCCAACGTTTATTATTGGTGGCTTGCTTAACAGTGCTGGTAGCAATGCTAAAGTGGGGAAAAGTGATTTTTTAATCGCTGAAGCGGATGAAAGTGACGCATCATTTTTACATTTACAGCCAATGGTTTCAGTGATCACAAATATAGAAGAAGATCACATGGATACCTACGGTGGTAGTTTGGAAAAAATGAAAGACACCTATGTCGATTTCATTCATAACTTACCATTTTATGGTCTTGCCGTTGTCTGTATTGATTCTGAAGTGGCTGCTGAGCTGATACCGCGCTTTGGTCGCCCTGTGATCACCTATGGTGAGGCTGCTGATGCTGATTACCGTATGACTGACTTTAGCCAAACAGCAAATACAAGTCAGTTTAAAGTGCGTAATAAGCAAGGCGATGAGCTGAGCGTGAAGTTAAATATGCCAGGCAAACATAACGCACTTAATGCAACGGCCGCTATTGCAGTATCAAAAGATCAAAAGATAGCCGATCACGCAATTTTAGAAGCTTTACAACAGTTTGAAGGCATCGGACGTCGTTTTCAGCACTATGGCGAGTTTGAAAATGAGCGTGGTAATGTGATGCTGGTAGACGATTATGGTCATCATCCATCTGAAGTGGCCGCCACTATTGCCGCAGTACGAGAAGGTTGGCCTGATAAACGCCTAGTCATGATTTATCAGCCACATCGCTTTTCGCGTACGCGTGATTTGTATGAAGACTTTGTAAAAGTATTGGCTGATGTTGATCAGCTTCTACTCTTAGATGTATATAGCGCTGGCGAAGAGGCGATTATAGGTGCTGACAGTAAAAGCCTTTGTCGTAGTTTGCGCCAAAGAGGCAAAGAGCCATTGCATATTGCTAGCAGCTCGGAGTTAGCGGGTGTATTAGCAAACATATTACAAGATAATGACTTAGTATTGACGCAAGGCGCTGGTAATATTGGCCAATTAGTAAAAACACTCGCAGCAACATCGTTGTCGATAGAGCAATTGAAACAGGTAAAAGTATGACGCAATTAAATACGCAATTTGGCAAAGTTGCCGTGTTGTTAGGTGGTCACTCAGCAGAGCGCGAAGTATCACTAAAATCAGGGCAGGCTGTATTGAATGCATTACAAAATGCGGGCGTTGATGCTATTGCGTTTGACCCAAAAGAGCAGCCTTTGTGGCAATTAAAAGAATTAGGTATTGAACGTGTATTTATTGCTCTACATGGCCGCGGTGGTGAAGACGGCACTATTCAAGGCGCGCTTGAATTTATGGGGTTGCCATATACAGGCAGTAACGTATTAGGATCAGCGTTGGCAATGGATAAAATCCGCTGTAAGCACTTATTTAAATCAGCGGGCTTAAGCACAGCACCTTACGCGGTGGTTGATAGCAAACATGGCTTTGATACAACCGCGATAATGAATGAGCTAAAAAAAGTAATGGTTAAACCATCACATGAAGGTTCTAGTATTGGTATGGCGCAAGCAAACAATGCACAAGAACTGGATGCTGCTTTAGCTGAGGCATTTAAATTCGATAGCCAAGTATTAGTAGAGCAATGGATAACAGGGCGTGAATTTACCATTACAGTCTTGGGTGATGACGTACAGCCGGTAATTGAAATGACCACACCAAATGGCTTTTATGATTATCAAGCAAAGTATCAATCAAATACGACGCAATATCACTGTCCGGCAGATTTATCTGCTAGTGATACTGAGCATTTACAGGCAATGGCACTTGCTGCATTTGAATTAGTGGGCGCCAGTGGCTGGGGGCGTGTTGATGCCATGCAAGATGCGGATGGTAATTTTTACCTATTAGAAGTGAATACAGTGCCCGGAATGACTGAGAAATCATTGGTGCCAATGGCGGCTAAAGCAAACGGCGCAAGCTTTGAGCAATTAGTTGTTCGCATTTTGGAGCAAACGCTTTAATATGCATGCCTTTTTAGAAAAAGCGCAACAATTAAAACAGCAACTAAATTGGTCGCTAATTTTTGGTGTTAGCTTTTTTTTAATCGTTGTATTTGGCTTAGTGCAAATAACGAGTGGCGTAAGGCAGTGGCTGGTAGAAAATAAAGATGCGCAAATAAAGCACTTAACGGTATTAGGCGAACCCGAATATACCGATGAAAAAGCTATTATTGGCGCAATAAAAAAAGCTGACTTATCGAGTTTTTTTGATTTAGATGTTAAGCATGTACAGTATTTGGTGCAAGAGTTACCTTGGGTCGCAACCGCATCAGTACGTAAGCAATGGCCAGATACACTACAAGTATATGTAGTTGAGCATCAAGCCGTGGCTATTTGGAATAGTGATTTACTCATTAACCAAAAAGGTGAAGTATTTCAGGCTGCAAGTTCAAAGCTCAGTGTTGAGTTACCGCAACTGTATGGCCCCGAAGGTAGTGAGTTTGAAGCATGGGTTGCCTTTAAACAGTTTGATGAAATGCTCACATTAAATAATTTTAAGTTAACAAGTTTAGCTTTGTCAGAGCGTTTTTCATGGCAGTTATGGCTTGAAAACGGTATCCGTCTTAATTTAGGGCGCAAAGAAAAAGCTAAACGGGTACAACGGTTTATAGATATTTACCCACGCATGGAAAAACGTGCAGATGCACAAGTAGATGTTGTGGATTTACGGTATGATACCGGTCTTGCTGTGAGCTGGAAGCTCCTGGAAGAAGAGCAAATACAAAATAAGAGTAAGGCATGACTAAGTCAGCAGAAAGAAACCTCGTGATAGGATTAGACGTTGGCACCTCAAAAGTGGTGGCCACGGTTGGTGAAATCACCGCAGATAACAAACTCAGCATTGTTGGGGTTGGCAGCCAAGTATCTCATGGTATGGATAAAGGCGGTGTTAACGATCTCAATTTAGTGTCTGAATCAATACGTCGGGCTATCGATGAAGCAGAATTAATGGCTGATTGCCGTATTAGTTCAGTTTACTTGGGGATTTCAGGAAAGCATATTCAGTGTCAAAATGAAAATGGTGTTGTTGCAATTAATAATACCGAAGTGACAGACGAAGACATTGATAATGTTATTCATATTGCACGTTCAGTACCAATTTCAGCTGAACGCAAAATGTTGCATGCATTACCACAAGAATACAGTATTGATATGCAAGAAGGGATAAAAAATCCTTTAGGTATGAGCGGCGTACGAATGGAAGCTCGTGCTCACATCATTACCTGCTCTAATGACATGGCAAAGAATATTGAGAAATGTGTAGAGCGTTGTGGGCTTGAAGTTGATCAACTCATTTTTACTGCTTTAGCGTCATGTTACTCAGTATTAACCGATGACGAAAAAGAGCTAGGCGTTGCTGTATTGGATATTGGTGGTGGCACAATGGACATCACTATTTATATTAATGGTGCGCTGCGTCACTCTGCAGTTATCCCCGTTGCGGGAAATCAAGTAACGGGTGATATTGCAAAAATATTTCGTACACCGATTTCGCATGCTGAATCACTCAAGGTACAATATGCGTGTGCGAGCAGCCAAATGGCCAGCAGTGAAGATACGATTGAAGTACCGAGTGTAGGTGGTCGGCCAGCGCGTTTAATGTCGCGTCACACCTTATCTGAGGTTGTAGAGCCACGTTTTAGAGAATTATTTGAACTGGCGATGGAAGAAATCCGTCGTTCAGGGTTAGAAGACCAAATTGCAGCAGGACTCGTCATTACAGGCGGTAGTGCTAAAATGGCGGGCGCGATGGAAGTAGCTGAAGATATCTTCCAAATGCCAGTAAGAGTAGGAAAGCCAATCGGGATAGTTGGCTTGACTGATTATGTAGATGACCCTTCATATGCAACCGCGGTTGGTTTATTGCAGTACGGCCGCACAATGCAATCGATGAATGCACAAAAGTCGAAACCTGAAGGTGATAACAATTTGTGGAGCCGCATAACTAAGTGGTTTCAAGGCGAGTTTTAATGCTCAAGTCGGAGAGTAAACATGTTTGATATTATGGAACAACACAGCGAAGAAGCTGTCATAAAAGTAATAGGCGTGGGCGGTGGCGGCGGTAACGCGGTTGAGCACATGGTTAAACAGCAAATTGAAGGTGTGCGTTTTATCGCTGCAAATACGGATGCGCAAGCATTACGTAATTCATCAGCTGATATTACGGTGCAACTTGGTACTCAGATCACATCTGGGCTAGGTGCTGGGGCAAATCCTGATGTTGGCCGTCAATCTGCGGAGGAAGATGCAGATACAATTCGTGCCAGCCTTGAAGGTGCAGATATGGTATTTATTGCAGCTGGTATGGGTGGCGGTACAGGTACTGGCGCAGCACCCGTGGTTGCAAAAATAGCGAAAGAACTGGGTATTTTAACAGTGGCAGTTGTAACGCGTCCGTTTGATTTTGAAGGCAAGAAACGTGCAGCAGCCGCTGATCAAGGTATTAACGAATTGTCAGAAATTGTAGATTCACTTATTACAATTCCTAACAATAAATTGCTTAAAGTTTTAGGTAAAGGGACTACACTTCTAGATGCGTTCGCTAAAGCAAATGACGTATTATTTGGTGCGGTTCAAGGTATTGCGGAGTTAATTACACGCTCTGGTTTGATTAACGTGGATTTCGCCGACGTACGTACAGTTATGTCTGCTATGGGTACTGCGATGATGGGCACAGCGTCTGCATCGGGTCCTGATCGTGCACAAGAAGCAGCTGAAGCCGCTATTTCTAGCCCATTACTTGAAGATGTTGATTTAACGGGTGCTAAAGGTATCTTGGTTAATATCACCGCAGGTATGGACATTGCGATTGAAGAGTTTGAAATTGTCGGTAATCACGTTAAAGCATTAGCATCTGAAAACGCAACGGTGGTTGTGGGTGCGGTAATCGACCCTGAAATGACAGACGAACTACGTGTTACAGTTGTTGCTACGGGTTTAGGCGGCGATCGTCGTCCACAGTTTGGTATTGTTGATAATGGCTTTAAGAAAGCGTCAGGTTCTGATGTTAGTGGTTCAAGCAGTCAAACAAGTGGCATGTATGTGCCAAGCTTTGCAAGTCAAGGCAGCAGTGAAGAAACAAGCTCTGTAGCTAAAGCTGAAAAGCATGATTCGACGATGAATCCACAAACAAGCGCAAGTAAAACTGTTGAGAATGGTAGTAAAAAATCAGACAAATCGGATGGTGGTGATTATTTTGACATTCCTGCTTTTTTAAGAAAACAAGCAGACTAATCAAAATGTAAAAGTACTGATTAAAAAACAAACGAATTTGGCAGCTGGTCGTATCTGTGATATAATCCGCCGTCTAACTGTAACTATAAGTGAGCGAACCTATGATTAAACAGCGTACGATTGCAGAAATAGTCAAAGCCATAGGAATTGGACTTCATAAAGGTGAGAAGGTCACAATAACTCTCCGACCTGCGAGCGCAAATACTGGGATTGTATTTCGTCGTGTCGACCTTGATCCGGTTGTTGATTTTGAAACAACACCTGAAGCCGTTGGTGATACGCAATTGTGTACCTGTTTAACAAATAAAGATGGTGTTCGCTTATCAACGACTGAGCACTTAATTGCAGCAGTAGCGGCAATGGGTATCGATAATCTAATTGTTGAATTAGATAGCTCAGAAGTACCAATAATGGATGGTAGTGCATTACCATTCATTTACTTGTTACAAAAAGGCGGCATAGCAGAGCAAAATGCCGCTAAGCGCTTTATTCGTATTAAAGAAAAAGTACGCATTGAAGAAGGTGATAAATGGGCTGAGATAGAACCATATGATGGTTTTCATATCGACTTTGAAATCGCTTTTGATCATCCGGCAATCAATGAAAGCCGCCAACGTATCGGTTTAGATATTACTACGCAAAGCTTCACTGAAGAAATTAGCCGTGCACGTACATTTGGCTTTATGAAAGATATAGAATACATGCATGCAAATAACCTAGCACTAGGTGGTAGCATGGATAACGCCGTAGTTTTGGATGAGTTTAAAGTACTTAATCCTAACGGTCTGCGTTATAGCGATGAGTTTGTTAAGCATAAAATTTTAGACTGTGTTGGTGACATGTTTATGACAGGCCACAACATCTTAGGCAAAATTACCGCTTATAAGTCAGGTCATGACTTAAACAACAAGTTACTTCGTAAAATTATGGCGACTGAGTCAGCATGGGAATGGGCTACGTTTGAAAACCCAGTTACTATGCCAGCACCAGGCTTAGAAGTAGCTACAGCTTAATAGTAGCGCTTAAAAAACAGTTATAAAAATGACGCTATTTAGCGTCATTTTTTTGCCTAGCCTTTAATACTAAGTTTTTACAAGCCTAAAATATTTTGCAGCTGTACAAGCTTGGTAACGTGATAAGTTGGTTTTATTCCTTCAGGCAACACAACCCCTGGATGCTGCAACCAGCAGCTATCAATCCCCGCATTTTGTGCACCCAAAATATCACTGTTTGCAGTATCGCCGACCATTAAAATATGTTCTTTGTTAGGATTACCCATTAGGTTAAAGGTGTGATCAAAAATTGCAACGGCCGGCTTTGCAATGCCTACTTGTTCTGATATAACCAACCAGTCAAACATGTCTTTTAGGCCTGTGTGTTCTAAGCGACGGGCTTGTAATTGTGTAAAACCATTGGTGATAATGCCAAGTTTGGCATGAGGCTTTAATCTATTAAGTAATTCGACAGCACCTGGAAGTGGTTGGCAGATCTCGGCCATCGCGGTTAAAAAATTATCATTAAGTTGCTGCGCTGGCACGTTGAGTTTTGTTGCCCACTCACTAAAGCGTGTTACTTGTAAATGACTGGCAGTAATTTTATTGTCTTGGTAGGCAAGCCATAATGATTTATTGGTCACTTGATAATGCTGGTAGTCGGCCTCATTAAAATCCACGCCATAAGTGGCGAGCATTCTTTTTAAACCTGCAAAGGCATTAAAGCTGAATAGGGTTTCATCTGCATCAAATAAAACGTGGGTATACTTCATTAAACTTCCTTACTGTATAGATCCGGGTGTAAAAAAGGTGCCATAACGAGGGTCAGGGCTTGTGTGTATGTGCTTTCACGTGTGGCATGATGGTTAGTAAGTAGGCCAATAGCCCCACCTTGTTGTTTTATATTGGTTGTATTAAACGCATTGTCCATAACATCACCTAGCTCTTTACCTTGCAGTAATGCGTTATAAAGACTCTGCGGAAGTGGTAAATTACTGCTGCGGCCTATTGCACGTTGTTGGTTATCAGCAATAACAACATAAGCAAAGGTCGCAGGCCCGTAGCTGAATTGCTCTGCACCACCTTCCATTGCTACGTAAAAATCGGCTTGATAGTGCTGTTGGCAATGTAATACGCGATTTTGTGCGCCAATTCGGGTTTCATCTTCACCTATAGGTTGATCCGGTACGTCTGATGGAGCGTTAACACCTTGGCAATCTATAGCTATGTTAGGGTAAAAGAGATGAAAGATACTGCGTGCCGCACTTATCTTCACTGGATTTTTTGATCCCACAATAATGCGAAGTGACTCTGTCATACTGACTTCTCCTTTTATGATGAAGTCAGTAGTGTATACCCAAGCCACCTCAAGATGCGAGCGTCGTTGGAATTAAAAGCGATTTAGACAAGGCATTGATTGCAAATAATGGTTGTTCCCTTGTTAAAATCAATAACGCAGTATAAATCGCTTTTAAACCAACCCTTTGGGCGTTTCACAGGAACTTACTCTCACCGTTGTTCCTTCTTAAAGGGGATTGCCATTGCTGCAAAGTAACGCCTTGATATTAAGCCCCTGTGAAACGCTGAATTCTGTATCTTGAGGTGGTTTGGGCATACATAAGCTATTTATTTCAGCAAGCGGGTTTTTTAAATAGGTAAGTCAACAGGAGCTAATTCGGCAAGGGCGCGTTTTTTTAAGATAATATCTTTAATGAGTGGGGTTAAAACTAACTCCATCGCAAGACCCATTTTACCGCCGGGCACTACAAGTGTGTTGATACGTGACATAAAGCTGCCTTCAATCATGCGTAAGTAATAAGGAAAATCAACATCGTCAATACCTCTAAAGCGAATAACAACAAAGCTTTCATCAAGGGATGGAATATCTTTTGCACTAAAAGGATTTGAGGTATCAACCGTTGGTACGCGTTGAAAGTTGATATGGGTACGCGAGAACTGCGGTGTAATGTGATTAATATAATCATCCATACTGCGAACTATTGAGCCCATCACAGCTTCACGAGAGTGACCTCGTTCAGATGTGTCGCGAATTAATTTCTGGATCCACTCAAGGTTGATGATTGGCACCATGCCAATCAATAAATCGACGTGTTTAGCAACATCATGATCTTGATCGACTACGCCACCATGAAGCCCTTCGTAAAATAAAATATCAGTTTTATTTTCAAGCTCTTGCCATGGAGTAAACGTACCGGGTAGTTGGTTATATGGCACAGCTTCATCAAATGTGTGTAAGTAGCGACGTAACTTGCCGGCGCCAGTATCCCCATAATTACTAAATAACCCTTCCAGTGCCGCAAAGTCATTTGCCTCACGGCCAAAGTAGCTAATGTGTTTACCTTCTTGTTGCGCTTCGCGTACTTTTTTATCCATTTCTGGGCGTGTATAGCGGTGAAAGCTATCACCTTCTATAAACGCGGCCTCGATATTAAGACTGCGAAATATATGCTTAATAGCATTTGTAGTGGTGGTAGTACCCGCACCCGATGAACCCGTGATCGCAATAATAGGATGTTTAGCTGACATAGTTGTTCTCATTTTAAGTAGCACCCTAGTTATAAGGGTTAGTTAGGGGCTAGGTCAAGTGACAGGCGCACTTAATTAGCGCTATTATAGAGGAAGAATAATAATGAGAGATTCATATGAAATTGATTTCACCTTTGCTGGGCTTAATGGCCACTTTAGCAATAACGTCGTATTCGAGTTTAGCGGCTATGCCAAAAAGCGAAATCTTACTCGCTGATGTTAATACTGAGTATGGTTTACAGGTTAGTCGTATTACTGATGGCGATGTTTACAATAATCAGCCCCTACTTACCAAAAGTGGTATTTATTTCACTAAAGAAGTGCAAAATAATGAGCAAAGCCAAACAGAGCTCGTTTTTTATAATTTCGCCGATCAGCAAACAACTAATTTAACGAATACTGCTGTGAGTGAGTATTCGCCTACCTTAACACCTGACGGCAGCGCTCTTTCTGCAATTGTTGTTGAAGCTAATGGTAAGCAAAAGTTATGGCAATACCCGTTTGATAAAAATGTTGCGCCAAGGCGTATTTTTGAGTGGGTAGAACCCGTTGGTTATCATGCGTGGGGTATTAATAATGACGTGGTGATGTTTATTCTAGGTAAACCTCATACACTGCAGTACACCCATGTAGCTGCTGCGAAACCAGAAGTAGTTGCGAGTGACATTGGCCGCACGCTTACGTTCAATAAACAGCTTGGTGCTTATACTTTTAACTATACAAAGCAGCAACAGCAGTGGCTGGCAAGTTTTGATGCAAAACAAAACCAAGTAACGGATTTATTTAGGTTACCGAAATCTGTGCAAGACTATGCATTTAAAGGTGCAGACACTGTAATTTATGCTGTGGATAATCGCGTTTATCAACGCAACCTGAGTGAACCTGAGATTGTATCCCTATGGCTAGATTTAACACCTTACTGCGAGACGAAAATTACTCGTATGAGCTACTTAAATAATCAACTTGCTTTTGTCTGTACAAAGTAAAGGCTGGTTTAATTAATCATAACAGTGGTTAATTAAACCTATTTAAATGGTTTTACTGTAGTGTAAGCCATCACGTTATTGTAATGAATTAACAAGGATCATTATGCCAGTCAGCGCAGAGCAAGTAACAGAGCAGTTAATAGCACTTAAGTGTCGTAGCAATTTTAAAATAAAGAATATTACCGAGTTTATGCTACCAAGTTCAAAAGAAGCCATTTATTTACATATTGAAGGCGGCCAACCTAAAATTGTCATTCGCCCAGCTTTTGAAGTGTTTAGTGATGATTTTTCTGCACTTGATGGGGTTTCACGGATCAGCGATGTTTTTCATAATAATGAGATGACCCGCTTTCCTACTCGAATTTATAAAAGTGCGAATCCAATACATTATGGTGTTGCGTTTAAAATAGGCACTGAAAAATCGGCAAAAGAGTTTATTGAATTATTGCTAAAAATTATGAATGGTTAGGTAGTTCACTTTGTTGTCAGGTAACCGCAGGTATGATTATTTAGTAAGAATTAATGGATTGGGTTATGCAAAAATTAATATTCACTTTAATTACAACATTTAGCTTAGTGGGCTGCGGCTTGCAGGTTAAAAGTGATATACCAGAGCCTGATTATGCAATAAAGCACAACCAGTTTGTTAGTAACAATGAACCGATACCTGCAGGTTGCTTTGCACAATTAATGACAAACCTAAATGGTGATAATACAACCGCAGCGGTATTTATTGAGTCTGCAAATTTACGTGGCTGTAATGCAGCTAACTACCCTTACCCTGGTGGAGATGAAACACTGATCACATATAGTATTGAAAAAATACTCCCCGCTCATAGTTATCAATTGAAGGTATGTGAAAGAAGCACTGAAGGTAGTATGTCGGGCAGTTGTGATAACGTTTTAGTTAAATTTACTCATCTAGATTATCAGCTGCCAAATAGTACTAAGCAGGTGTTATCGGTTATTAAACTCGGTGAATGGTAGTTTTAGGTTGTTTATCTTCAGACCCATGAAAAAACGGCAAACTACTGGCTTGCCGTTTTTTAGTTTACAGCGAAGGTTAACGCTTTAAGAAGCTATTAACGGATGCTAACTCACGTTCTTTTAATGCAATACACGTGTTAATGCCTTCTGCTAGTTTGCTTAATGAGCGGGCATAACCTGGCACTTCAGATATTTTATCAGTGAAGAAAGCTTGAGTGGTTTTTAAACTGCTGGCATCACAACCGGCAGTTGTATAATACGGTAAGTTCGGCAGTGCGAATGGCGGTAAATTAGCGGCCACACTATCGTAATTGGTATAAACCCATTTGATCAATCGCGCTTCACGTTCTGGTGTATATTTTTGACCAGATAAAATAGTTCGCATATCTGACGCGGTCACATCATCCGTAAGGCTGTAATCTAGTACTGCTTTTTGTAGCTCAGGTTTTCCAAAATAACTCATAGCAGCGAGCATTTTAGTGCGAACTTGTGGGTCTTTAGTGGTTTTAAATGTATTCATGTAAGCGTCAAGTAAGTTCTTGTCGCCATGAAATGCAGCTAAATTTAAGTAGGTAGATGCTAAATATGGGTCTACTTTACTTGGATTATTTAAATAAACACGTGCTTGGGCTTTCGCTGTATTGATCACACTTTGATCTTCGCCATCAAACCCTAAACGAGAAACAACCTGTGTGCGTAATTGCGAAATTGCGGCATCTTCTCCTATTTTTGCTGTTAAACCATATTGCTTAGCTGCAGGTGTGATGCTCTTTCGGATAAATTCAGGCCAAAGGTGCTGATTGCTTGCATCTTCAAAGGTACGCTTTTGCGAAGCTAGATAAGCCAAAGCGGTATTTGCTACACGTGGGTGCTTGTCACTTATAAAGGTCTCTAGTGTTTGCATTAAATGCGCAGCTGAAATAACACCGGCATCTAGCAGTGCATCAGCGGCAGATAATAGCGCTAAACGTTCGCGTACAGTCAATGTATCGGCGGCTTTATTGATCAGTGCTGCAAACTGTTTATCGTCTAATACCCAGCGGTAGTAACCCAGAGCGCCTTGATCTGGATAAATCCATTCAGGTTCAAACTCAAGCTCAATGGTTTGATTTTCTTTGGTTAGAAGTATGCTAGCAGTTTTTACTTGGTCGCCAGCACCATATTTTATTGCAACAGGTACATTCCAAAGCTGTGCGGGGGCATCAACACCTGCGTTAGTGAAGCGGCTTTGGTTAATAGTAACCATTTTACCTTGCTGGCTTACTTTTACGAGTGGGAAAGAAGATTGCTCTATAAACGATTTTAAAACCCCTGCAACGTCTTTATTCGAGGCTTTACCAAGGGCTTGCCATAAGTCAGCCGCTTCTGCATTTTTATAGGAAAACTCTTTCAGGTAAGCACGAATGCCCTGTTGGAATGCTTCTTCACCAATCCAATTCTCGACCATAGCTAAAACAGCGCTACCTTTGCTGTAAGCTAGGCCTAAACCATCCATTATATCGGCTTCGGTTTTAATTGGTTTGCGGATTGGTTTAGTGCTTAAACGAGCGTCTAATGCCATTACATTATTTTGCGGTAGATCTAGGTGTGATTCAAATTCTGGGTTTAGCTGTGTTGTAATTTTAGCCGCCATCCAGCTTGCAAATGCTTCGTTTAGCCATAAATCATTCCACCACTTCATGGTCACTAAATTACCGTACCATTGGTGTGCAAGCTCGTGCGCTATGATAGAGATGTTACGTTGTTTTTTACTACGAGTAGCGGTTGCTAAATCAAGTAGCAAGATATCTTCACGGTATGTTACTAAGCCTGAATTTTCCATTGCGCCGAATGGAAACTCTGGAACAGCTACTGAATCAAGTTTTTTATAAACGTAAGGAATACCAAAGTAATCTTCAAGAGCCGCTAGCACTTTAGGCATCGCTTGTGCTGCATATTCACCTAAATGAATTTTACCTTGAGGAGTAATAATACGCCCAGGTATTGGCATGTCTTTGACTTCACGCTCTTCAAATGGTCCAACAGCCATTGCCACTAAATAGGAAGGGATTGGTGGTGTTTTATCAAAGAAGTGGGTCGTCATATCACCATTTACAGTGGTTTTTAACTCAGGTGTATTGGCATAGACTTTTTGTGAGCTCGGGGCTGTAATCGTTAATTGAAATGGGATCTTATAACTTGGCTCATCAAAAACAGGGAAGGCGCGGCGAGCATCGCTCATTTCAAATTGTGTAAATAGATAAGGTACCCCTTGATCTAATGTTTTATATAAGCCGACACTTTGACGATTATAAGGGGCAGTAAAGTCTATTTTTAAGGTGTATTTACCAGGTTGAATTTGCTCGTCACAGCTAAATTTAACTTTACCTGTTTTTAGCATTTCAGTGCTTAAATCACAGTTTTTTGTGCCGAGCAGCTTGACCATTTGAGTTGCATAATCAACTCCATTAAGCTCAATATATTTTGTTGGCTTAAGAACTTCAAGACTAATTTCAGTCATACCACTGAAAGTATCTTGAGCTGGATCAAGGGTTAAAGATACGTGTTGAGAGCTTGGTTTTGCCAGCTTTTCAATAACATATTCATTAGCGTGAGCTGAGCTCACTGCAATAGCGACACTGAGCGTCAGTAGGCTTTTAATAAACATAAGGGGATCCTGATTTTTCTTGTTAGAAGTTATGTACTAAAAATATAGAAAAAGAATTTTAGTAGCGTACAAATCATCCTAACAGCTTTTTCTCGGTGAGTAATGAAGTAGTTGGTAACAAGGTTTATCAAATAGTGTGACGCTGCAAGAACCGTTGCCAGTGAGCTTGGGGGTTGATTACGCGTATTTGTTGGATGATATTACTAAGGGTTGCTACATCTGCAAAATCAGTAGGCTCATATTCATTAAAGCCGAGCAGATAATTAAATGCAGCTTTGTTATCTGCTTGGATAGCGTAAATGCGAATTTGCTGCTCAAAATTGAGGCGTAGGCTACTAATTGCTGTTTTCATACCGAGTTGGTCGATACTGGGAATATCACACTTTTGTAAGTAGCCAGCGCGATCTCCTTCACCAGAGAACCAGATACGTACTTTTTCGCTATATCGGCCTGACTTTGCTGGTAAGTCAAATAGTAAGCGAGTATGCCCCTGCTGTTTAACCAAGGTGATATAGTCGTCTAAACCGGCATCAAATAGTGCTTGGTGTACGGGAACAATACGGGCTTTTATTTTTCCATGAGTGTGGAAATGAAAACATAGAATATGCTGATGAACAATAATATCACTTAGCTGCAAATGGCCAATTTCATCGCTATAGGCGCCGCTGTAATATGCAATCAAAGGTAACCAAAAGTGCCAATGCTTAGCTTGCTCTCGAGGTAAGCGAATATCCCCATAAATATAGCCATGGGAAAGGGTGTGTAACTCCATAGTGGAAAAGGGGCGGCGACCAAGATGGGATTTCAACGTAAGTACCTTGAAAGTAAAGACTTGCGCTAGTTTATACCCAAGTGTTTAGGAAATAAACCAGCACAGTAACGCAATGCTAAATAATGCTTATTCGCTTAATGCGCGGGCAAGACCTACGGGCTCTATTTCAACGCAAACTTGGTCATCATTCCAGTTTAGGCCAACTAGTGCATCATCGCTTTTTAGATCTTCAACCCATTCGTCTAAAAATTCATCAAGGTTGATTTCAACAGGGCTATAGTCTGCCCACTCTTCTTTACATTGGGCTTTTGCTGCAGCTTCACTTTCCCACAGGAGTAATACATCGGCGTTTTCAAATTGGTTTGAATCACAAACAACAAAACCACCGTCGTCAGCGCCTAGCGCCCATAATTGCTCACTTTGGCGTACTTTCTCTACAAAACTGATTAGTTCCGATTCAATCTCGATATCACTCATGTGTTTACCCTTAATGTTAAATTCGTGGATCGGTTTGCTTTGCTACTTCTTGCAGGTTATATGCCTGATGAAACTCAATTAACTTATTAAAAGGAGTTAGGTCAATCAGTTCGCGAAAGTAAATCCAATCAAGTAAGCAGTATAAACTGATGCTGAGGTATTCACAGCTATTAAATTCATTATCAGTTAAATGGTTATTTAAATAGCTTAATGTTTCAACAATGCGTTCATTTTGCAGATTAAAAAATAATTTATCAGAATGAGTATCAAAACCTGAGCGCTGGCATAGCAAAACCTCTACGAGAGAATCATTACATGCGTTGATGGTGGTGAGCAAGTTTTCATGCTGCCAGCTTAGGCTCGGCAATTTATTTTTATTAAGCAAGTACCGAATAATCGTGTTGGAGTCAGTGATTGTGTGTTGGTTATCAACCAAAATAGGAATTTTACGAGCCGGGTTATTATTAATCATAACTTGTCGGTCTGCTGGAGAAAAAATATCTAAGTTTTCAAACTGGATATCGGCATTATTTTTAAGTGCCCAAATGCGAATACGTCGAGCAAATGGAGAGGTGGTCGAACCGATTAGCTTCATGATAATCTTCCATAAAAATAAATAAAGCCGCAAAAGCGGCTTTATTTATTGTTAACTTTGCAGGTTACTTTATTCCGTACGGCTAGTAACTTCAAGAAGGTGGTAACCAAATTGAGTCTGTACAGGGCCTTGTACTTGATTAATAGGTGCAGAAAAAACCACCTTATCAAACTCTGGTACCATCATACCAGGACCAAACTCACCCAATGCACCGCCATCTTGACCTGATGGACAGTTTGAATGTGCTTTAGCTAATTCTGCAAAATCTTCACCTTGCTCAATTTTGCTTTTTAAATCTAAGCACTGAGCTTCGCTATCTACTAATATGTGTCGTGCACTTGCCACTGCCATAAAATCTCCCGTTTAAAGTTGGTGTTTTTTTAATCAATTTTGATAGTATTCTAGCCTACTACCAACGGATTATACCAGCATAAATTTAAATATCTGAAATTGCTTTTTCTACTGCTTTAATTAGCTTGTCAGAATTAGGCTTGGTTTTACTGTTAAAACGCTCTACATGCTTACGATCTGCAGAAACAAGGTATTTATAAAAGTTCCAGTTTGGTGAGCTTGTTTGTGCATTTAAATGTTTAAAAATTGGGTTCGCGTCACTTCCGCGTACTTCGCTGGTGGCAAGCATGGTAAAAGTTACGCCATAATTTATAAAACATACTTTGGCTGTTTCTTTTTCGTCATCTTCTTCTTGAAAGAAATCATCTGAAGGGAATCCAATAATAACTAAGCCTTGATCTTTATACTTTTGGTTTAGCGCTTCAAGGCCTTCAAATTGTGAAGTAAACCCGCAATTACTGGCTGTATTAACGATGAGCATAGGTTTGTTTTTAAATTGACATAAATTGATGCTGTCTTTAGAGCGAAGCTTTCGTAAGCTTACGTTTGTGAAGTCATCACAATCTTGTGTTACTAGCGCATTAACAGCTGCTGGAGCTTTAACTTGTGCATATACGTTGCTACTGAATATCATCGCACATAACATAATTTTTTTTAACATACCTAGATTTCCTCTCTGGTGATTTCCTTAGCTCATACGTTACTATGCTATTAATTGATCAACAACAGTTAAAAATATTATGACGACACGTTTAGCAAACATTGATGATTTACCAGCCATTGTCGCAATTTATAATGAAACCATAGCGAGCAGAATGGTCACCGCGGATACCGAGACCGTCAGTGTTGAACAAAAGCGTACTTGGTTTGAAAGTCATACGCAGCAGCGACCACTTTATGTATATGAGCAAGCCGGAAAAGTACTTGCTTGGCTGAGCTATAAATCGTTTTATGGCCGCCCCGCTTATGATGGAACTGTTGAAATTAGCATTTATATAACGTCGTTATCGCAAGGGCAGGGGTTGGGTAAAAAATTATTGCACTTTGCACAGCAGCAAGCAAAATTTTTAAACATTGAAGTGTTACTCGCTTTTATTTTTAGCCATAACATACCAAGCATAAAGCTATTTAATAAATTTGGTTATCAAAAATGGGGAGAATTACCAAACGTAGCGGTCATGGACAGCAAGTACTATAGCTTGACCATTTTAGGTAAGCATTTAGGTTAATGCTATTTAAGTTTGAGGAAAGTTCTTTAGCTTGTTACTAATGCTAAAAATTTGAACTACTCTTTTAAAACGCTAACGTTTTTAAGGGAGTGCTAGGCACAGTGCGCAAAATATTAATCGTAGATAGTAGTAGTGTGCTAGCAATGCGCGTAAAAGTATTGTTGGAGCTCATAGGTTGTGAAATAGAATTAATTCATTTCTCGATGTTAAGTGAAGAGGTCGCTTACAATCAATATGATTTGGTCACGATAGCCCATGGGGTACCTATAGCAACGGCTCAATCATTGGTTAAAGAGTTCCATCAAGATAAAGTTGTATTATTAGCGCCCAAAGCGGAGTATGGGGAACAACTTAATGCTTTTAGCGAGCTCAATAATTTAGTACCAAATGCGATCGTAATTTATCCTTTTTTTGCAAACAAAGAGATCAGCACTTTACTTGAAAGTGTTTTAGATCTCGGTTCCGACAACATATTGCTATTGCCCACTGTTTTATTAGTTGATCATGACCCTGAACGGTTAGCTAAAATTGAAAAAAGTCTTATTGGTGCTCATATTACAACGATCACTGCGGATAGTTTACACAGTGCCGCTTTAAAAATTAAACAGCAGGAAGTTGATATTTTATTAAGTGATTTCAGCTTGCTTGATGGAACCGGTCTAGAGGTGTTCTCTAATTTAAAATTAATTCAACCTCAATGCCGTTGTTTATTATTTACTTCAAAACCCAATCAAGTATCGATGATTGAAGCAATTCGAGGTGGGGTGGAAGATGTACTTGTAAAACCAATAAATGAAAATGTGTTACTTCAATCACTGCATAAATTATGGCAAACAGAGCTATTAAAGCGCCATAACACTGAATTAGTTGAGCGTTTGCAGGACACTGTTGATGCATTGATCGAAAAAGATAGTTTATTACGAGTGATTTATAAACACACTCCTGACGCGATTATGTTGTTTGAGCGTGATGGGAGCGTGATAGAAGCGAACGATGCATGCTCTAAGTTATTTAAAATGCAGTTAAAAGACTTTCAAGGCCGTTCGTTATTTGAAATGCTTGGCGAGTCATCAAGTAAAAGTATTAAAACTAAAATAGCTACCTTAAATCAAAATCGTCAGTTTAGTTGTGACTTGAGTTTGCCGCAAAAAGAAGGAGGAAAAATTCCTTTAGTAGGTTCGTTCAATGAAATTGATCATCATGGTGAAATCGCGCTTGCTGTGATCTTTAAAAATGTTACTCACCTTAAAGAGAAAGAAGACTTATTACTTGAAGCTAAAGATACGCTAGAGCAAGAAGTGCGAGCACGAACCTCACAATTAGAACATGCAAAAAATGTCGCAGAAGCAGCCAATCATAGTAAATCAGAGTTTCTTGCTAATATGTCGCATGAATTACGTACTCCGATGCATTCTATTTTAAGTTTTTCGCGCTTTGGACTAGATAAACTCACCTCTGGGGATTTCGCTAAAGAGAAGCTGCAAAAATATTTATCGCGTATAGAGCGCAGTGGTGAAAGGCTGTTGTCATTACTAAATAATTTACTCGATTTATCTAAATTAGATGTTGGTAAATTTCCCTTTAATCCCCGACCTCATAATTTGAGTAATATTATTAAAACCAGTATCGATGATGTCTCAGGTACAGCCTTAGAAAAAGATATTGAAATCTTATTTTACCCGCAAAAAACACCTGTAATTGCACAGTGTGACGAAGAACAAATAAATCAGCTATTGCGAAATATATTAGGCAATGCATTAAAGTTTAGTGAGCCTCTAAGTAGTATTGAAGTAACATTAATTAATCAAGATGATCAGGCTATTATTAATGTTGTGGATAGCGGTATAGGCATACCTGAAGATGAATTGGAGCATGTTTTTGCAAAATTTGTACAAAGTAGTAAGACGAATCATGGCGCTGGAGGAACAGGGCTAGGACTTGCTTTGTGCCGTGAGTTTGTGTCGTTGCATCAAGGTACTATATCTGCTCATTCAAATAAGCAGGATGGAACAACAATTCGAATCGCGCTGCCTTTAAATATTAGTATTCCTGAGATGCAGAATAAATAAATTACTTTTACTTACTGGTAAGTGTTTTTTTTGCGACTAAACTATTAATATCAGTTTTGAGAAGGATGACACACTATGCCATTAACAAGAATTTTGGCTGTTGATGATGAGCCATTTAATCTAGAGATTATTGAGGAGTTGTTGGAAAATGACTTTGATTTAAAGATGGCAAGCAGCGGCCCAGAGTGCTTGAGTGTGGTCGAAGATTATGACCCTCAAGTGATCTTACTCGATGTTAGCATGCCAAAAATGAATGGCTATGAAGTATGTACTAAGCTAAAGGAGAATCCGAATACTGCACATATAATTGTCATGTTTGTCTCGGCTAGAGGCACCGTAGAGGAGCGAATGGAAGGTTACTCTGTCGGGGCTGAAGATTATATAGTTAAGCCTTTTGGGCATGAGGAACTGCGGTTAAAGTTAAAAAATCTAAACCAAATAATTATTGATAAAGAAAACTTAGAACAACAAGTCGAAGAGGCCACTTCAACAGCTTTTAATGCCATGGCTAATAGCAGTGAAATGGGCCAGATAGTTAACTATATCGAGAATATTGCGCTGATCAATGAGGTTGATATACTCGCCCAGGCTTTGGTTAGTTGCTTAAGCTCATTTGACTTACAGAGTAATATTGAATTTAGATTTATAAATGATGACCCTCAGCACTTTGCTTTAAGAGGTGTTTGCTCCCCTATTGTTATTGAACTATTCGATATGCTTAAAAGTAAAGGGCGCTTACATGAGTTCTCCCACAGGATATTAGTTAATTACGAATTTATAAGCTTATTAATATTAAACATGCCGGATCATGATCAAGATAAGCATGGGCGTATTCGAGATCATGTTTGCTTTTTAGTAAGTGTTACTGAGCAACAACTAAAAGCGATTCTTACACGTAAGAAATTAGAGCAACAAGAAACCAAACTAAATGAAGTTGTGGATATGGTACATAGTAAATTTCATGGTTTAATGGATTTACTGAACGAAAACCGCTTAAGTAATGAAGCGGTATTTAAACGCTTGCAAGAAGAGCTTGAAGAGCGTATCCCGACAATGGGGTTGGATGAGGATCAAGAGATCTTTATTTATCAAAAAGTAGATCGCACGATTCAGAACTCAGTTGCACGAGAAGACTCAGTAAAAAATGTTAAAGCTGCATTTCAAGAAATAGAGCAGGATTTAGCACAGTTACTCGATAATACAAACAGAACTTAAATCTAATGTGGCTAATTTATGAGTGTCACGTTGCTTTTTTGATATTGGCCTAGGCATCTCTTGGTAGGCCTTTTTCTACAATACGTATAAGGCGTGCTGTTTTTCTTAATAGCTTATCTTGTTTTGATTTTTGTTGTGTAAGCGCCCAATCAATATGCTCTTTGACCAAGTCACTGGACGTTTCGCGAGTTATTAAGAGTATGTCGATTATCGCTTGGTTAAACTGTGCATTACCTAACCCTACGGCAATATTACGACGCCAACGTTCATGCCCAATACGACGAATTGGGCTGCCTTCTGTGTTTTTTAGAAAAGTTACTTCGTCCCAGCTAAATAGGCTAACTAAGTCTTGGTCTTTAAGTTGTGTGCGAGGATGAAAGTCGGCCTCATCGGTAATTTGGCCATAGCGATTCCATGGACACACCAGCTGACAGTCATCACACCCATAGATACGATTACCTAACAGTGGACGATATTGCTCAGGGATAGGCCCTTGTAGCTCAATTGTTAAATACGATATGCATTTACGTGCATCAACAACATACGGCTCTACAATGGCGCCTGTTGGGCATAATGTGATACATGCCACGCATTTTCCGCAGCCTTCGATCTCGTTCGGTTTGTCTATGGGTAAAGGAATATCAACAAATAGCTCCCCTAAAAAAAACCACGAACCAGCTTCCTTGTTGATCAACAAACTGTGCTTTCCTTGCCAACCTAACCCTGCTTTTTCAGCTAGTTGGCGCTCCAATACTGGAGCTGAATCAACAAAAGGGCGGTAACCAAATTGACCAATATGCTGCTCTATTTTCTGACCCAATTTTTTAATGCGGTTGCGCATTAACTTATGATAATCACGGCCAAGTGCATAGCGGCTAATATATGCTTTATCGGTATTTTTAAGGTTTTTTGCAAAACTGGCATCGGGAGGTAAATAATTCATTTTTACTGAAATGACTCGCTGTGTACCAGGAACAAGCTCGGCAGGACGCGCGCGCTTCATGCCATGGGCAGCCATATACTCCATATCGCCGTGATAACCCAAGTCAAGCCAGCGTTGCAGTTGTGCCTCATGCTTGCTTAGGTCTACATCGGTAATGCCGACCTCGCTAAAACCAAGTTCTTGGCCCCAAAGCTTAATCTGCTGTGCAAGTTCATTGTAATCTGGAGATTGGCTCGTCACGTGAGTATAGTCATGGTTGTAAAATGGCCGCGTAATTTAGCACATTTGTGTGAGAACATCACGACAGATTAAACAAAGCGCTTTAGCTGGTGTTGAGTTTGTTCGCTCAGTTGTTGTGATAATTTGCAATCACCTAAAGCTACATCAATTTGCGCTTTAGCTTGAGAGCCTAATTCAACAATTTGCTCAACTGACTGGTGTGTTTCGTTTTGTGTTTGCTCCAGTGAGTGCACGGCGCTGACAATTTGCTGCAATTGTTGCTGGTTGTGTTCAAATTCAACGAGTCGGTCAGTAAATCCATGAGACGTTTTACTTATTGTTGTTTCAGCATGATGAGAGTAACCAACCAATTGCTCAGATTCTTTATTTGTTTTGCCTACTAAAGCATCCATTTGATTAATAAAATCGCTGATTTGACGGGTAGCATCACTGACTTTAACAGACAAAGTTCTCACTTCATCGGCTACTACTGCAAAACCACGGCCAGCTTCGCCTGCGCGAGCGGCTTCAATAGCGGCATTTAGTGCCAGTAAATTGGTTTGATCTGAAAACTCTTCGACCATTTTTAATATACTACGAATATTATCGCTGTTTTGTTTTAATCCTGAAATGGTTTTAGAAAAGCTGCCCAATACATGGCTAATTGCTTTGACTTGGGTAACAAGCTCAGTGAGTTCTTGAGCTGAGTGGGTAACGAAATTCAAATGTTCGGCATTTACTTGATGAACACTGTCAGTGTTTGTCACTATGCTTTGTAAGCTATCTGTTATCTGATTGCTTGCCGCGGTAATTGTTTGGCTAAAGTCTATCTGTTGTTCGCTTAACTGTACGGTATGTTGCATTGATTTAGTTACTTGCGTGTTACTTTGCGCGCTCGCTTGTGAGCTTTCGTAGGTTGTTGCGAGTAATTCACTTAAGTGTGCCGTAAACATATTATATTGCTCACTGACTTCGCGAAATTCATCGTATGTAAAATGTGGCAACTGCTCAGTTAAGTTGGCATCTTGACGGTTTATTTGCTTTAACGTATCACGCATGGCCGTAACAGGGCGAACAATTAAAAAACGCATATAAAAGATAGTGAATGTAAATCCGGCAACAATAACGCAGGTAAGCAGCCAGAATGCTCCTTGATCTGCGTCTTGCGTAGTAAGACTTTTATACAGCCAAAGTAACGTAATAGCTTGGAAAGCAAAGACAAAACTAAGGTTACCAATGATCTTACGTGTTAAGGTAAAAAAGAAAGTTTGTTCTAGAAAGTTATAAATGCGCATATACCCACTCATCAATGGTCCGTTTGGCTGTTGCATGGAGTTTTACTCAGTATCGTTCAAATCGGCTATAATTCAAGAATATAGGACGAATAGCAGTCCATAATACCTCTAATTTATAGGGAATTTAAAATCATTTTAGTGTTACATGGGTAGTTAGTAAAAACGCCATCAACGCCATATTCGAGCATAAGCTCTATATCTTCTTGCTTATCAACAGTATATGCGTAAACAAGCAGCCCTCGCTGCTTGGCATCCGCGACAAAGGTATGATTAATAAAATTTTTATCAATATGAATACTTGATGCACCCAAACGCTGAGCAAATTCAGCGTAATTAATAGGGATTGAGGCTGTTAGAGCGCCTATTTTTATCCAAGGCAATTTTTGTTTAAGCCACATGAGTTGATGATGATCAAACGAAGAGACTAATATATTGTCTTGAGACAGTTTATTTGCGGCAATATTACCTTCAATAAGATCAACAAATTTATCGAGAGAAAAGGTGTGTTTTAACTCAAAATTGAGTAGCGTTTTATTGTTAACCCAATCAATTACCTGTTGTAATGTAGGTACCTGTTGACCGTTACCGGCATCAAATTTTTGTATTTGTTCGCGAGTTAATTTATTTACTTTACCATTGCCGTCAGTGGTTCGATCGAGCCAGGTATCGTGAATAATCAAATAGTCATCAAGACAACTTTGTACATCAATTTCAATGCCATCGACGTCTATTTCAACAGCTGCTTGAATAGCACTTTTGGTATTTTCAGGGTAGCTCCCGCTGGCGCCACGGTGGGCAAAAACTTTTATCATAATGTGTGTTTCCGTGTAACAGACCATGTTTCGTAAAACGCCGCGCTGATCACTAAAGCTCCGCCGAGCAAGGTCAGCAATGAAGGTTGTTCATGTAATAATAGAAAAGCTAAAAATGTGCCATATAAAGGCTGCAAGCACGAGATCAGCCCTGCTGTTGAAGCTGATAAGTATTGCAGGCTGGCTGCAAATAATGAATGTGGGGTCGCTGTAAAGATGACTCCAGCTACTAATAATAACCCTAAATCATAAGATGGTATTTCTATCACTGGCACTTCTATAAAAGCACACAATAAAATGCTCGCTACACATGTTTGGTAAAACATGGTTTGTGGCCCGCCATATTGACTAAAATAACGCTTATGTATGATATTCCTAATTGCAAAGAAAAACGCAGATACAACACCTGTTAAGACTCCTTGTGTTATATCCCCCCCCATATCAGCATCAGGAATAAGTAAATAAATACCAAAAATAACTACGCAGGCGCTGAGTAGGTCGGTTAATTTTGGTTTGCATTGATTGAAAAAAGGTTCAATAAAGACGGTAATCACTGGGTAAGTGAAAAATGCAATCATACCTATCGCGATACCTGCCATTTGCATTCCTGCAAAATAGGTAACCCAATGTAGCCCGACGGCAACACCTAAAAAAAGGGCAATAGCATAATCTTTAGTTGCATTTAGTTTGATGGCTTTTTTTTGCCACAGCAATAATAACAAAATGGCAACGCCAGCAATCGCAGCGCGGTAAACCGTAATGTCTAATGCGTTAAGGTTGATAAGTTGAGCAAAGAGTGCAGTGCCTCCAAACAATAGAACCGCAATATGTAAATAGATCAAGCTTTGTTGTTGGGGCTGCATATAACTCCTTTTTTGTTTTAGTGACAAATGTCAGGTTATTTCATGACAATTTACACTATATTCGCTGTGTATTAATAGCGATAGTTAAAGCATCAGATTTTTGTAATGTATACAAGGGGGTCTATGAATAATGCAGCATGGTTTAGTTTATTTATTGCTGGTCTTTTCGAAGTTGTTTGGGCTTTAGCCATGAAACAATCAAACGGTTTTACCAAATTATGGCCCAGTATTATTACATTTGCAGCGATGTGGGCAAGCTTTGCGTTTTTGTCCTTTGCTTTAAAGTCACTGCCCTTAGGCATAAGTTATACAATGTGGGTTGGAATAGGTGCTGTGGGTGTAAGTATTGTTAGTGTGTTGTGGCTAAAGGAGTCAATATCGTTGATTCAGTTAGGATGTATAGGGCTAATATTGATAGGTATTATTGGGTTAAAAATTCACACAGTATAAAACCTGTAAGTAACCTAAACTCGGGATAATAAATCTATCTCCAGTGGCTATTTTCAACGCTGACTACGTTGAATTTACTTGCAATAGACCAGCTATTGACGCGTAAATTCGCCTTGTTACCCCTGAAAATCTCCGACTGGAGAGTTGAGTAAGTTTTTATAATATTAAATCAATACGTTAGTAAATATCTTAACCCGAGTTCAGGTTAAGTAATATTATGTGGTGCGGTTTTAGGGATTATAAAGGACATTTATGAGTACACATACAAGCTTGGCTTTGCAAAGTAGAATCAAACAGTTTTGGAATTGGGGGCCACTATTATTTACAGGTTTTTATCTATTACCCACATTTTTTAATTTTGAGCAATTAAGTGTATTGAATATTACGGCAACATTGCTTTTTTATTGCGCATTTATAGTTTTGTATATTAAGGCAATTAATTGTGCGAACACTAACGTCACTGCCTTGTTTATCGCTATGCTTACGGTATGTGTCGGAGCCAGTTTTTTTACATCTGGCACATCTACACTTTTTGGATTTACAGCTTATATTGCCGGGTTTTGTTTTACAAAAACGTCTCGCTTAGCTGCGGGTTTATCTGTCATTGTTGGTGTTATATGCAGTGCCTATATAATTGATTTACATGGCCCTGAATATTTTCTAGGCGTTGCAATTATTTTAAGTGTCGCGTTATTTACCTTTGGTTTTGCAGGGCAAAAAGAGCGTACTTACAAGCAGCGAGAACAAGAAAGCGCGAAGCAGCTAGAGCAGCTTGCCGCTATTGCTGAGCGAGAACGAATTGCCCGAGATTTACATGATATTTTAGGTCATTCACTATCTTCTATCGCGCTAAAAGCTGAACTTGCCAGTAAGCTCAATCAAGCTCAGCGGTATCCCCAAGCAAATAGCGAAATTGAACAAGTTGCTGAGCTTGCAAGGCAATTATTAAGTGATGTAAGAAGTGCGGTGAGTGATTTAAAGCAACTAAATATAAGCAATCAGGTAGCTACATTGATGGAGCGTTTAAAAGAGCAAGGTTTTGATGTTGATTTACATATAGATATAAATAAGTTACCAGTTAAAGTTGAGGGTATTGCTAGTTTGATAATCAAAGAAGCGGTGACCAACCTTCTACGCCATAGTAAAAATAAACGTTGTGCTATATACATAAAGCAAAGCGAGGAGCAGTTAGAAATTAATATTGTAAATTATGACCTGTGTGAAAAAGTAAACAAGGGCAATGGCCTCAATGGTATTAAGGAGCGAGCATCACAGCTTGGTGGTTTAATTAATATAGAAACTGGGGAATGTTTTAGTTTGAATATTATTCTACCTTTGGTTAGAGAGTATGAGGTGACGTTATGATTAAAGTTTATTTAGTTGAAGATCAAGGGCTGGTTCTTGGTGCTGTCGCTGCATTACTTAGCTTAGATATAAGCATTGAGGTCATAGGTCAGGCCGCGAATGGGCAAATTGCAATGCAAGAAATCCCTCAGTTGAAACCAGATATTGTACTCAGTGATATTGAAATGCCAATAATGACAGGTATTGAACTTGCTGAACAGTTACGTGATAAATGCCCTGAAATAAAAGTGGTGATCATGACCACGTTTTCTCGCGCTGGGTATATTCGCCGCTCTATGGCCGCTGGTGTTAAAGGATTTGTGCTAAAAGAAGCACCCAGTGATAGCTTAATTGCCACATTAAAAAAAGTGATGGCAGGGCAAAAAGTAATTGATTCTGAGCTTGCATTAAATGCACTTGAAGACAGTGATCCGTTATCTGATAAGGAGCGAAAAGCATTAAAACTTGCTGGAGACGGGTTGAAAACAAGTGACATCGCCGCCAAGTTATATTTAAGTGAAGGCACGGTACGTAATTACCTATCGGACGCTATTGCTAAATTAAATGCCATAAACCGAGTAGATGCAGCACGTATAGCCAAGCAAAAAGGCTGGTTATAACGTTATTTACAAAGCTTTTTTGTTCCATAAAATTTACATCTAAATTCAACCGTAAGGCTGTTTTTGGATTATTCCATTAGAGGTGTTTCAGACTGTTTTTTATAGATATTGAATTCTGCATCTTGAAGTAATTTGGGTATAAATATCTTAACCAGAGTTCAGTTTAATACTAAATATACCCCTCCTTTCGATCCTTAATATAGTTAAATTCATATTTGCCAGCCTTAGACTAGTCCACTAATTAATCACAATCGACTATGTAATTTCATTTGTATCAATCTAAACAAAGTAAAACTAAGTTCGTTATTAGAAAACTACGTATAAAGTTGTATTAAACTGGATTTGAGTTCCGTTAATGTGTACAATCTTCGACCTTTCCTTTGTGGTTGTTTAGGGTACAGGTTGCTTTAGTGTTATTAAAAATAGCGTTACAAAAAATAATATACTCGGCGTTGGCATTTCTTATATTTGCTAATTCAATGTTTGCATATTCTGCGGATTTACAAATATCTACTTTTAAAGATATTGATACCACAGTCCCAAGGGGGGCTGATATACGGTATCAGGTTGACTTTGAAAATGCAGAGCAAACCGTTGCAACTAACGTTAAATTAATATTCCCTCTACCCAATAGCACCACATTTGTTAGCGTAAATGACGTTACTGCATGTTCTTATACTTTGACGACTAGAGAAGTCATCTGTAATTGGGCGACTATTGATGGCACATCGATTACAGATAAACGTAAAAGCTTGCTTTTGACGATAAAGACATCAGCGCAGACCGGTAATATCGTTGATTCTCAAGTTCGTATCGAAGCTAGTAATGAAGATGCTGGCAAACTCTTAAATAACAGCGAAACGCAAAATACATCTATTGTTGCAGGTGTAGATGTTGCCATAACAAATTTAGTTTCGTTACCTACCACTGTGTATGTGGATGAGAACTACAAATACCAAATCACGATACAGAATAATGGCCCGGATATAGCTAAAGGGGTTGAGTTTACCCATGTTTTACCTAGTACAGCACGTTGGGTTAATCAGTCTGTTAATGCCCAAAAAGGTTGGGCGTGTTCTGGCACGCAAACGATTCGCTGTTTAAAAGATGAGCTTGAACCTAATGAACGCCAAAATCTTGAAATTCATGCTCGACTTTCAGGAGTAGGTAGCGGCACGGTAACTGCTACATCAAGCGTTAAGAGTTTGACCGCAGAAATCAAGCCTGAAAATAACCAGCGAGCAGTCAATACCAGCGTCAGTGAGCATGCAGATTTGACTGGGTCAATTGTGTCATACCATAAAGACGGATACGAATCGCGATGGTTAACTGTCAGTGATAGTTTTAGTTACAGAGTAAACGTTGTTAATAATGGCCCAAATAAGGCGGTTAACCCTGCATTTACTATTAGGCTACCGGCTGGCGTGACAGATATTGCTGCTGTACAAATCCCTAATTGGAATTGTTCTGCATTTAATAACCAAAATGAAATGAGATGTAGTTCAACAAGTGAGTTGGCGAGTAATGCGAGCGTTCCATTTACTATTTCAGCAACGACTCCATCGATTGCTGCTGCTTATCAGTCTACTTTGAGTGTTGAATCATCTACGATAGATAGAAATACCAATAATAATACGATTACACATACGTTTACTGCGCAACAAGGTAATCAAACTAATCTTGTTAGTTTTTCAAAAACGCTAGAGGGAAGAGCTACACAATTTAAAATCGGTGATGAGATCACTTTTAACCTGAGCGCGATTAACAATGGTGATGAAGTACAAATTACTCGAATCTCTGATGACTTACCAACAGGCCTTGATTTTGTCAGTGCTGTATCTAGTGACTTCAACTGTACTTTTAAGTCGCCAACGGTAACGTGTTTACCAGTAAATGGATCTTTTAAGAAAGATCAAGAAGTTAAAATCACCCTAAAAACAAAGGCAAAGCAGGCTGGTCCTTATACGAATACCGCTACACTTACCCTTGATACAGGTTCACCAATATCTAATTCAGCTAGTTTTACAATTTTATCTTCTGAGGCCGATGTTCGAATTACAAAAACGTCAGACTTAGCTTGGAATAATAAAAATGAGATGGGCAAAGTCTTTAACTTTATTATTAGCGTAAGTAATGTAGGTTTAGGTGCGGCTAATAATGTAGTTATTTCTGACACATTAATAAACGGTTACACCATTGCTGGACCTGTTACTGTAAACCGAGGGAGTGCGAGCGCCTCAGATTGGTCCTGTACTGTAAGTGGGAATACCCAAGTTGTTTGTGAAAGCGCTAGCATGGCAAGTAGGGATGCGATAAGTGTAATAATCCCAGCGAAAACGCCATTCAGTGAAGCAATGCCAAGGAATACCGCATCAGTCACATATGATGGTTTGACTAACGCAAATTCATTTACATATGAAGGATGGGGGTTTCAACCTAGTAATCCTGTTAGATTAAGTTTAACGAAAGTTAAAAAGTCTCGCTTAACAGATAATACTCAGTTAGTGACACAAAATGCTGAAATATTAAATGAATTCACCGTTGCAAATAATGGCGAAAGAGCAACGGGAGGTACTATCAGGGTTGATGATGTGTTACCTCAAGGTGAGCTATTTATTGCTAATAATCAATATGGTACAGATTGGCAATGCTCACTCTCTGAAGCGTTGAGTGACGGTACTGGAGGTAAGGTAAGTTGTTTATATACCCCCAATCCAGTAGAGGGGCTATCTGGCGTTGCACCTTTGTTGGTTATAACGACTCGTGCCGTAGGTTTAGGGGGGTTAACTAATAATGCAACATTGATTGATGAGGGTGGGTTCCCTGGTATTGCACGGGCATCAGCGACAATTAATTCAGTGTTAAGTGCTGATTTAAAAGTAACAAAAGCAGCTCAACTCAGTGCCGATCAACGTTTAATTACATATACAATAAAAGCAGAACATCTATCTGGTAGCACAATTATTGGCGATGGCGCTAATACATTAGTGATCACTGATACTTTTGCGGGTACTTTTATCGCGAGAAAAGGTGTAATTGCCACCACGATAGATTTCCCTACTACAATCACTAGTAATCGCAATAGTCAATTTACTTGTTCACGAAGCGATAGTGGCTTATATGAGCAAACGGTATCCACTATTAAATGCGTATTGGCATCGGGTGAAATTTTTCAAGTAGGTGATTTTGTTGAGCTTGATATAACAGCAAGTCGTCCATTTACAACGGTTAATAATCAGCTTACAAACAGGGTAAATGTAAGCTCGTCTTCGTTTGCAGATACAGATCCTAGTAATAACCAATCAGCGGTAACAACGACCTTACAGCCTAGGTTTGATGTGGCGGTTAACGCAGTAACCTATGCTGCTAATCCAGTTTTAACAGGTGATGAATCATTATTGACTATTGAGATCCATAATCCCGCGTCGAGTGAAGCCAATGGGGTTGTCTTAGAGCATCAATTTAAACCAAATATTAGCCGTAAAATACAGTTTTTAAGCAGTAATTTTTCGCGCCTGGGTCAGCGTAATGTGTGTGTCTTTAATGACGTTACCTTACAGTTACGATGCGAAATAGGTGTACTTGCAAGTAATGAAGTACAAACAGTGACTTTACGTTTTATACCAAAAAGTGATATTAGCGGACAGGATTGGAGATTACCAAGTATTAGCACCATTTATGCAGATAATATGGCGCAAGATCTTAACTCATCTAACAATACTCAAACAGCAGAACTACTTGTTGAAGCACGAGATGCAAATTTAAAAATAGAAAATAATGATGTGCTAGATCCAATTGCATGGGTGCCATCTCCTCGTGATTTCCCCGTATCACTTGATAATGTTGTAGTTTATAAGGTTGATCTAGAGTATTTATTTGATAATAAAGGTGATTTGTCAGTAGCCAGCGGTGTGCGTTATGACTTTAACATGACTCCATCCGGTGCGAATAGACGTATCCAATTTTTATGTGATAGCGATAATGATAAATCATGTACGGCGCAAACAGCACGTTGCGACAGTATTAATGCGGTTATTACTCAAAAGTACACAATAAAATGTGATGGCCCAGAAAATGAAAATAATAATCTTGAGCCGCTTGAGTTAAAAGAAAACCCCAATGGTAGTACAGAAAACATATATACCCGTTATTTGTTTTTTAAAGTCTTATCTCGTCCAAGTACAGCAGGTGAAGTAAGTGCAACAAACGCAGTTATTTATTCAAATGAGCGCGATCCTGTCTTGGGTAATAACGAGGAGAGAGAGCAAACATCAATTCGCGTAGCCGTTGATTTAGCGTTAACAAAAACGGCATCTCAAGCGAGTGTAGCGCTTGGTAGTGAATTTGATTTTTATATTGATGTATTTAATGCGGGTCCAGGTGACAGTGCTGAAAATGTTATTTATGACTTTTTACCAACAGAGGTAGAAGTTAACGGTACACCAACAGTCGAAAATGGTCTGTGCTTGGTTGATAACGCTGTAAAAAGCGGCGAATCAGTATCTAAACAACGCGTAATATGCCTAGTTGATGAAATTGCTTTGGGTGACTCTGTGCGAGTTACAATCCCTGTGAAAGTAGTTGAAATTCCGACTTCTAAGCTAATAACTAACCATGCTTGGGTTGAGACAAAAGGTTTTGATATTGATAAAACTAATAACGAAGATACAGAGACAGTTAGAGCCGTTGATTCAGCGTTATCAGGTAAAGTGTTTTTTGACTTAAATAACGATGGTGTTCAACAAGCTGCAACTGATGCAGGGCTTAGCGGTATTACTATTGCGCTTTCAGGTGTACGTAGTGATAACTCTATTATAGGTACTCAAACAGTAAAAACGACAGCCAGCGGTGAGTTTACTTTCATTGATCTTGAACCGGGTGTTTATCAGTTGTCGCAAGTAGATCAAAGCGAACTGATCAACTTTAAAGATGGTAAAGATAGTCGTGCAGGTGTGTTGATTGTTAACAGTGAGCAGTCAGATATTATCGCAGGTATTACTATTTCAGGCCAAGGAAACTCAGATAATCACTTATTTGCTGAGATCGGTTCGAGTGAAGTTGCTGGCCTTGTTTGGTCTGATTTAAATGACAATGGCGTGCAAGAGGTTACAGAGGTAGTAGGTCTTGAAGGTGTTGAATTTGAATTAGTTGGTACAGATGAAGCCGGTTTAGACGTTTCTTTAAACACGCTAAGTAATAAGCAAGGTCTTTATTCATTTAATGGCTTACGTGCTGGTATCTACACGTTAAGGCAACCAGTTCAACCCGTTGATTTTAGTGATGGCTTAGAAAGTGAAGATGGTGCGGTACTTGAAAATAGCCGCACAACAGACATGATTACTCTAGGGCGTTTGAATAATAATCAACGTTTTTTACAAAGAAACTTTGCTGAGGTTCCGACGCTGCTTTCTGCGATTATTCAAGGAATGGTTTACCTTGATATTGAACAAAATGGTGTAATCGATACCAATGATAAATTGCTGAAAAACGTTGCTATCAACCTCACTGGTAAAGATGCAAGAGGGGCGAGTGTTTCCCTAACCACCACCACAGATGCGCAAGGTAACTATCGTTTTGAAAATGTACTTACATCAGACGTAACAGGTTACACATTAACGCAAGTACATCCTGCTTTGTATAAAGATGGTGTAGAGAGAAATAGTGACGGTGCGATCAAAGATTCTGATACAACGGATGAGATCAGCAAAATCATTATCACAGATAGCACTACAAAAACGTATGATTTTACAGAGCAAAACCCAGACACAGCAAGCGTGTCTGGGCGTGTGTATTTTGATGCAAATCAAGACGGCACCATTACAGGTAACGACACGTTATTAGCGAATGTCGATATTACCTTAACGGGTAAGGATATCTTCGGGACTGACATTAACCTGACAACGCAAACGAATGCGCAGGGTGAATACACGTTCGCTGATTTATTTGCCTCAGATACTAATGGTTACACCGTAACGCAAACACAACCCGCGCTTTATAAAGACGGTGTTGAGCGTAATAGCTCGGGTGCTATTGCAGGCTCTGATCTAACAGATACAGTGACTGTTGTGCTGACGACAAGCAACGAGCTTGTTGACTTCACAGAGCAAAACCCAGATACAGCAGCTATTTCAGGGCGTGTGTATTTTGATAAAAACCAAGATGGCGCACTTGCCGGTAACGACACGTTATTAGCCGATGTCGATATTACCTTAACGGGTAAAAATATCTTCGGGACTGACATTAACCTGACAACGCAAACGAATGCGCAAGGCGAATACACGTTTGCTGATTTATTTGCCTCAGATACCAATGGTTACACAGTAACGCAGACGCAACCTGCGCTTTATAAAGACGGTGTAGAGCGTAACAGCTCGGGTGCTATAGCAGGCTCTGATTTAACAGATACGGTTATTGTTAATTTGACTGCAAGCAACCAGCTAGTTGACTTCACAGAGCAAAATCCAGATACAGCGACTATTTCAGGGCGTGTGTATTTTGATGAAAACCAAGACGGCACACTTGCAGATAACGACACGTTATTAGCGAATGTAGACATTACCTTAACGGGTAAAAATATCTTCGGTTCAGACATTAACCAGACAACGCAAACGAATGAGCAGGGTGAATATGTTTTCGCTGATTTATTTGCCTCAGATGCCAGCGGTTATAACGTCACGCAAACTCAACCCGCGTTTTATAAAGATGGTGTTGAGCGTAATAGATCGGGTGCTATTGCAGGCTCTGAAACAACTGATTCGGTCACAGTTCAGTTAGTGGCTAACAATAATGAGTTAGTCGATTTTACTGAGCAAAACCCAGATACAGCGACTATTTCAGGGCGTGTGTATTTTGATGCAAACCAAGATGGCACCATTGCTGATAACGACAAATTATTAGCCGATGTAGGCATTACCTTAACGGGTCAAGATATCTTCGGGACAGACATTAACCTGACAACGCAAACGAATGCACAAGGTGAATACACGTTCGCTGATTTATTTGCCTCAGATGCGACGGGGTACACCGTGACGCAAACTCAACCCGCGCTTTATAAAGATGGTGTTGAGCGTAATAGCTCGGGTGCTATTGCAGGCTCTGATCTAACAGATACGGTTACCGTTGTGCTTTCTACAAGCAATCAGCTTGTTGACTTCACAGAGCAAAACCCAGATACAGCAAGCGTGTCAGGCCGTGTGTATTTCGATGCAAACCAAGATGGCACGATTGCTGATAACGATAAGTTACTTGCTGGCGTAGCGATTACCTTAATAGGTAAAGATATCTTCGGGACTGACATTAACCTGACAACGCAAACAAGCGCGCAAGGTGAATACACGTTCGCTGATTTATTTGCTTCAGATGCCAATGGATACACCGTGGCGCAAACACAACCCGCGCTTTATAAAGACGGTGTTGAGCGTAATAGCTCGGGTGCTATTGCAGGCTCTGATCTAACGGATACAGTTACCGTTGTGCTTTCTACAAGCAATCAGCTAGTTGACTTCACAGAGCAAAATCCAGATACAGCGACTATTTCAGGGCGTGTGTATTTTGATGCAAACCAAGATGGCACCATTGCTGATAACGACACGTTATTAGCCGATGTCGATATTACCTTAACGGGTCAAGATATCTTCGGGACTGACATTAACCTTACCGTACAAACGAATGCGCAAGGTGAATATGTTTTCGCTGATTTATTTGCCTCAGATGCCAATGGATACACCGTGGCGCAAACGCAACCTGCGCTTTATAAAGACGGTGTAGAGCGTAATAGCTCGGGTGCTATTGCAGGCTCTGATCTAACGGATACAGTGACTGTTGTGCTGACGATAAGCAACGAGCTTGTTGACTTCACAGAGCAAAACCCAGATACAGCGACTATTTCAGGCCGTGTGTATTTTGATGCAAACCAAGATGGCACCATTGCAGATAACGACACGTTATTAGCGAATATCGATATTACCTTAACGGGTAAAAATATCTTCGGGACAGACATTAACCTGACAACGCAAACGAATGAGCAGGGTGAATACACGTTCGCTGATTTATTTGCTTCCGATGCTAATGGTTACACCGTAACGCAAACCCAACCTGCACTTTATAAAGACGGTGTTGAGCGTAACAATGCAGGTGTAATTGCAGGCTCTGATCTAACGGATACAGTGACTGTTGTGCTGACCACCAACAACGAGTTTGTTGACTTCACAGAGCAGAACCCCGATACAGTGACTATTTCAGGCCGTGTGTACTTCGATGAAAATCAAGACGGTGTGATTGCAGATAACGATAAGTTACTTGCTGGCGTAGCGATTACCTTAATAGGTAAAGATATCTTCGGGACTGACATTAACCTGACAACGCAAACGAATGCGCAAGGTGAATACACGTTCGCTGATTTATTTGCTTCAGATGCCAGCGGTTATACCGTTACGCAAACCCAACCTGCACTTTATAAAGACGGTGTTGAGCGTAACAGCTCAGGTGTGATTGCAGGCTCTGATCTAACGGATACAGTGACTGTTGTGCTGACGACAAGCAACGAGCTAGTTGACTTCACAGAGCAAAACCCAGATACAGCAACTATTTCAGGGCGTGTGTATTTTGATGCAAACCAAGATGGCACCATTGCTGATAACGACACGTTATTAACGAATGTCGATATTACCTTAACAGGTAAAAATATCTTCGGGACTGACATTAACCTGACAACGCAAACAAGCGCGCAAGGTGAATACACGTTCGCTGATTTATTTGCCTCAGACGCCAGCGGTTATACCGTGACGCAAACGCAACCTGCGCTTTATAAAGACGGTGTAGAGCGTAATAGCTCGGGTGCTATTGCAGGCTCTGATCTAACGGATACAGTGACTGTTGTGCTGACGACAAGCAACGAGCTTGTTGACTTCACAGAGCAAAACCCAGATACAGCGACTATTTCAGGGCGTGTGTATTTTGATGCAAACCAAGATGGCACGATTGCTGATAACGATAAGTTACTTGCTGGCGTAGCGATTACCTTAATAGGTAAAGATATCTTCGGGACTGACATTAACCTGACAACGCAAACAAGCGCGCAAGGTGAATACACGTTCGCTGATTTATTTGCCTCAGATGCCAGCGGTTATACCGTTACGCAAACACAACCTGCGCTTTATAAAGACGGTGTCGAACGTAATACTTCAGGTGCGATCACCGGTTCAAATGTAACGGATACAGTTACCGTTGTGCTTTCTACAAGCAACCAGCTTGTTGACTTCACAGAGCAAAACCCAGATACAGCAAGCGTGTCAGGCCGTGTGTACTTCGATGAAAATCAAGACGGTGTGATTGCAGATAACGATCTGTTATTAGCTAATGTAGATATTGCCCTAACAGGTAAAGACATCTTCGGAACTGACATTAACCTGACAACGCAAACGAATGCACAAGGTGAATACACGTTCGCTGATTTATTTGCCTCAGATACCAATGGTTACATCGTCACGCAAACACAACCTGCGCTTTATAAAGACGGTGTTGAGCGTAATAGCTCGGGTGCTATTGCAGGCTCTGAAACAACTGATTCGGTCACAGTTCAGTTAGTGGCTAACAATAATGAGTTAGTCGATTTTACTGAGCAGAACCCTAATACCGCAAGTATGTTTGGGCGTGTGTATTTTGATGAAAATCAAGACGGCACCATTACAGATAACGACAAGTTACTAGCCAATGTAGACATTATCTTAATAGGTAAAGACATCTTCGGGACTGACATTAACCTGACAACGCAAACAAACGCGCAAGGTGAATACACGTTTGAGAATTTATTTGCCTCAGATGCCAATGGATACACCGTGGCGCAAACACAACCCGCGCTTTATAAAGACGGTGTTGAGCGTAATAGCTCGGGTGCTATTGCAGGCTCTGATCTAACAGATACAGTGACTGTTGTGCTGACCACCAACAACGAATTTGTTGACTTCACAGAGCAAAACCCAAATACAGCAAGCGTGTCTGGGCGTGTGTATTTCGATGAAAACCAAGATGGCACCATTGCTGATAACGACAAATTATTAGCCAATGTAGACATTACCTTAACGGGTAAAAATATCTTCGGTTCAAGAATCTCGTTAACGACGCAAACGAACGCGCAAGGTGAATACACGTTCGCTGATTTATTTGCTTCAGATGCCAATGGGTACACCATGGCGCAAACACAACCTGCACTTTATAAAGACGGTGTCGAACGTAATACTTCAGGTGCGATCACCGGTTCAAATGTAACGGATACAGTGACTGTTGTGCTGACCACCAACAACGAGTTTGTTGACTTCACAGAGCAGAACCCCGATACAGTGACTATTTCAGGCCGTGTGTACTTCGATGAAAATCAAGACGGTGTGATTGCAGACAACGATAAGTTATTAGCGAATGTCGATATTACCTTAACGGGTAAAAATATCTTCGGTTCAGACATTAACCTGACAACGCAAACGAATGAGCAGGGTGAATACACGTTCGCTGATTTATTTGCCTCAGATACAAATGGTTACACCGTAACGCAAACACAACCCGCGCTTTATAAAGACGGTGTTGAGCGTAATAGCTCGGGTGCTATTACAGGCTCTGATCTAACAGATACAGTGACTGTTATGCTTTCTGCAAGCAATCAGCTTGTTGACTTTACTGAGCAAAACCCAGACACCGCAAGCGTGTCAGGCCGTGTGTACTTCGATGAAAATCAAGACGGTGTGATTGCAGGTAACGATCTGTTATTAGCTAATGTAAATATTGCCCTAACAGGTAAAGACATCTTCGGCACTGACATTAACCTGACAACGCAAACAAATGTGCAAGGTGAATACACGTTTGCTGATTTATTTGCTTCCGATGCTAATGGGTACACCGTGACGCAAACACAACCTGCACTTTATAAAGACGGTGTTGAGCGTAATAGCTCAGGTGTTATTGCAGGCTCAGACACCAGCGATACTGTAACGGTGCAATTAATTGCTAACGAAAATCAGTTAATTGATTTTACCGAAATGGCAAAAGATGATGCGCGCATAGCTGGTTTTGTATTTAGCGATGAAAATATGGATGGGCTACGTCAATCGAACGAGCAAGGCATTTCAGACGTTGTTATTACTCTTGCTGGGCAAAACATTTATGGTAATGCTATTAATGCAACAGTATTAACAAATGCGCAAGGCGAGTTTGCTTTTGTTGGATTATCAGCGAGTGACGTACGAGGTTATGTGGTTAAGCAAGTTCAGCCAGAAAACTGGTTAGACGGTTTAGAATCACTTGCAGGCCGTGTTGTGAGTTCGCAAAGTATTAACGATGAATTTACTGTGACTCTAAGTGCGTCTGAGCAGTTAACTGCGCTTGGATTTGCAGAATTAGCATCAGCAAGCTTATCGGGCTATGTTTTTGTTGATACGGATAAAAATAACATCAGAACAGCCCAAGATTTAGCGATTGAGGGGGTTGAGTTAACGGTTTCGGGGCGTGATTATAATAACAACCCTGTAACCCAGTCAGCGACTACCGATAGCTTAGGTTTGTATGCATTTAAAAACTTAGCGCCAAGTAATGAGCAAGGTTATCAGATCCAACAAACACAGCCGAAGAACTATATTGATAGCTTTGAAAGTATTGGCCAAGATGTTATCGGAAGAAGTGATCAGAGCGACATAATTACTGCTATCAGCGTTAAGCCGTCACAAGAAAACAAAGAGTATAACTTTGCAGAAAACTACGGTTTATCAGTTAAAGGTCGTGTGTTTATTGACCATGATGATGACGGTTTTTACCCTGTTTTAGCCGATAATTCAACTCAACAAAGTATTGCTTTAGCAAACGTTGAGATCACGCTATCAGGTAAAGATTATCGTCAAAACGATATTCTGCAAACGGTCATGACCAATGAACTTGGGTATTATGAATTCCCTGAATTGTCTCCAAGTAATGAGCAAGGTTACACACTTGAGCAACAACAACCTAAAGACTACCTCGATGGGTTAGAGGCAGCACAAGGTGAAGTAATTGCGGACTCTAGAGGGTCAAACATAATCGTTGTAGGTCAACTACAAGGAACGGGTGAAGTCGGCTACTTTGACTTTGCCGAATTACCAGCTTCTTCGTTGGCAGGTAATGTATGGGTTGATGCGAATGAAAGTGGCACTTTAGATGAGCAAGAAACACTGCGTATTCGTGATGTAACCGTCACGCTAACAGGTGTCGCACTTGATGGTGAAAATGTCACTCGCGTGACGAAAACCAATGAGCAAGGTCAATACACCTTTGATTCATTAAAGGCAGGAACTTACGCAATTACGCAAACACAACCAAGCGCTTGGCTAGATGGTAAAGAGCAGTTAGGTTCTCTATCAGGTGTAATTGCAAATGACAACTTTAGTGAAATCCAACTTGAACTTGGACAACAAGGTAACGATTATAACTTTGCTGAGACAGGCAGCTATTTATCAGGAACTGTTTACGTTGACTTAAATGATAATGCAACGCAAGAAGACAACGAAATTGGTATTGCACAAGTGCAAATGCACATCGAAGGTATTGATTTAGATGGGCAAGCAGTAGTAAGAATGGCAACTACTGATACCTATGGTCGTTATCAATTTAAGCACCTTCCATTATCAGATGTTACAGGTTTCACTATTACGCAAACGCAACCAGAACAAACCCAAGATGGTAAAGATTCAGCGGGTTCATTAGGGGGTGTTGTTGCGCAGCAAATTGGTGCTGATGAAATTAAAAACATCAATATCAATGAGCATATCACCCTGGCGACAGAGTATAACTTTGGTGAGCAATTAACCAACCCTGCATCTATCAGTGGTTCTGTATGGCAAGATAACAACCACAACCGAGCTGATGATGATAATAACGGTAAATCAGGATGGTTAGTTGAACTCTTAGCAGATCCGCAAACAGGCGAAGCTAATCCGCTTGAGGCTGAACCATTAATTGTGGTTCGCTCGAATGAGCAAGGTGATTATACTTTCGCAGGTTTACCTGTAGGGGTATATGAAGTGCGCTTTAGACACCCTCAAGGTGGCGTGATCTACGGAATACCGGTATCAAATGATGCTGACACATCAACTGATAAAGGCACCATTTTGAATATTATTCTCAGTGCCGGAGAGCAAGTGGTTGAGCAATCTCTGCCAGTTGATCCGTCAGGTATTGTTTATGATTCACGTTCAAGAGAGCCAATCAAAAACGCCAAGGTTAGCATTACAGGGCCTGCTGGGTTTGAACCTGATTTACACCTAGTTGGTGGTCTTGATAATGTTGAGCAAACAACAGCAGATGATGGTTTTTATCAATTCTTATTATTTGCAAATGCGCCGGTTGGAGAGTATCAACTCGCGGTAACAGCACCGGTTGGTTTCTTGCAGGGCGAGTCAAAATTGATCCCCGCATGTACAGCGCGCTTAGAAGTTAGTGCTCAATCGTTACCAGTATTGGTTCATCAAACCAATAAAGCACCAGTGGCTTCTTCTGCAATTCATGATGCGGCAAGTTGTCCTACCCAATCTAGCAATGTGGCACAAAGTAATGCGTCTACACAGTACTACACGCGTTTTTATATCAATCCACAATTACCATCAGCAAACGTGGTGAATAACCACATACCAGTAGATGGTTACGGTGATGATTTAGTGCAAGTGACTAAAACAGCCCTTAAACAAGATGTGGTTGTTGGTGAAATGGTGCCGTATGAGATTGTTATTTTTAACCGCTCAGACAAAGTATTACAGCCGGTTAGCTTTATTGATCAGCTTCCAGCGGGTCTAAAGTATGTCATTGGTAGTGCACGTATTGATGGTATTAGCATTGAACCTCGCGTGTTCGGTAGACAGTTGATTTGGCCAGTTCGCGAATTACTGCCTCAACAAACAGTAAGCATTCAGTTACTCACTGTTGTAGGAGCAGGCGTTAGCGAAGGCAAATACATAAACCAAGCATGGGTTGAATACACAGGCTCTGGCGATCAGGACAATCCAGATGACGGTGGCACGCCAGGTGGCGGCGGTAAACCAGGTGATGAAATTCCTAAAGGAAAGCGCGTTTCAAATATTGCGATTGCAAGTATCCGCGTTATTCCAGACACCATCATGGATTGTAGTGACTTAACTGGCCAGGTGTTTGATGATCACAACCGCAATGGCATACAAGAGCAAGGTGAAACTGGTTTACCTGGCGTGAAGCTAGCCACAGCTCAAGGTTTGTGGATCACCACAGATCAGCATGGCCGCTATCATTTAGCGTGTGCAGATGTGCCGCATCAAGCGCGTGGTAGTAACTTTATCATCAAGGTTGATGTGCGCAGTTTACCATCAGGGTATCGAATCACATCTGAAAACCCGCGTGTAGTTCGTTTAACACGAGGAAAAAATGTAACGGCTGACTTTGCAGCGAGCATCCATCGTGTTGCACGTGTACAGCTAAGTCAAAGTGCGTTTGATGAGCAGGGATTAATTGCCACGCATAGACAGCAATTGGAGCAATTACTAACTGTTATTGTGGAACAGCCAATTACAGTCAGGGTGGCTTATCAATTGGCCGAAAATGAAAATATACGTCAAGCAAAGCAACGTATTGCTGAACTTAATCAATGGTTTATTGCTCAGTGGAACAATGCAAATACTGAGCATGAGCTTACCCTAGAGGCGGAAGTTGTCGAATATGTTTTACCGCAAGAAGTTGTTACAGAGGGGCGTAAAAATGACTAAGTCACATAAATTTACGCCAATATCATTAACACTCGTTACGTTATTTGGTTTATCACCTGTAGCAAAAGCGGCTGGGATCACAAACGGCCTGAGCAATGATCAAGTACGCGAAAATAGCTACCACAGTAATACTGAAGAAGTGATAGTACAGAGGCACTTTGTACTTCATGCTTTGCCTGAAATAAAGCCGACTACAACACAGCTTAGTGAAGTAAAGCAAACTCCTGCAAGTGCTGAATTCGTTAAGGATTCAGCAATCCGCTTTGTTTCTGGTAAGCACTTTTTAACGGGCTCAACCAAGCAAGAAATGGATCGAATTATTGATTTTTTGCAGGGTAAAAAACAGCTGAAAATCCATTTTATAGGCCATGCGGATAGCCAAAGGTTAAGTCCTAACGCAAAACGTATTTATAAAACTAACCAAGGTTTATCAGAGCATCGCGCCAATATTGTGGCCGAATATTTTCGTCAGCAGCTAGGTATATTGCCCTCAGCTACGACAATGGAAGGGCGCTCAAATCACGATCCCGTTGCTAGCAACGACACTCTTGAAGGTATGGCGCGTAACCGCCGAGTTGAAGTAATTGCAGTGTATGTAGAAGAAAAAACCTCAGTAAAAACGATTGTCAATGCAGGCCCAGATCGACGATTAATTTGTGATGGTGATTTTCGTCAACAAGCTGCAATGGCTATCACACTAGATGGTAAACCTTTTGCTAGCAGTGACAGTGCCAATAATGCCGATGCTCAGCGTTGTGCCGATGTGGCGTTAGAAAAAATGCAACTTCAGTTAAAATATAATCCATTGGATGCATTACCAAAGCTCAGTGTGGCGCACGCCATTACTGAATCTGGTGATACGTTAATGCTGCATTTAAAAGGCTACAGTAACTACATAAACTTTTTTGAATATGCCGAAGTACACATCATGTCACCGAATGGCACAGACATACTTAAAAAAGTACCATTGGGCGAAAACCTAGAAGGTAAATGGCGCTTACCAGGCAATATGTTAGGTATGAGCCTAAATTACCGCTTAAGGGTATATGATAAAAGTGGCCGCTTTGACGAAACCTCTTTCAGTAGCGCGGACTTTAGACCGAAATTTGCCGTAGCAAATGAAAAAGTCAATGGCTACTTAATGGCAAACTATGGTAAATCGCAACTCGCTAAACAAAATATTAAAGTTGATGGTGGCACTTTAACCTTATTTGGTGAAGAGGTGCCAGATCGTCACAGCGTTTATTTCTTAGGGCGTGTTGTTGCTATTACCCGAGAGCGTAAATTTGTACATCAACAAATTGTGCGCACTGGCTATCATAAAGCAGAAGTTGCGGTATTGAATGAAGAAGGCAATGGCGCATTAATTCAACGTGATTTAGCACTACCAAAGAGTGACTGGTTCTATGTTGCGATGGCCGATCTCACCGTGGGTCAAAATAGTCATAATGGCCCTGTAGAGCTATTAAGTGACGCCCATAATAAAGACAATAACTTATTTGCCGAAGGGCGTTTAGCCGCTTACATAACAGGTAAATGGGAAGATGAATACAAAGTAACAGCGCGTATTGACACCCGCGAAGCGCCGTTAAACGAGTTATTTTCTAATCTCCATGAAAAAGATCCAAAAAGCTTATTCCGTCGCTTAGAAGAGCAAAAATATGTAGCTGAGTATGGTGATGATTCAACGGTTATTGATGATGCACCGAGTAACGGTAAAGTGTATTTAAAAATAGCGAAAGATCACTCACAAGTTATGTGGGGTAACTTTAATACACAAGTCAGTGATACTGAACTCAGCCGTGTTGAGCGCGGATTATATGGTTTGCAAACCCAATACCGCAGCAATGATGTCACCTCTTTTGGTGAACATAACAGTAAAGCAGAAATCTACGTAGCAGAAGCTGAAACACTCCCAGCATATGAAACACATAGAGCAACTGGCGGGTCGCTTTATTATTTACAACATCAAGATATAGTGCTTGGCTCTGATCAAGTTGCCATAGAGATCCGCGATAAAATATCAGGGTTAGTGTTGATCCGTCGTAATTTAACACCAGGTCAAGACTACGACATGGATGCATTGCAAGGGCGCATCTTACTGACGCGACCACTCTCATCATTTGCAGCAGATGATTTACTTGTTCGTGCAGCAAGTTTTGACGATAACCCGGCGTATCTAGTTACAAGCTATGAGTACACACCAGGCTTTTCAGAGTTAGATAATTTGACTTATGGTGGGCGAGTAAGCAAGTGGTTGACTGATCAAGTTCAACTTGGGATCACAGCCAATAAGCAACAACTTGACGAGTATGACGACACACTCATCGGCTTAGATGCGACCTATCGTCACAGCGCCAGCAGCTACGTTAAAGTTGAAGTTGCTCAAACAGATGGCATTGCAAGTCAGCTTAATTCGTTTAACGGTGGGTTTAGTTTTGATGAAATACGCTCAGGACAAGGACCTGTTAAAGCAAACGGAATACGCTTAGAAGCGGCAACCAGCTTTAAAGAATTTGGTTTAGAAAGCGACGGGCAAGCGCAATTTTATTGGCAACGTTTAGAGCAAGGTTTTGCGGGGCTTGGCCAAGTTAATGCGGATGAAGCAAACACCGCTGGTATAATGATGCAATGGCAAGCGACAGAAACTACAGCAGTTAAAGTGAAAGCCGATGACAATAAAGTAAGTAATCGCTACAAGCGTCAAGCTGCAGAAATAAACGTCACTGAAACAATCGATAAACATTGGCAAGCCAGTGCGGGGATCAGACAAGATGAACGTCGAAACCTTACTCAGGTGCAAAATCAATCGCAAAATACCGCGTCAAGTAAAGCCCGAAATGATGAAGGTAAGCGAACAGATACCGTTGTTCAGTTATCATATCAATCAGATGCAAACTGGTCAGCTTACGGCTTTGTACAAGGCACACTTGCCAATGACGCTACTCGCTTACGAAATAATCGCATTGGTTTGGGTACAGAAGTTCAAATTACCGAAAGTGTTAGCCTAAATGGTGAAGTTTCAGAAGGTAATTTAGGGTTTGCAGGCACAGCCGGTATTGATTATGCCTACAGTGATAAAGGTAATGTGTATCTTAATTACCGCCTAGATCCTGATGGTAGCGATTTGTTTAATAATGCTGAGCAAAAGCAGTGGGTAAGCGGGGCAAGGCATCGTTTTAATGACTCAACCAGCGTTTATGCCGAGCAACAATGGCAGCATGACGATAGGCAGCAAGGTCTTACACATGCCTATGGTGTCGATCACAGCATAAATTCACGTTGGCAGGTACAGTTAGGCCTTGAAAACGGCAATATTGACATGTTTGAAAATGGTCGATTAGAAAGATCGGGAGTTAACCTCGGATTAGGCTATCAGTTTGAAAATATTCGTTGGGCAGGCGCATTAGAATATCGCACAGACGAAACAGAGCAGGAAAAACGCACTAATTGGTTAATGCGTAATAATTTCAGCGTTAAATTAAATGAAGACTGGCGCGGACAATTACGTGTTGACACCGCGATCAGTGATAGCGATCAAGAAGCGCAAAGTGGCGCATTTAATAGCGATTTTACCGAAGCGCAGCTTGGTTTCGCATATCGCCCTATTGATGCCAGCCCTTGGTCAGGCCTAGCAAGCTTAACCTATCTTGAAGATTTAGCCCCAGCGCAGCAGCTTAGTGGCATTGGTCGAGATAACACTCCACAGCAACGCAGCACCGTGTGGGCGGTTGATGTAAATTATCAATTTTCACCACGATGGCGGTTTGGAACTAAGCTTGCGCAGCGTACAGGCGAAATACGCTTAGTGCGAGATGAAGGCCCTTGGTTTGATTCAACAGCAACCTTAAGTGTACTGCGCGCTGATTATCATTTACAGCATAATTGGGACGCAACACTAGAATGGCGCATGGTCAAAGTCAGCGAATCGCAAGATAGACGAAGTGGGGCGCTCGGCGCTATTCATCGTCATATTGGTGAGAATATGAAGATAGGTATAGGCTATAACTTCACTAATTTTTCAGATGATTTGACCGACTTAGATTATGATTCAAAAGGTTGGTTTATCAATATGGTTGGTAAGTTTTAGCCTATACCCAAACTACCTCAAGATACAGAATTCAGCGTTTCACAGGGACTTAATATCAAGGCGTTACTTTGCAACAATGGCAAGAAGTAACAACGCAAAGAGTAAGTGCCTGTGAAGCGTCCATGGGGTTGGTTTAAAAGCGATTTATACTGCGTTACTTTTATAAGGGATTGATTTTAACAATAGACTCACTATTACTTGCAATCAATGCCTTGCCTAAATCGCTTTTAATTCCAACTGGAACTCACATCTTGAGGAGGTTTGGGTGTATCCCCCTCAAACAAGATCACTTTGTTTGGGTTTTTTTATAACGCTAAAAAACCTTCTTCGCGCCGTTATATTTAATTGTTAATATAATTCAATTAATTAGAGGGAGCGTTTAATCAATTTCTCGTAACATAAAACTTTAATGCTGCTGCACTGTCTCATTGCGCTATTTTGGGTTAAAATAACGTCATAACCAATTAACAAGATAGTGAATGTCAAACCAAGATCCTAATCTCAGTCGAGAACAAGAAAAGTACGAAAACCCTGTCCCAAGTCGTGAGTTTATACTTACTCACATAAAAGACCGTGCCAAGCCAGCTAATTTCCATCAATTATGTGAAGAGTTAGCGGTAAACGATGATGAGCGTCAAATTGCTTTCAAGCGCCGTTTACGTGCTATGGAACGTGATGGCCAACTCTTCTTTAACAAATTTAAATGCTACGCCTTAATTGACGAAGCAGGGCTTGTAAAAGGAAAAGTCATAGGTCACCGTGATGGGTTTGGCTTTTTAGAAGTCGAAGGCGAAAGTAAAGACTGGTTTATTGCCAAGCATCAAATGAATATGGTGCTCCATGGTGACATTGTGCTGGCTAAAGGCACTAAGCGAGGCTCAGGTGGTAAATGCGATGCGCGTATTATTCGCGTACTACCTAATGAACGAGCACCTATTGTCGGTCGCTATTTTGTAGAGCATGGTGTTGCTGTTGTGGTGGCCGAAGATCCACGCATCACACAAGATATCATTATTTTACCAGGCAGTGATAACGGCGCGCGTCATAATCAAATGGTGCAAGTGCAAATTACACAAAACCCTAATCGTAATATGAATGCGGTAGGCAAAATTATTGATGTATTGGGTGAGCATTTAGCGCCAGGTATGGAAATAGAAGTTGCACTGCGTAACCACGATATTCCTCATGTATGGCCAGATGAGGTTGAAAAGCAAGTTGAGCATTTAGGTGAGTTTGTTGAAGAAGCTGACAAACAAAATCGTGTCGATTTACGTGATTTACCATTAGTAACGATTGATGGTGAAGATGCCCGTGATTTTGATGATGCCGTTTATTGTGAACCAGAACAATCAGGTGGTTGGCGCTTATGGGTTGCTATTGCGGATGTATCACACTACGTAGGAATGAACACGCCTCTAAATAAAGAAGCGATAGAGCGCGGTAATTCAGTGTATTTCCCTGAACAAGTAATTCCTATGTTGCCTAAAGTGCTGTCAAACGGCTTATGTTCACTGAACCCTAAAGTTGACCGTTTATGTATGGTTGCAGAAATGATGGTATCGGCGGCTGGTAAACTATCAGGCTACCGTTTTTATGAAGCAGTGATGAACTCGCACGCTCGTTTAACGTACACAAAAGTAAATAATATTTTGCTCGGTGACGAGAAACTGCGTACAGAATATGCGTCAGTTGTGCCACATTTGACTGATTTACAGCAAATGTATATGGCGCTAAAAGCAGCACGACAAGATCGTGGTGCCATTGAGTTTGAAACGCTTGAAACACGTTTTGTATTTAACGCTCAACGCAAAATTGAATCAATCGTGCCTGTTGTACGTAACGATGCGCATAAGTTGATTGAAGAATGTATGATTTTAGCCAATGTATCAGCTGCTAAAATGCTTGAAAAACACGAAGCCAGTGCGCTTTACCGTGTTCATGCTGAACCTGATGGTGAAAAATTAAGTAATTTTAGGCAGTTTTTATCTGAGCTGGGTATTGAATCAACGCTTAGTGATGAACCTACACCAAAAGAAATTACCCATGTATTAGCAAAGCTTGGTGATCGCCCTGATGCGGAACTAATTCAGACAATGCTGTTACGCTCAATGAAGCAAGCCGTATATCAGGCTGAAAACATTGGTCACTTTGGTTTGTCATTAGATGAATATGCGCATTTCACTTCGCCAATCCGTCGTTACCCAGATTTAGTTGTACATCGTGCTATTAAAGGTATTTTAAAAGCACAAGGGATGGTTACTTCTGGCGCTTATGCCTATAGTGAGGAAGAAGTTGCGCAATTGGGTGAGCAATGCTCAACTACCGAACGCCGTGCTGACGATGCAACCCGTGAAGTAGCTGATTGGCTTAAATGTGAATACATGCAAGATCATGTTGGCGATGAATTTGAAGGGGTTATCTCCTCGGTTACTAATTTTGGCTTATTCATTCGTTTAGCTGATTTACAAATTGATGGCCTTATTCATGTCACCAACTTAGGTGATGAATACTTTCAACATGATGCTTCTAAGCACTGCTTAATAGGTGAGCACACTCATAAAGTGTTTCGTCTAGGTGATAAAGTGACGGTTCAAGTGGCATCTGTCAGCTTAGATGAGCGCCGAATTAACTTAACGCTCAGTGGCGATGTTGCACAGGATAGATACGCGCGTCGTCGTAGTGAGCCTAAAGGGCATCAACCTGCAAGTGTTCGTTCGCAATTAAAGCGCGGTAAAATACCAGCTAAAAAAGAAACCGAGCAAGTTAGCCCTGAGCAAAAAAATCGCACTGACCAAGGTAAACCAAAGCCAAAAAAAAGCAGTGCGAGTAGAGGAAGAAAGAAACCGACTACAAAGTCAGGGGCGGTAGCTGCTACAACCGCTAAAAAACCGAAGAAAAGGGCTGTGAAAAAGCCAAAAAGACCCGGCAAAAACGCCCGTAAAAGTACGAGTTCAGGAGCAAGTAATACGTGAGTAATGAATTAATTTTTGGCTTTCATTCTGTTGAAGCAATTTTTGAAAGTGAGCCTGAGCGTTTTATTGAAATATATGCTCTTAAAGGTCGTGATGATAAACGCTTATCTCCAATTATTGAAGAAGCGCGTAAATTTGGTATCTCAGTACAATTCATGCAACGTAAAGCACTTGATAACAAATCAAAGGGTGAGCAGCACCAAGGTATTATTGCAAACGTTATAGCTGCACCTACTTTTAATGAAAAAGATCTTGATGAGATCATTGCGCGTGAAGAAACTCCTTTTTTACTGGTGCTAGATGGCATCACTGATCCGCATAATTTAGGTGCATGTTTGCGCAGTGCTGACGCGGCGGGTGTTCACGCGATTATTGTACCAAAAGATAAATCAGCAAAACTAAATGGCACCGCCCGTAAAGTTGCCTGCGGCGCAGCAGAAACAGTACCGCTTATTCAAGTAACCAATCTTGCGCGTACTTTACGTGAGATTAAAGATGCGGGTGTGTGGGTCGTTGGCACGGCTGGCGAAACAGACACTCATGTATTTGATGCTAACTTAACAGGCCCAATGGCGATTGTTATGGGGGCAGAAGGTGAAGGTATGCGTCGTTTAACCCGCGAACACTGTGATGTACTCGTTAAAATCCCAATGGCCGGTACCGTTTCAAGCTTAAATGTTTCTGTAGCAACAGGCATTTGTTTGTTTGAAGTACTACGCCAGAGAAATGCAACACAAGCTTAAAAAGCTGTAAGCTTGTAGCCGTCAGCCGTCAGCCGTCAGCCGTCAGTTTAAGACAAGCTCGTCTTGACACGTAAGTTAATATGAGCAAAATTTCTAGCTGATAGCTGATAGCTGATAGCTGATAGCTGATAGCTGATAGCTGATAGCTGATAGCTGATAGCTGATAGCTGATAGCTGATAGCTGATAGCTGATAGCTGATAGCTGATAGCTGATAGCTGATTTATTAACTCCCCCACTTAAAGCTAAAAAACCTGCTTGCTTAATTTTCCAACTAAGCGTAAAATGCGCGCTCATTTCGGCTTTTAAACTATTAATTCCTTGCCTTAAACCGACCGGCCGAAACGGTAGAAGGCTCTATTAACCGTAAGGAATATCCATGCGTCATTACGAAATCGTATTCATGGTTCACCCTGATCAGAGTGAGCAAGTATCTGGTATGATCGAACGTTATACTGGTTCAATCACTGAAGCTGGTGGTGTTATCCACCGTCTTGAAGATTGGGGTCGCCGTCAATTAGCATACCCAATCAACAAGCTTCATAAAGCTCACTATGTTCTTATGAACGTTGAAGCACCTACTGAAGTAATCAGCGAGCTAGAAACTACTTTCCGCTACAACGATGCAGTGCTTCGTAACTTAGTTATGCGTACTAAAAATGCTGTAACTGAAGCGTCTCCTCTTGTAAGAGAAGAGAAGAAAGAAGCACCAGCTGCTTAATTGTTTTGAGTCCAAGCATGGCGCTTGTTCAGTTGAGTAATTAAGATGAGCCAAACGCTTAGTCCTTATATGAATCAACTAACACTATCTGGAGTCGTTTGTAAAACGCCCAAATATAGTCAAAGCCCTGCTGGTATACCGCATTGTATTTTTGTTGTAGAACATAAATCAATGCAAGTTGAAGCAGACCTTAACCGTAATAGTTATGTAAAGCTTCAAGTGGTTGCTAGTGGTAAGCAAATGCAACAACAGACTCAACATTTGCACGTTGGGCAGGCATTGCAAGTGAGCGGTTTTTTAAACCGCCATGAAGGTCGTAACGGCCTTAGCCAATTGGTTTTGCATGCTCAGCATATCGAAAGAATTATTTGAGGAATTAATCTCATGGCACGTTATTTCAGACGTCGTAAGTTCTGCCGCTTTAAAGCGGAAGGCGTACAACAAATCGATTATAAAGATCTAGCTACTCTTAGAAACTATGTTACAGAAAGTGGCAAAATCGTACCTAGCCGTATTACAGGTACTAGCGCTAAATACCAGCGCCAGCTAGCAACAGCTATTAAGCGTGCTCGCTACTTAGCCCTTCTTCCATACACTGACTTACATAAGTAAGCAGCGGATTAACACGTTTTTAAAAGGTGTAGAAACATGCAAGTTATTCTACTAGATAAGATCGCTAACCTAGGTGGCCTAGGTGACCAGGTTGTAGTTAAATCTGGCTTCGCACGTAACTTCCTTTTCCCGCAAGGTAAGGCAGTTCCTGCAACTAAAGCTAACGTTGAAACTTTTGACGCACGTCGTGCAGAGCTTGAAGCGAAAATCGCTGAACAGCTTGTTGCTGCACAAGCACGCGCTGAGAAACTTGAAGCATTAGCTGAAGTTACATTAGTATCTAAAGCTGGTGACGAAGGTAAGTTATTCGGTTCTATTGGTACTCGCGACATCGCTGACGCTATCTCAGCTGTTGGTGTTGAAGTTGCTAAGTCAGAAGTTCGTTTACCTCTAGGAACTATCCGTGAGACTGGCGAATTTGACGTATCAATCGCAGTACATTCAGACGTAACGGCTACTATTAAAGTAATCGTAATCGCTGAAGCTTAATTTTTATAATTAAGTATAAAAGCCGTGCATTGCGCACGGCTTTTTTGTTGTGTACAGCTTATGTAATAAAATAGTTTAATCCCCGCAAATAGACGTCATTTTGTATCATTTTTAGAAAAAATGGATTAGAGTACCCATTTTGGCTAAGTGTGTATTCCACTCTTGATTTAATATTTCAATAATAAAAACTAATTATTTATCACTATTAAATGATATTTTTTTGTAAATAAATCGTAGTTAATTGACATTGACAGCGTTGTCACTGTATATTGTTTGTGCACTGGGCATAGTGTAAAGGAACTAGAGAGTGAAAGATAAGATGAGAGAAAATGTACGCCAAAAGAATGGTTTTACATTAGTTGAGTTACTAATAGTTGTAGCCATTATAGGTATTTTATATACCGTGGCTATGCCTGCCTATACCGAGCAAATGGAACGTAGCCGACGCGCTGATATTCAGCAAGTAATACTCCAACATGGCGCAGTATTAGAGCGTATTTATTCTCGTAATGGAGGGTATCCAGATGCGTTTAATGGGGCTGTCAATACCGACTTTTACAGCTTTAGTTATGTAGCCTCAGATCGCGTACCAGGAGCCGCCGCTAATGTTGATTTTAAAAATCGCCAATTTACATTAACAGCAACTCCAAAATCAACATCGGCACAAAAAGGCGATCGTTGTGGTGCACTCGCTATAAAGCAAGATGGAACACAATCCGCTACTAAAGGTGGTTTTGCCGTGACGAATTGTTGGGAATAATAATGAACAAGACGGCTGGTTTTACTTTAGTTGAATTAATGGTTGTAGTTAGCATTATAGGTATTATGGCTGTCTTGGCTTTCCCTTCATTTAGCCAGCAGATTATGCAAGATCGCGTAGTCACTACTGCAAACCAACTTAATAGCGTATATAAATATGCGCGCAGTGAAGCTGTGAAACGCGATAAGGATGTAACATTAGCGGTTAGCGGTACTAAGTGGCAAGTGAGGGCTCCTGTTGATGGTGTCGAAACTGTTTTAAAAGAATTTGTTATTCAACATCAGGGGGTTACTGTATCCCTCGTTAATCGTACAGTGTTATCAACTGGTGAAATATCTGCTGCAAGTACAATTTTAGTTGAAGATACGTCAACTGATACCGTTGATTATTATTTGTGTATTTTAAAAAGCGGCCAAAATTGGCTGATTGAAAAATCGGTAGGTTGTGCATAATGATAAAGCAAAATGGATTTTCATTGTTAGAAGTTATGCTGTCAGTTGTCATTGCTGGCATAGCATTGTTGGGCTTAGCTGCCGCGCAATTAAAGTCGTTGCAGTTCGCAAATAACAGTTTCAATTATACGGTTTCTTTGGTGCAAGGCCAAAATACTCTCGAACGTATTTGGCCACGCTTATGTGAGTTGCAAACGACAAACCCAGCACTATTTACTGATGTAAACTTTCGGACCTTTCTAGGGCCTCAAACAACAGACTTTCAGCTCACATTACCTGCGGCTTATGCTGATGACATGCAAATTACAGTTTCATGGGCTGATGAGCGGATGACGGATGCAGCTGTAAATCAAATATCGCTTAATGCAAGTTATCCTACTTTACCTGCTGGGTGTATTTAGTTATGAGCTCTTCTTCAATGCGTGGCTATACATTAGTGGAATTAATGGTTGCTTTGGCCGCTGGATCATTTTTATTGGCAGGGGTGAGCCTGTCGTATTCTGCGATTAAAGGTACCATTATGGTCAGTAAGGAGCTTGAAAATGCACAAGAAGTTATACGCTATACAAGCAAAGTATTTACTCGGAGCATAAAGCAAACACCGACTCTACCGATTGTCGCCGCTGACGGGTTATCTATTAGTATTGGGCAGCCCGCAGGCGTAATTACCTGTAATGGAAGTGTCGCTGTGGCACCTACGACGGAAATATACACATTAACGGGCAATAACTTAATGTGTACGTTAGGAGCTGCTGCTCCAGAGCGGTTACTAACAGGTGTTGAAAGGTTAAATTTTTCTATTAATAACAACGTAGTAAAAATCAATGTGGCGCCTGAAAATTTACCGAGTCAGTTTGGTAACGCAATAAGTATTGATGTTGCGGTTTCTAATGTTATTTTAACGAATGCTTTTGGTGGTGTGTAGTGAACAATAAACAGCAAGGTTTTACACTCATTACGGTGCTTATATTGACCAGTATGGCAAGTATTGTAGTACTTAATTCATTACGCGAAAATATTGTACAAGAGCGCATGAGTGGTAATTTTCAAAAGAAAATGAATAGTCGTTTGCTTGCAGAAAAAGGTGTGTTCGAAGAAGCGAGACTAATGCAGCAAGCGTTGAATAATAATGGAGAATTAGACATTGATGGATTAATTGCCGCAGCGGGTAATGCCAGTGGCAGAGGTTTGATTGGAATCGACGCAACATATGATGCAAGCATAAGTAAAAACCTTGCTGGGGAATTAGAAATAGCTAGTCTTGGGCAGCGCTATAGCGGTGACGCGCAAAGCAATTTAGTTGCACGATTTGGATTTAAACCAGGTAAAGCCGAATCACTTTTTCAAAATGCAATTGTTGGCTGTGAAGGCGTATCACTCAGTGCGAGCGGTCGAATTGATAGTTTCGATTCAAGCAGGGGGGACTATGATCCCAGTAAAGCGGAAGCTGGTGCGGTGATAGGTACTGTCTATAAAGATAAGGATGTTACCTTGTCAGGAGCGTCAGCAATTTGGGGTAGTGTGCATGCAACAGGCAGTATCATTTTTTCGGGGTCATCGCCTATAACGGGTACTTTACGCGCAAACAATCATATTATTATTGATTCTAATTTCACTGTATCAACCGATCCTGTTTTACCGGACGGCTTCCCCCTTGATACTGCTGTAGGTGGTGATGTTTTATCTGCAGGTCACGTGACTTGGAAGCAAGGCAAGGTGTTAGGTGTTATTCGGGCTAATAAGGACTTTATTATCCCTAACAATAGCGCAACTACAATCTTAGTGAATCGAAATAATGATGGGTTAGATGTGATGTATGGTGGAACATTCACTGCAAAAAATTTGGCGTCCCAACTAGAACAAGATGGTATACCTTACTCAGATCTGCGCTATAACGTTAACCCAAATGTCGAGTTAGTTCCTTCACAAGATCCGACTAATTTTGAAGGCGGTAAAGTAAAGTGTGATCCAATTGATGTAACCAAACTTGTTACTGCGCTTGTTGATCCTGCGGCTGAAAAAATTATAGTTAAGCACGGTAACTCGGTACTTGTTCCTAGTAAGCCTGAAACGCGTGTTATTTATGAGTTAACACCTGAGATTGCGCAATCTAAAATTGAAAATCAGGGGAGCTATGTATGGGAAAATTGGTTAGGTGCTCGCCCAGCCACAATTACTTATGCGCTTGCCACGATAGATAAAGAGGTTGATGTTAAAGTACTCAAGATGGGTAGTCTTTCATTAAATAATGGTAATTTAAAAGTGGCCGGTGGTGACGTTACTTTAGTTGTTAATGGTGACTTTAAAATGGAAGGGTCGTCAGAAATACATATTGCAGAAGGGAGTAGTTTAACTCTTTACGTAACAGGTAAAGTTAAAATGAAAGCTTCACCAGGCTCTATAACCATGAAGCATGGTTTAACAGCCACAGGCAAGCCTGTATTTAGTGTCTATTCAAGCAATGAGCAAAATAATGGTATAGATATAGACGCTGATGCTAATTTGTATGCTGCAATCTATGCGCCTAAAACGGATGTTAAAGTGGTTGCTAATGGTGGTTTTAGTGGTTCTATTAGAGGAAAAACGGTCACCGCATCAGGTAAGGGTGGTATTCACCATGATGTTAACTTGACTAATGTTGGCGGTGGCGGGGGAGGTAAAACTGCAGGCGAGTTAATTTTCCTTGGTTGGTCCTATAAAACTCCTCAAAAAGCAGTGGTAGACCCCATAATACCGACTCCTTAATTGTGTTTATATTTATAACGGCTAACTTAGGTTAGTCGTTTTTATTTCAATAAATTAAGTTCTGAGTCTTAGCTGAAAAATCAGGCCTTGTGGCTATTTTCAATGTTAATACCAATCTGCATAAATATTTGAACAATTTAACGAATTAAATCACGCTATAACGTTGTTGAAAATTTTTATTTAGAACAACCAGATATAAAAATTTTAGCCTAGTTATAGCGCAATTTTCTTGTCATTAAATAGGCTCCATATCTACGCAGATTGGTATAACTATGTTGAATCGACTGATGATAAAAAGCCCCTAGCGAGATTAGCCCCGTAATACCTGAAAATCTCCGGCTGGACAGTTGAGATCATTTTCATATAGTTAAATATACGCGGAAATACTTTAACCAAAATTGAGATTAAATTAAAAATAATTAAACGTCCTTTAAACCTTTTTCACCTCTTTTCACGTCTAACTATGCAAGAAACTTAAAAACCTGAAATATCGTATTTCTACATGGCTTAAGTATAAACTACATTCAGAATAATAATCATAAAGGGACAACATCTGCGATGTTGATAAATGCAAAACATGCTTTTAATCAACACAGTGAAACTGTGTTGATTGAGAAAGTAAAAAGTGGCGATCAACAAGCCTATGCAGCGTTGTATACACTGCATGTAAAGCGAGTATACGCATTATGCCTACGATTACTCGCTGATAGAGAGCACGCTGAAGATGCCACGCAAGAAGTGTTTGTACAGTTATGGCATAAAATTGCTAGCTTTGAAGGGCAGTCACAATTTTCGACTTGGCTGCACAGCGTTACCAGCAATATTGCCATTAGTTACTTACGCAAACATAAAAACTGGCTGCAAAAAGTAGTGAGTTTTGAACAAAGTGGTATGGATGAGCAAAGCGCTGATGATTGCCAAGGTTTAAATGGACTCGATAAATTGGTTTTAAGGCTCCCAGAGCGAGCCCGAATGGTATTTGTATTACACGCTATTGAAGGTTATCGCCATGAGGAAATTGCAACCATGCTAGGTATGGCAGTTGGTTCTAGTAAGTCGCAGTTTCATCGCGCACGACAGTTATTAAAAGAGTGGTATGAAAATGAGCAAGCTTGATTTTGAAGAATTTTTAGTTGAGTCATTAAATCGCTCGCAAACTGAACTCCCGCCGCAAAAAGATTTGTGGCCAGGTATTGAAAAAGCACTATCACACAGACTACCGCAACAAACTAAAGTGGCTGTGTGGCCTAAACTAGCTGGTGTTGCTGCATGCACGGTCGGAGCGTTATTGACTGCTCAGTTACTTTTTAATACGCCGCAGCAAAAAACGGGTGTTGCTATGAGTGATTATTTTACAGAGCAAAAGCAAAGCTTGTTAGTGCAATATCAAAATCAACCGGCATTAACGAATAATTGGCAACAGCAATTAAATGAATTGGAAGAGGCTGAAAGCGCGATAAAGCAAGCGCTTGAGAATGAGCCTGAAAACCCAGCGCTATTGAAAATGCTTGCTCAGATATATCAACAGCAATTGGATTTAATCAATAAGGTGCACGCACCCAAATGGCAACAAATTTAGGAGTCCCTATTATGAAAGTATTATGTTTATTATTAAGTGTATTACCCTTATCAGCATTAGCAGGTCAAAAGATCAATGAAATAGTTGATGTCCCTGTAAACAAACGTGTATTTATTGAAAATCAACGAGGTGACATTCGCATCGAAGGGTGGGATAAAGCGCAACTTAAAATAGAAGGTGAGCTGGATGATAAGGCCAATGGGTACAGGTTAGAAAATAGCAATGGGCGGATTGAGTTTATTGTAAAAATGCCACGGAACGTCAACAATGGCTGGAACAGTGGTGATGGCTCTAAACTGACTATCTATATGCCGAAAACAAGTGAACTTGAGTTCGCAGGTGTTAATGTCACTATTAGCGCCAAAGATTTACACGCGGGCGCTGAGATAGATACGGTCAATGGCGATATCAATGTGCAAAGTCTCAGTGGTGACTTGAGCTTTGACACGGTTAATGGCGACGTTAGTGCGCAAGATCTTAATGGCGATATTCGCTTTGAAACTGTAAACGGTGAAATTAACGATAAAAACTCTCAAGGCACATTAAGGTTTACAGCGGTCAATGGCGATATAAAATCAACAACCCGCGCGCAAGATGTGCGTTTAGAGAATGTAAACGGTGATATAGATTTTACGTTTGATAAACTAAAAAGTTTGCGTATTAATACCGTAAATGGTGAAAGCGAAGTGCGGATTAATGAGTTAATCAAAGGTGCACAAATAACCTATGAGTCTGTTAGTGGTGATGCCGAGTTTTTCTTTCCTGCGAATGTCTCAGCACGATTTGAAATTGAAGCACATGCTAATGGTAAAATCGTCAATGAATTGAGTAATGATAAAGTTAAAAAAGCAAAATACGGCCCATCAAGTGAATTGGAGTTTTCAATTAATGGTGGTGATGGAGATATTGAAATAGATACCATCAGTGGGCGAATTGAATTACGTAAAAAATAACAATTCTACTTAATTAAAAAGTAGCAAAGCGGGAAAAGAATTCCCGCTTTGCTATTTGCACAGCGTTACCAAGTCGATAGAATAGACGCAATTGTATTTTAGTATTGCGAAGTTATGGCTAAACCAGATAAACAAGTCGACACCCTTAAAGTTCCTCCTCATTCCATTGAAGCAGAGCAATCTGTTTTAGGTGGCTTAATGCTTGATAATCAAGCCTTTGACCGTGTTGCTGAATTAGTCGTTTCGCAAGATTTCTATACACGTACTCACAAGCTTATTTTTGAAGCGATGGTTGAGCTTGCCGAGATTGGTGATCCAATCGATTTGATCACCATCTCAGAGAGCTTAGAGAAAAAGAATTTACTCAGCGGTATAGGCGGCTTTGCTTATTTAGCTGAGATTGCTAAAAACACTCCTAGTGCGGCGAATATCGATGCTTATGCGAATATCGTACGCGAACGTGCTGTAGTACGTGAAATGATAGGTGTTGCCAATGAAATCGCCGAAGCTGGTTTTAACCCTGAAGGGCGCACCAGTCATGATTTACTTGATTTTGCAGAGAGTAAAGTTTTTAAAATTGCTGAGCAACGCACAAAAAGCAACGATGGCCCGCAAAGTATCCACAGCATATTAGAAAAAACTGTCGATAAAATCGAAGAGCTATACCAGTCACCACAAGATGGTGTGACAGGGGTAAGCACCGGTTACGCTGATCTAGATAAAATGACGACTGGTTTACAGCCATCAGATTTAATTATTGTTGCAGCGCGTCCATCAATGGGTAAAACTACCTTTGCGATGAACTTAGCTGAACATGCAGCGATGACTCAAGATAAACCCGTACTTATTTACTCATTAGAAATGCCATCTGAGCAAATCATGATGAGGATGCTGGCATCGCTTGGTCGTATTAACCAAACCAAAGTACGTACTGGTCAATTAGATGATGATGATTGGGCACGGTTATCTTCAACCATGGGACTGCTCATGGAAAAAGGTAAAATGTTTGTCGATGATGCATCAGGCTTAACACCAACTGATGTACGTTCACGTGCACGTCGTATTGCGCGAGATCATGGCGGTATCAGTATGATCATGGTGGATTACTTACAACTTATGCGTGTACCAAGTTTGTCGGACAATCGTACCTTAGAGATTGCTGAAATTTCACGTTCACTCAAGTCATTAGCAAAAGAATTGAAATGCCCTGTGGTAGCACTGTCTCAGCTTAACCGTACCCTAGAGCAACGTGCTGATAAACGTCCAATTAACTCTGACTTACGTGAATCAGGCTCTATCGAGCAGGATGCCGATTTAATCATGTTTATTTACCGTGATGAAGTCTATAACGAAGACAGTACAGACAAGGGTATTGCTGAAATCATCATAGGTAAACAACGTAACGGCCCAATTGGTAAGGTGCGGCTAACCTTCCAAGGTCAGTTCTCGCGTTTTGATAATTACGCTGGGCCTGCGGTAGACGACGAATATTAATATGCGTTTAGCTATTGCTCAAATCAACTTAACAGCACTTGCAGATAACTTAGCGCAAGTACGCAAGTTTGCGCCGAAAAGTAAGGTCATGGCGGTATTAAAAGCCAATGCTTATGGACATGGTTTAGTAAAAATAGCGCAACATCTTAATGATGCTGATGCGTTTGCTGTTGCGCGCATTGATGAAGCTTTAGCACTTAGAGCGGGTGGGTTAACTAAGCCAATTGTATTGCTCGAAGGTTTTTTTCATCAAGATGACTTACCTATTTTATTGGCTAATAACTTTCAAACTATTATTCATGATGAAAATCAGCTTAAAGCACTTGAAGAGGCAAATCTTGATGAGCCAATTAATTGCTGGTTAAAAATTAATACCGGTATGCACCGTCTTGGCATTGCGCCTGCGCAACTCAATGATTTTTACCAACGCTTGCAAGCAACGAGTAATGCTAAAGATACAATCAATTTGATGACGCACTTTTCTTGCGCTGATGATCTACAAGATCCAAAAACAGCTGCGCAAATTGCCTTATTTGACTCTTTAGTACAAGGTAAACAACAAGCGCATTGTTTATCAAATTCAGCGGGTATTATTGCGTGGCCAGCTGGTCATGGTGAATGGGTACGTCCAGGTTTGATGATGTATGGCGTATCGCCAATGCTTAATGCCACAGGTAAAGAACATGGATTAAAGCCTGTGATGCGTTTAACCACTAAAGTAATAGCAATTCGTGATGTGGATGCGCAGCAATGTGTAGGATATGGCGGGCGCTGGCAAAGCACTAAGGCCACTAAGCTTGCTGTGGTTGCAATGGGATATGGTGATGGATATCCGCGCCATGCAAAGCAAGGGACGCCTGTGGTAATAGGCTCTAAACGTTACCCTATCGCAGGAAGTGTCTCAATGGATATGATCAGTGTGGACATTGGTGAAAACACCGCTGGCATTAAAGTAGGCGATGAAGTCGAGATGTGGGGCCCAGAGTTACCCGTTGAAGAAGTCGCCCAATGTGCTACGACAATTCCTTACGAGTTACTCTGTAATATTACCCCTCGTGTCAGCTATGAATACCTAGAGTAGCTAAATTTATAGCTACTCTTTAATATAGCTACTCTTTAATAAAGTACACATCGCTAAATCCCATACGTGCAAACTCTTGATCACGAAAGTTACGGACAGACGCTGAGCCTTTCGATGTCATTTCAATTTGCTGAACCATGCTGAGGTAGTTAGTTAAATCAATACCTTCAGCAGCTGCAATCGCTTGATACATATCGTGGTATTTATCTTTTGCAAAATTAATTTCGCGAGGTTGATCTTTAAATTTGTAAGTAATGCGTCGTGCCATGAGAAACTCGTAAACGGAATTAAATTACAGTGATTTTACACCTTCTTTTACATCCACTCTACCTTTGAATGACTTGTGTCTGGGGTCACGTTACAATAGTTATAATTTTCGTCGTTAATATCAAGGATTATCATGAAATTATCAGTAGAGATCAGTAAATACCCACTTCATCAAGATTATATTCCATTTATTAAAGGTTTTATTGATCGTTTAAATGAATATGATGATTTAAAAGTAATAACAAATACGCTATCAACACAGATTTTTGGTGATTACGATTTGGTAATGTCAGTGTTAAATACAGAGATAAAACGTTCATACGAAGAGTTTGGTAAGGCTATTTTTGTTTGTAAATTTCTAAATGGTGATCTCTCTCCTGAACTTTAAAGTCTAAACGGATCAATTATGGAATTTATAACACAAACGCTCGCAGGGTTTACCGCGATGTCGTATTGGGAATATATAGCCGTAGCACTCTCAATGGCGTATTTATTGTTAGCAATAAAAGAGAACCTTTGGTGTTGGCCTGCTGCATTCTTAAGCACATTTATTTATACAATAATGTATTGGAATGGTGCCTTGTTAATGGAGTCACTGCTACATTTTTATTATATGTATATGGCAGTATATGGCTGGATAGCCTGGCGTAGAGGGGGGGACAATTTACGTGAGTTAGTGATTACTTCATGGACGCTAAATCAGCACTTAGTGATTATTGTAGCGACTTCAATCGTTGCAGTAATACTGGGCTATGTTATGACTAATTACACCCATGCAGATTTTGCTTATTTAGATAGCTTTACTACCTGTTTTGCTGTGGTAACAACTTACTTAGTTGCTAAAAAAGTACTCGAAAATTGGTTGTATTGGATAGTTATTGATACAGCTTCGATGTATTTATATTACGAGAAAGGCTACTACCCAACATTAGCATTATTTGTATTTTATACCATTATGGCTGTGTGGGGGTTTAAAACCTGGTACGAAGAATATGAACAAAATCAAGCCAAACCCTTAGCGCAATTATAAGGAGCTGTATGACTGATAATGAAATTAGCGGTATTTTTGCCGCTTTTAATTCTCGATTAAAAATATTCAGTATTGAGCGTCTTCATAACGGCTTAAGTAACGACAACTTTCTAGTACGTACCAAGCAACATGCTTATTTGCTAAAGTTTTACCGTGAACATTGGCCTACCGTCGGCTTGTCGGCGCAAGCTTTATTTGCCAAAAAGCAGGTGTGCCCTGAGCTTTTATGGGTAGATGAAATTAACCAATTTGCTATTTTTGAGTATATTGAAGGCGCTATCACCAATAATAATTATAGCCCTGAGTTAATAAATAAATTGGTCGCTTTACATCACCATCAAGTCGTTACGTTACCTATGGACATCAAACAAGAGCTTGATCACTATCGTGATACCTCACTTTATCAACATTATAAAATTATCATTGAGCAAACGTTGTCACAGGTTGAACTATTTCCACGTGATAGTGGTTTTTGTCATAATGATTTAGTTAAAGAAAACATTATAGAAAACCCCTATGGGATGTTTTTAATTGATTTTGAATACGCGAAGACCAATGACGTATACTTTGATTTAGCCGCGATTGTAGTCAGTTGTGAGCTTGATCCAGTTGAGAAGGTAGGTTTACTCGAGACGTATCAGCGATCGTTGCCTATACAACACCGATTTACAGTATCGGTTAGAAAGCTTGAGTGCTACCAATTAATATTTTTGCTGTTATGTATTCTTTGGTATAGCGCACGTTCGGTGGGTGATAAGGTAACCGTTTTACGTACGCAATTAGACCGTTTAATTAATTTACGCTTTAGTAAGCCCTAAAGGCCACCAAAGCGTGCTGCAAGTTCTTTATATTTAGTGACTTCATCAGAATCAAATAAAGGCTCACCGTTCTCATCGACTGATTTTGAAATTAACAAACTTTCTCGCGCAAGGCGCTTAACACGTTCTGTTTTTACACCTAAAAATTCAGCGACTTGCTCGGTTGACATTAAACTCATAAATACTTCCTCTTGTTAAACCTTTTACACGTGCTTGATAAGTACGTCTCTAGTATAGATATGTTGCAAAATGGTTATTAATTTTTACTAAGTATAATTTAATAGCTGTTTTTTGCTTGCTTGTGAAGCAATTTATTATAATTTGCTGAATTAATAGGCATATAGGCGATAGAAGCTAGCATTTAGTTGCAGATGCCTTTATTATTGCTGATGCCTAAGCACTGATATCGCGAGTTGGTGTGGCGGCACAAATGTGCTCTCGTGGTGAAATGGATATCACGTGGCCCTCCGGAGGCTGAGTTGTAGGTTCGATCCCTACCGAGAGCGCCATTTGCTATTATTTTTCTTCTCTTTTTCTTCCTGCTACACTTTAGTTTTATCAATGATTAACGCCAATGACTTATCAACCAATAAAATGCAGTGATTACGATCAATATGAATTGTTTTGTATGCACTTTTCAATGGTTAAAATAATTACCACGGATAATACACTGGTAGTAGGTAATGCTAAAAATTTACTAAACCTTAAAGGGGAAGGTGAATTTTTACTTATTGAACATCAAGAAAAAGGCGAACAAAGAGTTCGCCTAGATCATATTAAAGCCATTTCTTATTTTTAAAGTAAATACCAATACTGCTCGTAAGTACAACTAAAAAAAGCACAAATAAGCTAAAGGCATAAGGGCTATCAGTGCCTGGAATACCACCAACATTAACGCCGAGCAAACCAGTTAAAAACCCCAGAGGTAAAAATAAAGCCGCGACAACCGACATCACATACATACGTTGATTTAATTGCTCAGATATTTGGTTGGTAATCGTTTGTTGAATTATCTGCGCGCGCTCGATAGAGCTGTCTAACTCTTCAATAAAACGAATAAGCATGTTCGTTGTTTCGTTTAGTTTCGCTTTATCGTTTTCATTGAGCCAGCTATATTTATTTGCCATCAATGTACTCAGTGCTTCTTTTTGCGGTCTAATATAGCGTTTTAGGCCAATTGATTGGCGGCGTAATTGTGACAAACCTTGATTATCAAAACGCTTGGTAGGTTCATCAATTTCATCTTCAAATACATCTAACGTATCGTCTAAACCATCAATAACGCCTTGCATACGAGACGTAAGGTTTTGCGCTAATTGACACACTAATTCGGAAATACTGCTTGGCCCAGTATTTTCATGTAATGAAGCAAGAATATCCTGCACCGATAGCAATCTACGTTTGCGTGTTGTTATTACTACATTTTCATTAATAAACAAACGAATAGACACCATGTCCTCAGGGCTTTGTGCCGGATTTAAATTTACACCACGTAAAAACAGCATACAGCCATTTGTCGCTCTCGCTATACGAGGACGAGTTTCTTCTGCAGTCAATGATTCTAGCTCGTAATCAGTTAAAAAATCACAGCTTTTTAGCCATTCAACAGCGTCGCTTTGGCTATAATCCATATGCACCCATAATTTCCCATGAGATGGCTGCCAATTGTGAAGTTCGGCACTGCTTTCGATTGCACGTGAACCGCCTTGCTCATCAAGTATGAGTGCATGTAATAAACCGTCGAACATAGTAAATTCTCATTATTAGTGTATTGTTTATATGGTTGACTATTGAGCTGATTAGGTCAATCAAATCGATTGATTGATTAGATAAAATTATTTCATTGGTCTTTTTGTGTGTGTGGTGTATAAGACACTTTTTTATTAAAGGGCACATTTATGACGGCAAAGATAATTGTTGGTTGGCGTGAGTGGTTAAGTTTACCTGAACTTGGCATAAATAAAATTAAAGCTAAGATTGATACGGGCGCCCGTACTTCATGTATTCATGCTCTTAATATTGAAGAATATGAACGCGATGGGGAAAAATGGGTAAAGTTTATTGCTCAGCCATTGCAAGACGACGAACATACTAAAATACAGTGTGACGTTAAAGTTAAAAAAATGAAGTATGTAACAAGCTCAAGTGGGCAGCGAGAGTTACGCTATTTTATTGAAACAATGCTTCATGCCGGAGATAAAAGTTGGCCAATTGAGGTGACTTTAACAAGTCGTGCAAGTATGAAGTTTAGAATGTTATTAGGGCGTACAGCCATGGAAAATCGTATAGTCGTAGACCCGGCTTTATCTCACTTATTATAAAAATGTGCCAAAGTTTTAACTACATAATAACTTAAAACAGAATATGCACTAGTAAAGGATTTGATTATGAAAATCGGTATTTTATCTCGCAACAAAAACTTGTACTCAACGCGTCGCTTAATTGAGGCCGCTCAAGCACGTGGGCACGAAGTTAAAGTGATTGACGCACTACGTTGTTATATGAACATTAACTCTGAACAACCAGAGATCCACTATCGTGGTGAGAACTTAAAAGATTTCGATGCGATCGTGCCACGTATTGGTGCGTCAGTAACATTTTATGGCTGCTCTGTATTACGTCAGTTTGAAATGATGAATGTATTTCCTGTTAATGAGTCAGTTGCTATTTCACGCTCTCGCGATAAATTGCGTTCATTACAGTTATTATCACGCAAAGGTGTAGGCATGCCAGTAACAGGGTTTGCAAGCAAGCCTGATGACGTGAAAGACTTATTGGAAATGGTAGGCGGTGCACCAGTTGTTATTAAGTTACTAGAAGGCACGCAAGGCATTGGTGTTGTATTAGCTGAAACACGTAAAGCGGCTGAGAGTGTTATTGAGGCATTCATGGGCTTAAAAGCTAATATCATGGTACAAGAATACATTAAAGAAGCTGGTGGTGCCGATATTCGCTGCTTCGTACTAGGTGATAAAGTGATTGCCGCAATGAAGCGCCAAGCACAAGAAGGTGAGTTCCGCTCTAATTTACACCGCGGTGGCAGTGCAACATTAGTGCGTATTACACCAGAAGAACGCAAAACAGCGGTGGCTGCAGCTAAAGCAATGGGCTTGAATGTAGCTGGGGTTGACTTACTTCGTTCATCACGTGGCCCATTAGTGATGGAAGTAAACTCATCACCAGGTCTTGAAGGAATTGAAGTAGCAACAGGAAAAGATATTGCAGGTATGGTGATCGACTTTATCGAAAAAGCCGCTGCAACTAAAGGAACGGCAACACGTGGCAAAGGTTAAAATCAATAGCTCTTTTACTTTATTAGGTGAAACTGTTGGTGTGGGTGAGCGTAAAACGCTCGCATTAGAGGCTGCAAAGCTTTATACACACTCGCCGCTAAATATTCCTATTGAAGTGGTAAATGGTGTTCATGCAGGGCCTGTACTGATGGTGTGCGCAGCCATTCATGGTGATGAGCTCAATGGTGTTGAAGTTGTTCGTCAGTTATTGGCTAAAATCGATCCTACGCAGCTACGTGGTACGCTTATAGCGGTACCGATCGTAAATGTATTTGGTTTTATCCATAAGTCGCGTTATTTACCAGATCGCCGTGATATGAATCGCAGTTTTCCTGGCTCTATCCGTGGCTCGCTTGCGGGTCGCATGGCGCACATGTTTTTCAGTCAAGTGGCAGTGCATTGCACTCATATTATTGACTTACATACAGGGGCTATTCATCGTACGAATCTACCGCAAATTCGCGCAGATTTAAGTGATGATGCTACCGCACAAATGGCAAAAGCATTTGGCACGCCAGCGGTGATAGATGCATCACTACGAAATGGTTCACTACGCAGTGAAGCGGCTAACTTAGGGATCCCTGTGATCACTTATGAAGCTGGTGAAGCACTTCGCTTTGATCCAATTGCGATAGCAGCAGGTGTACAAGGTGTTGATTATGTGATGCGCCACTTAAAAATGAGCCGCGGTAAACGTGCTAAAAAATTGCCAGAGCCAATTATTGCCAGCTCAACAAGTTGGGTACGTGCTGAAGTGGACGGTATTGTACGTGCGCAGGTATCACTTGGCGAGAAGGTTAATAAAGGGCAGATTTTAGCGTATATAAGTAGCCCATTAGGCGACTCTGAGTTAGAACTATTAGCACCACGCAGTGGTATTGTTATTGGTCAACAGACAATGCCGCTTGTTAATGAAGGTGATGCGGTGTTCCACTTAGCGTATTTTGCTCATGCAAACAGCTTGGTTGAGCAGCAACTTGAAACTTTTATCGATGAAATCAGCGATATTGAAGATGAGTTGAAAACAGCTGAATTAAATAATTAGTAAGCTAAACGTTATTTTAAAAGCCATTTGAGGATATCTTTAAATGGCTTTTTATCTTATAGCGTTTTTTTCGGGCCAATTACACGTTTTATAGCGACGGGCTTTGTAGGTTTAGGTTCTTTATTTAACACCATCACAGGACGCGTAACAAAGAGATTATTAGGGTAAATAACGCGGTGACCATCAATATGTTCAAGCACGACATTCATTAAACCCATTTCGACAATGCGGCCTTCGATAAAGTTAGCACCGTCAATAATGCGTACCCAATAGCCAACACGGCAATCATTTTGAATAAACATCAGTAAAAATGAGGTGAGGTTGCTTAAGAGTGACCAAGCAGCAAATAGTGCGACACCTAACATGGCAAATAATGATGAACCAAGTACAAGCAAACCGCGCAGCTCTATACCCCAAAACACCAGCACTAAACAAATCATTACTATGGCGAGTATAATTTTTAAAAGTAACTCAGCGCGGTATTTACGATGAATGTCGATTTTACCTTTAATTGTTTTCTCAAGCAGCTTTTTAGTCAGCTTTAAAAGTACAGGGAAAACTAAAAGCGCCACGACTGTAACAATAAGTTTATATTGCGTACTAAAAAGTTCGATGAGTTCGAGCAGTTCCACAATGAATCCAAAAAGGTGTTAATAGCTCCGTAGTTTAGCGTTTTTGGTGTACTTTAAAAGGTATTTTTTACAGTGACTAACCATTGAATTGAGTCAACGTCATTGCTCTTGTCCAGTGGTGCTGCAATATCTAAATGAATGACTGTTCCTGCATTAGCGCGACTAGGGGCCAGCCTTAATCCGATACCTGCATTTTTTAATACTTTATCGTGATTAGTATTGGCTTGGTCGTTAAACCAAGCGCGACCAATATCAACAAAGGCAGCTCCACCGACTTTAAATAGTTGCAGTAAATCATATTCCCAGTAATAGCGTTTTTCTAAATTTATTAAAAAGCTACGATCACCTTGTTGATAGTCAAGCGGGTAGCCACGCAAGCCGTTTTCTCCGCCTAAGCTTAGTTGTTTATCGTGAGTAAGGTTTTTGGCATAGTCTAAACGTATTTTTGCATACCATGACTGCTTAGTTGTGGTATTTAAATAATATTGTATTTGGCTACTGGCGAATAGGTTTTCAACTTTACTTTGCTTTTCATTCCAGTTGCCATCAAGACTAGCTTGAAAACGCCATAGCGTGTTATCACCGCTAAAGTGGGCTTTTCTCGCATTAAATGAATAAATAGCACGGCTATCGTCATCACTAATTTGCTTATTTGAATACCCGAGCAAGCTTTGAATATTCCAGCCTAGATTTAAATCTTCGGTGCGGTAAATACTGTCAAAGTTTCGTACTTTAATGAAGTGGTCTTCAAACCAATGCCCGCTTACGTATGGGTAACTAAGTTGGCGTTCATCTGCCAATGGTGAAAATGTATTCACAGTTTTATTAAACGAGTGTTGTTCGTGCACATAGCCAACGCTTAAGCGCTGGGTCCAGCTATTCCCTAGTTGTTTTGAGTGACCAAAATGAATACGGTTATAATCAGTTTTTTGTTCAAATTCGCTGTACACTTCGCCACGTTGGTAGAGCGATTCTGTGCGTTGATCCGAGTAGCTGACAAGGCCATAACTGTATGGTGTATTAATTGAATAAAAAGGATATGTAAGCTCTAGTAGGTGGCGTTTTCCATCACTGTTATCGGAATACTCAATGCGCCCTCGATAACGAGTTGATAGTATATTTGGATCGTCATAGACAAATAAATAACCACTGCGGTCAGCGTCTGTAGTGCGTGAAAATGAAAGGCGTTTCCCCCAACCAAGTAAATTTGATTCACGAAAACCAATGCTTGATTTATTCTCTCCGCCACTGCGGCTAAAGCTAATTTCAGGGAGCAAGGTCCATAGGTCTCGGGTAACTACGTTTACGTCAACTTCGCCATTACAGTTAATCTCAGCATCAATTTTTGCATCATATAGATAGCCTTGACGTCTTAGGAGGCGTTCAGATTCGGAGAGTTTTTTAGGTTCATATTCTTCACCAGAACGAAATAGCAAAAGATTGTTTATTACATCTGGTTCTGTAGTCATGTGAACACGATTGGCAAAACGGAACAGGAAATTATCTTCTTCTTCAAGCGCCGTGTTAAATACATTGAGCTGTTCTAGGTTGATATTCCCAATACGAGCATTTGCGGTTTTTTCAGGTAATAATTCATCGCCATCAAGCTGACGACGAAGGTTATTTTCGCTGGGTGAAATGGTGCGCTGATTACTACAACTGCTTTTCCCTAGATCAATTGATTGTGCTTGCCCACTTTGACTATAGAGCATAGTGCTGGCACAGGAGAGAAAAATAAATGTAGTGAAACTGTTTGCGACCATTCAAACACCTTAGGTATGCGTAGTTAGTATTATCTTACTATACCCAAACCACCTCAAGATGCTAGTTTCAGTTGGATTTAAAAGCGATTTAGGCAACAAGGTATTGATTACAAGTAATAGTCGTTCTATTGTTAAAATCAATCCATTTTTACAAAGTCGCGCCTTGATATTAAGCCCTTTGAAACGCTGAATTTTGCGTCTTGAGGTGGCTTGGGTATACAGGTTAACTCATAGTATAAGTCTAGTTCATTGTTGCATTTGTGTTAGGAAATAATGCGTTAATGCGGCTAATAAGTGATTGGCTTCTTGGCCTTCGCCATTGATCCAGACACTGTTACTATAATGCTCGAAGTTTAAGTTAAAACCTTGCTGTTCATAATTAAAGCGCATTTGATGGCGGTCGGCTCCAGCTTCAAACTCACCTATTTTAATCTCAGAGCTGTGTAAAAATAAATGTGCCCATAGCTCAAAGTCGTCGTCATTGGGCATTTCACTTGGAGTGATTATAATCACATTGTGGCGGTTATCAAATTGGTATTGAGTCATGACATTACTCTGTACTTAGGATTGTGCTAAATAGTTACGAATTGCGTGCAAAAATGGGCCGCCGTATTTATTGAGCTTAGTAAAGCCTACACCCGACACTTTAAGAAATTCACTGTCGTTAGTGGGCATTAATTGTGCCATTTCAGCAAGTGTTTTATCATTAAAGACAACATAGGGTGGCACATCATCTGCATCGGCAAGTTCTTTACGTAAGGCTCTGAGTTTCGCAAATAACTTTTTATCGTAATTAAACTGTGCCAATTTATCTTGGTATACGTGTTTTGCTTGCAGGCGAGGTTCAGCCATCTGTAAGGCGAATTCGCCTTTTAAAATTGCTCGCGCACCTTCAGTTAATCGAAGAGATGAGCCTTGGGTTATATCTTGACTCAATAAGCCTTGATGAATAAGTTGGCGTAAAATACTGAGCCAAAACTCACTGCTATGATCTTTACCAATACCATAAGTGCTGAGCTGATGATGGTTGTTATCTCGAATTCTACTGGTGTTCGCGCCACGCAATAACTCAACAATGTAACCTAAACCAAAACGTTGCTCAGCTCGATATACGCAGGATAGTGCTTGCTGTGCGACTAAAGTGCCATCAAAACTTTTTGGCGGGTTAAGGCATATGTCGCAGTTGCCACATGGCTCTCGCTGATATTCACTAAAATAGTTAAGCAGTATTTGTCGGCGACAAGTTTGTGCCTCTGCAAAACTAGCCATGGCATTGAAACGTTGTTCTTCAACGCGACGGCGTTGCTCATCTTCTATATCTTCAAAGAACCGTCTTACGCGGCCGATATCAGCAGGGTCAAAGTACATAATTGCTTCAGCGGCTAAGCCATCACGTCCCGCTCGGCCGGTTTCTTGGTAGTAAGATTCAATACTTTTAGGAATGTCATAGTGCAACACAAAGCGCACATTCGGTTTATTTATACCCATTCCAAAAGCAACCGTTGCGACAACGATTTGAATATCGTCACGGGCAAAACCGGTTTGTACAAATTGACGCTGTTCGTTGCTCATCCCTGCATGATAGGCCGCTGCATTCATTCCTGCATCGGCAATCTTTTCGGCTATTTCATCGACGCGTTTACGACTGGTGCAATAAATTATACCACTTTGATTTTGTTGTTCTTTTAAGTAGCGTAACAATTGTGCTAAAGGCTTGAATTTTTCTTCAATGGTATAGCGAATGTTTGGTCTATCAAAACTGCCCGTGTGTATATAGGGGGCGTTTAAGCCAAGTTGCTGCACAATATCAAAGCGAGTAGCGGTGTCTGCTGTGGCAGTTAGAGCCATCATGGGGACATGAGGGAAATGATGCTTAAGTTCGCTTAAACGGCAGTAATGTGGACGAAAATCATGGCCCCAATGAGAAACGCAGTGAGCTTCATCAATCGCAAATAAACTGATATTTAAATGACGCAGCCTCTCTAAAAATTCGTGTTGTAAAATTTTTTCAGGTGCAACATAAAGTAATTTAATTAAACCACTGTGTAACTGTTGGTAAATTTGCTGCTGCTCATCCCGATTAAGGCTGTTATTGATGTAAGCTGCTTTCACACCTAATGCCTGTAATTGTGTTACTTGATCTTGCATTAGAGAGATTAACGGAGAAATAACCACCGTTAACCCTTCAAAAGCTAAAGCTGGGACTTGGTAACATACTGACTTACCGCCACCAGTGGGCAGTAACACCAATGAGTCTTGCCCGCTTAATGCTGCATTGATAACCGTTTCTTGGCCATCACGAAATTCACTATAGCCAAACACTTGCTTAAGTATGGCTGCGGGAGTGCGCACTATGGTGCTTGATGTGGGGGTTTGTGTATTCATTGCGCTTATTTTAGAGCTTTTAAGTGACCTTGCATAGCTACCTATACGCTTTTTATATCGCACTTTATACAATGCTATGCTTTACTCATCCTACCAGATTCAAATAATAGATAATAATAATGAATAAAACTATGTTAATTGAGCAAGTCGCTAAGGTATTCGTAGAGCAAATGCCGTTTAATCAATTCTTACAAATTAAGGTTGTATCGCTTGATGCTGAGCAAGCGCAAATTAGTTTCCCTTGGCAAGATGTATTTATTGGTAACCCAGCACAAAAAATTCTTCATGGTGGTGTGATTTCAGCGGTACTTGATAATGTAGGTGGTATGCTTGCTGCCGCTGCGATGATTGATAAGCTTACTGAATTCGATATAGTGAGCATTCAGCAGAAATTAGCGACTTTAGGTACTATTGATTTACGTACCGATTATTTACGTCCAGGTAAGGGAGTAGAGTTTACCGCGAGTGCAAAGCTGATTCGTTCAGGCAATAAAGTGTGTGTTTGTCGGATGGAATTGCATAATGAAAAAAGAACTCAAATAGCGTTTGGTACAGCAACGTATTTAGTTGGATAAAATGTGTTCAGGGGGTAAACTAGCGGCCTTTTTCAGCATCTAGATTCTATTTATGCCTACTAATCAAGAACAACGCAAGGGTGTTATTTTAGCCTGCATGGCTTTTTTTATGTGGGGTCTTGCGCCCATTTACTTTAAGTTATTACAGCACATATCGGCTTTTGAAATATTAATGCACCGAGTTGTGTGGTCGGTGTTATTTATTGTGATTATTGTCGCTGTTTTAAAGCAGTGGCATAAAATCCAGCATGTCATTAAGCAACCAAAGTTAATTTTAATGCTTACCCTAACAGCTACACTGCTGGGGTTTAACTGGGGATTATTTATATGGGCAGTTAATAATAACCATATGCTTGATGCCAGTCTTGGGTATTATATTAATCCACTTTTAAACGTGTTGCTAGGTATGTTGTTTTTAGGCGAAAAGCTACGAAAATGGCAGGGTTTTGCTGTCGCTCTGGCGCTTGGCGGGGTCGTTATTCAATTAATTAGCTTTGGTTCATTTCCGGTAGTGGCATTTTCACTCGCTAGTTCATTTGCTATTTATGGATTATTACGTAAAAAGTTACCTATCGAATCGTTACCAGGTCTATTATTGGAAGCGCTTATACTATTACCATTTGCAGCTATTTATTGGTGGTTTATGCTTCCTACAGCAAGTTCAGATCTCATTGTTAATGATTGGCATACAAATCTACTGTTGATAAGTGCGGGTGTTATAACAACATTACCTTTACTGTGTTTCACGGGAGCTGCAAAAAGATTGCAATACACAACATTAGGTTTTTTTCAGTATATTGGTCCAAGTCTGATGTTTGTACTCGCGGTGGTATTTTACGGTGAAGTGTTTAGCGCGGAGCGCGTTGTTACTTTTGCATGCATTTGGAGTGCGCTGGCAATATTTAGCTGGGACTCGTACCGACAAGCACAAAAGCGCAAGAAAGCAGCGCTCCTTGCGCGAGCAGAATCAGTTTAAGAAATAACTATATTACGACCAGACTCTTTTGCTTCGTAAAGTTTTATATCGGCCTGTTTTAATAATTCATCAATTTGATAAACAGGCCCGTGTACATACCCAATGGAGATTGTGAATTTAATTTTTAAATTACTAAATTCTGAGCTGCTTAGTTCAATAAAGTGCCTAAACCCTTCAAGGCGTTTCAGTGCTTCTTCTTTGCTTGTTTCGCCAAAATAAACAGCAAACTCTTCACCACCTAAACGAGCAACGAGCTGCTTTTCAAAATATTTAGCAAAGCAAATAGACAGTCCTTTAAGTACTTCATCGCCCACATCATGTCCATGCGTGTCATTGATCGATTTAAAGTGGTCAATATCAAGCATAGCTAAAGAGGAGGCTTGACTGCTTTTTTCTATTTTTTTCAGTGACTTTGTTGTTTCTTCAAAAAAGTAGCGTCGGTTAGGTAGCTTAGTTAAAAAATCAGTATTTGCTTGCAGTCGGATTGTGGCTATTTGCTCTAGCATGTCGACGTTTTGGCTTAAACGACAATAAAATTCTTCATTGTTGAATGGTTTTCGCAAGTAGTCATTAGCACCATTTTTAAGAAAACGTGTTGAAAGATGAGAAGCATCAGAGCCAGAAATACCAATAATTGCTTTTTCATCATTACTGTAAAGCCGGCGAATTTCGCCGCACAGTTCATCACCATTCATATTGGGCATTTCATTATCAGTGATAATAACAGCTATATCGGGTGTTTTTTCTAGCATTGCTAAGGCTTCAATACCATCACTTGCTTGGAGTATTTGGTATTTATGGCGGCTAAGTAAGCTGCAAATATGGCGACGTGTAGCAGCTGAGTCATCTACAACGAGTACTTTAACATTTTCGTTACGAGGTAGGCGCTGCAATTGTTTTTCTAAGTATTGATAGGCTTGTTTATTTTCTTTAGTGATGTAATCAATAATTGGATACTTTTCAACAGTGTCACGCGTTGTTGAATCTAAACTTCCGGTCATGACGATAGTTGGAATTTCAGCTTCTATAGTGCAGGGCACCGCTTCTCCCCTAGGGGCATCGGGTAATATGAAATCTACTACAGCGCAAAAATATGAGTTTTTACTGATCAGCTCTTTAGCTTCAGCTAACGAACCTGCAATATCCGCATCATAACCGATTTTCATCGCTATATGCTTTTGTACTCGCGCTATTGTAGGTGTATCTTCAATGATAAGTATTTTTCGTGTCACGTAACACCTTGTTTTCGGCTTTGCCGAATATAATTGCTTATACAAGTTGTAACCGCTAAAACAAGAAAAAGCAAATAACAATGTCTTTTGGCCACTTATAAATCAACGCGAAAGTGGCCTAAAAAGGAATTTTAGATGCTATCAGATTCTGAATAATAGTCGCTACTTGGCAGCGTAGGTGCCGACATTTTTGAACGACCAAATAAAGTGTGAAATTTTGTTTTTGAAGTCGTTAATTTTAAGTATTTGATCCAAGCTCGCTCGATTGGATTCGTCGGCTCTTGGCTACCTGCAGTAACAGATATAAATTGTTCTTGAATTTCATTTTGTGGTTCAAGGGTTTTGTTGTATAACCCCTGTAGAACAACACCGTGTTGCTCAAGGATACTGGCTTCAAGTAACGTAAAGTTGCCGCTACGCGAAAATCCGCGTGGAAAATTGTAATCATCATAGAACTGACGTTGGCTTACAAATGCTTGACGAAGTAGTGAAATATTAATGTTCATTGCTGTTTCCTCATACCCGGATCTTAAGCTGGAGTATGGATCAAGTTACGTAATTTATTAAACAAAAAATTTTTATCGTGAGGATAAAATATTGGATATCGATTTATTAAAAACGTTTGTTGAGGTGGTGCGAACTCGCCACTTTGGTAAGGCGGCTGAAAACCTTTATATCACGCAATCGGCGGTAAGTTTTAGAATTCGTCAATTAGAGCAAGGTTTAGGCGTTAACCTGTTTATTCGACAACGTAACAATATTCAGCTTACAGCACCTGGCGAGCGTCTATTACCGCACGCACAAATGATTATTACAGGTATGCAACGTGCAAAAGTTGATGTGGCACTTGCTGACAACATGCATAAGCAAGTGTGTTTAGCGGGTACACCTAATATATGGGATGCTTTTTTACAATTTGGTATTTCAAATATTGTATCTGCTATGCCCGGTGTGTCACTCGTTGCTGAAGTTAAAGCACAGCAAGAAAGTACGCGTTTATTGTTAGAACGTACACTGGATTTGGCTATATTATTTGATCCGCCTAAAGTGGATGAATTAGTTGTAGAGCGTATTTGCGCATTACCCATCATTCCTGTGAGTGCTTTTGAATCTGCAGCCAATGATAATTTTTTTGATAACCAATATGTTTATGTTGACTGGGGCACTACTTTTTCGCTGTGGCACGCACGTCAATTTACCGGACGTACGCCTCCGTACTTTCGTACAAGTACAGGGCGTATTGCATTAGATTTAATATTGCAATGTGGTGGTAGTGCATTTATTCCTGAAGTGTTAGCAAAAAGCCATATTGAGAATGGAGAGTTATTTGAAGTGTCGGATGTAGAGCACACATCTCGCGATATTTTTGTTGCTTATCATAGGGATAATGAGCAAAAACCACTGCTTGAAACCCTTGTTAACTTACTGGTTGAGCTAACCCCAAACATTAGCAGTGATTTTGGCGAGAAAAAATAGCGATATACTCAAGATCGCATAGACTAATAAACGGTGTACAAAATTTTAGTGTTAAATGAATTGCAGTTTTTATTCTTTTTTATGAATTAAATAAGTCATAAATATTTCTGTTGTAATATTACTGTAATTTATCGCTGGCAAACTGCAGCTGTTTTAAAAATTAGCCTGTTGCGTTTATTGAGGAAATAATATGAATTTTGCAAAGTCGAGCCTGTTATTAGCTGTATTGAGTGGTGTATCTTTTTCTGCATTAGCTGATGTTGATGTTTATGGTAAAGCAAATGTCTCTGTACAATCATCTGATGATGGTGAAGGGTCATTCACTGAAATTAAGAGTAATGCATCACGCATTGGTTTCAAGGGTTCTGAAACACTCAGTGAAGGCCTTGAAGCGGTCTATAAATTCGAATTCCAAGTAAATGTTTCAGATGATTCAAAAGATACGTTAACTTCACGCAACCAATATGTTGGTTTGAAAGGTGGTTTTGGTCAAGTTGTGCTTGGTCGTAATGATACTGCGCTAAAGCAATCGCAAGGTAAGCTTGATTTATTTAATGACCTTGAAGGCGATATTAAAAATTTATTCAAAGGTGAAAATCGCTTAAGCGATACAGTAACGTATTCATCAAATGACCTAAGCGGTTTTAAAGTACTTGCCACTTACGTCGCTGAAAAAGACAGTGAAGGCGAAAATGGTTACTCATTGGCGCTTACTTATGGCGATTCAGGTTTAAAGAAAAGCAAGGTGTACGCATCTATTGCAGCTGACAGTGAAGTGAATGGCTATGATGTAGTGCGTGCTACCGTACAGGGTAAAGTGGCTGATATTAAATTAGGCGCAATGTATCAAACCCAAGAAAAAGTAGATGGCAGCGGTGATGCTGATGGTTATTTGGTTAATGCAGCTTATACGTTAGATAGCAATACGTTTAAAGTGCAGTATCAGGTAATGGATTTTGATGACGCGGATAAGAAGACGGCGATATCAGCTGGTGTTGATCATAAATTAAGTAAAAATACTAAACTATTTGCCTTCTATTCTAACTTTGATATGGATAGTAATGTTGATCAAGATTACTTAGGTTTAGGTATTGAATACAAGTTTTAATTAGTCGATATAGCTTCCCCTCTTTCATGGCCTTATTCATACTTGAATAAGGCTTTTATATCTAAGCAACCCCAATATACCCAAGCCATCTTAAGATGCACACTTCAGCGTTTCATTGGTGTTTAATATCAAGGCGTTACTTTGCACTTGCTTAAATCGCTTTTAATTTCAACGACGCTCGCATTTTGAGATCGCTTGGGTACATATTCTCTTTGGTTTTAGGCTAAGGCGTAATCAGATTTTCCTGCTAGCCATCGGTTGATTAATTTATCAACTTGCTCAGGATATTGATTAAGCATTTGCAGTGCTATAGGTCTTACTTGATTGAGCGTGTGTTTATCGCGAGTTAAGTCCGCTATTTTAAATTCGGCTAACCCTGTTTGTTTGGTGCCAAGCACTTCACCTGGGCCACGGATCTCTAAGTCTTTCTCAGCAATAATAAACCCGTCATTACTGTCTCTTAATACGGCTAAGCGTTTTTTCGCGGTAAATGACAGTGGTGCATGGTATAAAAGAACGCAGTGAGATGCGGTTGCTCCACGACCAACTCGGCCCCGTAATTGGTGTAGTTGGGCAAGGCCAAGCCGTTCTGGGTTTTCAATAATGATCAAACTGGCGTTTGGCACATCTACACCGACTTCAATCACCGTGGTTGCAACCAATATATGTATGTTACCCGCTTTAAATTCGCTCATAATGGCTTGTTTTTCAGCTGCTTTCATTCGGCCATGAACTAACCCTACGGTTAAGTCGGGCAAAGCACGAGTTAATTGCTCTGCACTATCTTCAGCTGCTTGACATTGCAGTACTTCAGATTCATCGATTAAGGTGCATACCCAATAAACTTGGCGTCCCTGTTCTGTGCAGGCTGTTTTTACTCGTGCAATAATTTCATCCCGACGAGTATCGGGCAGTGCAACGGTTGTGATTGGGGTTCGCCCAGGGGGAAGTTCGTCAATCACCGATGTCTCTAAGTCAGCATAAGCAGTCATAGCGAGCGTGCGAGGGATCGGCGTGGCAGTCATCACCAGTTGATGAGGAAAGCAGTCGCCAAAGCGGCCTTTTTCTCGCAGCGATAATCGCTGGTGAACACCAAAGCGGTGTTGTTCATCAATGATGATTAATACTAGATTATTAAAAACGACTTGTTCTTGAAATAACGCATGGGTGCCTACTATCATTTGCGCGTCACCTGAGGCTATTTTTTCAAGTGTCGCTGTACGCTCTTTGCCTTTTGTTTTACCGCCAAGCCATGCTGTAGTGATCCCAAGCGGCTCAAACCAATTTTTGAAGGTTATGCCATGCTGCTCAGAAAGTATCTCTGTAGGAGCCATAAGTGCGACTTGGTAGCCCTGTGCTATTGCAGTTAAAGCACTTAGTGCAGCGACCAAAGTTTTACCCGACCCTACATCCCCTTGGACTAAACGCATCATAGGGTAGGGGTGTTGCAAATCACTTTTTATTTCAGCAACGACTCTGCTTTGCGCATTGGTGGGGGCAAACGGAAGTTGTGCTAAAAAGTCTGGTTCTAAGTGGTTAATTGGCGCAAGTGCTACGGCTTTTACTTGTTGCCCTTGTTGACGTAACTTTAATAGGCTTAAGTTTTGCGCAAGTAATTCTTCAAATACCAAACGTTGTTGAGCTGGATGAAGCCCTAGCTCTAGCGCCGCTAAATCAACATCATTACTTGGACGATGTAACAATAATAAAGCGTGACTTAAACCCATGTCTGCATGTTGAAATTGCGCAGGCAATAACTCTTCTATTTGATATTTTTCAAGCAAGGAAATGACCTGATCGCTCAATGCACGTATAGAGAGTTGTTTTAACCCCTCTGTTGTCGGATAGACGGGAGTGAGTGTGGTCGCAGTAGGTTGCTCTAATAGTGTTTCACTTAAACTGTATTCAGGGTGTGTCATTTCGAACCCAACACGACCACGGCGTACCTCACCAAAGCAGCGGATCACTTTCCCATTGCTGAAGGCATTCTTTTGTGCTGCAGTGAAATTAAAAAACCGCAGTGTTAAACGGCCAGTGCCATCATTAACTTGGCAAACAAGCATCTTACGTTTACCAAAAGTAATTTGGCTCGTTTCAATGGTAGCTTCAATGCTTACATGGCTATGGACTGCTAAATCGCTGATGGCATAAATGCGAGTACGATCTTCGTACCTCAGGGGTAAATGAAAGAGCATATCTTGCGCTGTGCTAATGCCTAATTTCTTTAGCCGCTCGGCCATTTTAGGGCCAACGCCTTTTAGATCGGTAATGGGGTAGCGGCTTAACGTTAGCTTGGACACTGTACGCTCAAATCTTTCATTTTTAGATAGTTTTTAGTTTACGTGCGATTGCTGAGGGCATCAAGCATGTTTTAATCGTAGCCAAAACGCGTCATCGGCAATAATTTCACCATTTTCGTCAAGACCAGGATAAGGAAGTGACTTCTCTTTGCATTTTTGGGCGATGATAGGATGGCAGCCTTCAAACAACATTTTATGCTTTATGGTTTCATCAAGCCTACCTGACTCATATAAACCCGCTTTAAGGCGTTGATTTTGAGCTTCAAATAAAATTAATGCAGCCGCAACAGATACATTTAATGATTGCGCCATACCTTGCATCGGGATGATGATATTTTTATCTGCATGGGCAAGGGCTCGTGGGGAGATCCCCGTTTTTTCTTGGCCTACGATAATCGCTGTGGGAAGCGTGTAATCAATCTCGCGATAATCAACTGCATCAGGGCATAAGTTGGTCGCTAATATTTGCACCTGAGGGTTGTGCTGACGCATGAGTGTGACGGCATCGTCGATATCTTTATGCAAGTGTGTGGCGATCCAATTTTTACTGCCACCGGACGTGTTATTAGTCAGCCATTTTTGGTTTTCTGGCCATACTGCGTGAACATTATGACACCCTACAGCATCAGCGCTGCGTACAATAGCAGACAAGTTATGGTGTTTGTGCACATCTTCTAAGCACACTGTTAAATCAGTTTGACGACGATCTAGTACACTTTTAATGCGGTGATAGCGAGTGTTTTCCATTTTTAGCCTTGTCTGAACTCATAAATTAACGCCATTATACCTTAAGGCATTACGCTGCGGCTAATTGGGTTTTGTAATGAAATTAAGGTTTCAGTTGACTGGATTGCTTCGATGGCCTGAATTTTGTTAATTAGTACATCTTGTAAGTGATCAATCGAACGAGTCATTACTTTAATAAAAATACTGTAATTACCTGTGGTGTAATAAGCTTCAACGACTTCTTCAAGCTCTTTTAAGTACAATAAGGTTTGCGGGTAGTCGCGGGCATTATTGAGATTAATACCTATAAAACAGCATACATCGTAGCCTAATTGCTTGGCATTTACGCTTACTTGGGTACCTGTGATGATCCCTGCCTGCTTCATTTTTTCAATCCGTACATGAATTGTACCTGCACTAACGGTAAAACGTTTAGCTAATTCAGCATAGGCTATACGAGCATTATCCATTAATGCGTGGAGGATCTGTTTATCGAGATTATCGATTTGATAATTTCCCATATAAATACCCGCTTTAAATTATTGAATCTTTATTTTTTATACCATTAAATTGATTAAATTTACATATTAAAGGTGTTTTTGTTATTGGTTATTGAATTAAAGTACGAAATGCTTGAGGATTGCTTTAACGACATGGCTGCTTTGAACGCAATCATGCAAGTAACAATAACTGGGAATGAGGCCAATTATTATGAGTTCACACTTTGTGCAGCAACAGCAACAAATTAGTAAAGTTAAACAATTTTTTTCACAGCAATTAGAACTGCAACTAGGGTTGATTGAAGTGCAGGCGCCTATACTTGCGAAAGTTGGTGATGGTATTCAGGATAACCTTAGTGGTACTGAGAATGCCGTTGCTGTAAATGTTAAAACTATCCCCGACAGTCAGTTTGAAGTTGTTCACTCACTTGCAAAGTGGAAGCGTAAAACATTAGCCGATCATGATTTTGCTTTAGGCGAAGGGTTATATACCCACATGAAAGCTCTACGCCCAGATGAGGATTCATTAAGTCCAATACATTCAGTGTATGTAGAACAGTGGGATTGGGAAAAAGTGATTTGTGCAAGCAGTGAGCGCTCTTTGGATAAATTAAAAGAAACGGTGGATGCTTTATATAAAGGTTTAAAGGCCACTGAGCAATTTGTATCTGATGAATTTGGGATCACCCCATTTTTACCTGTCGAGATTACGTTTGTACACAGCGAGCAATTACGCCAAATGTATCCTGGCTTTACAGCTAAACAACGTGAAAAAGCGATTACTCAAGAATATGGCGCGGTATTCTTAATCGGCATTGGCGGCGCACTAGCTGATGGTAAAATTCATGATGTACGTGCCCCTGACTATGACGATTGGTCTACTCAAACATGTGATCAATACGCGGGCTTGAATGGGGATATTTTAGTGTGGAACCCAGTGCTTGAAGACGCATTTGAAATATCGTCAATGGGTATTCGTGTATCACCAGAAGCGCTAGTCGCACAATTGGCAATTACAGGTGATGAAGGGCGGCTAGAGCTTGACTGGCATAAGCAGCTACTAGCTAAGGAGTTACCGCAAACAATAGGCGGTGGCATTGGTCAATCTCGGTTAGCAATGCTGTTATTGCAAAAACCACATATTGGTCAAGTACAAGTGAGTGTATGGCCTGAAGAGTTAAGACTGCAAGTAATGGGTATTTTATAAAATATATTGAAATGAATAGAGGCTAAATCTGATTTAGCCTCTATTAAGAAATTAATGATTAACTGGTTTTAAATTCAATTTCTATTTTCCCTTCTTGCAGTTTTACATTGCAAGGGGGGTAGGTACGATTAGTTTTTAAGACTTTATCAAAAATGTGAATTTCTACTCCGGAATGAAGCTTTTGGTTCACAGCCAAGTTAGCTTCACTAAGCAGCTTATTTAAATGATGATCAAGGCTAGATAAGCGCTGCTCAAGCTGTTCCGCTTGTTGGCAATAATGTTGTTGAGTGGCTCCAATCTTAGTCATCAATAATTTTTTCTTTTCTTTATCTTTCACTAAGTCAGCTTTTTCAAGGGCTGCTTGAAGAGTATCGAGCTGTTCGTCAGTACGAGCGAGTTCTTTAAAGCAGTCATCTGTTTCTTTGATAATGTTTTGTCCCGAAACAGCCATATTTATCATCATTTTAGCGCCGGATTCATTGCCGATCTCTCCGGCGATAATCATTCCTGCGTCTAAAATTTCACCGCCAAATAATTTACCCTTAGGGTGATCGCTTTGGCCTACTTGCAAAAGTTGTGTTGCTTTCATTTCACAATGACTTGCTTGGCGTTCAATAAAAATATTGCTGCCAGCAAGATGGCTATATTGTGCATGAAGAAGGTGGATGTCTCCTTGGCAGGTTATTTTACAAGACAAAGATTTATCATCGAGCTGGTGGCCAATAACACCTTGCTTTATTGTTACATTTCCTTGGGCTATGAGCTCACCAGATTCAACAGTACCTAATACAGTAATGTCACCTTTGGCTGTTACCTTCATACCAGGTTCTATGTTGTGAGTAACAATTACACTGCCATCAAAGTAAACGTGGCCACTTTTAACATTTACATCTCCAATGGTATAAATATCATCAACTCGCATGCCATTACGAATATCAACAGGAACCCCTGGAATAGTTGAAACGAGCTCTAATGGATTGTTCTTTGATATTTCAGCACCTTCACCCGCGACTAAAGGAGAGCTCTCCCCTGGTTTTGCGGGTAACACATCCCCTAAAACAGTAAAGCCCTCTTTACCTGGGGTTGCAGGTTGTTGGCGGATCAATAATACACCTGGCTCGACGCTCGCTAGTTTGCCAAAGTCTCGCATATCAACGGTACCGTCTTCACGTAGTGTCGGTGCATTGAGGCGCTCTTTTAAGGTTTTCACGAGAGGTATTAATCTTGATGGTTGACCATCGGTTGGCAGGCGACCTTTGGCTAAAGTGCCTTTTGCTATTTGACCTGCAGGTATTTCAAATTGTTGTTGTAGCAACTGTTCTAAAAATACTTGTTTGTACCCTCTTGCAACACCAGCTTTGATTAGGTGCTGCTTTGCAGTATCAAGATCAATAATGCTACCACCTTGTGCGAGTGTTAATTCCCCTGTAGCAAGCATTTTATCGTCGCTAATAACGACATTAAACGAGGCATCATATTTAACTGCTACGACTAATGTGCGTTCTTTATTCGGTTTCTTGAAGTAAGCATTGATTGTGTTCAGCTCAATTTTGCAATCGCAGAATTTTGATTTTTCAAGGGCTTCGATAACAAAAGCCGCACTCGGGGGCGAATGTTCAATAACATCGAGTAGTACATTACCATTATGAGCAAGCTTAAACACACACTATCCTTTTGCAACGCTAGAATTAAAGGTTTATGAATTTAAGAGTGCTAGAGAATTGTATAACTGTCAAGAAAATCGCTGAGGCTTTAATGTTGATAGCGGACAAAAGTTAATTTTGGCCGCTATCAACAGTGGGTTAGTTAGTTGATGGTAGCTCCATAATGCCATCAATTTCAACTTGTACGCCTTTTGGTAAAGCTCTAACCCCAATTGCTGCTCGCGCAGGATAAGGCGCTTTGAAATACTGACTCATTACTTCATTTACTGTCGCAAAGTTAGAAAGATCGGTTAGGTAAATATTAACTTTTACTAGGTCTTGAATTTCACCACCGGCTTCTTCACACACAGCACGAATATTTTTAAAAACTTGATGTGTTTGTTCCGCAAAGTCTTCAGAAATCACTTCCATAGTATCTGGCACTAATGGGATTTGCCCTGAAAGGTAAACTGCGGTGCCAACTTTAACGGCTTGACTATAAGTACCGATTGCCGCAGGTGCTTGATCAGTAGAAATAAATGCTTTGTTCATGATTTTCCTATTTTATTTTTTACGATAGACTTTTTGCACGTCAGGCATCACACGAATTCTACGCATAATGTTGGCAACATGGACACGGTTTTTAACCGTAACCCCTAAATCTATCACGTATAAATTACTTTCTTTTTCATCGGTAGCGATTTCGACAATGTTTGCTTGGGTTGTAGCAATAACATTGGTTAATTTTGCCAATGCACCTTGGTGATTGATAATTTCAACACGCAGTGCTGCAATGTATTCTTTCTCTGGATTATCATCCCATTTTACAACGAGGTATTTTGATCGCTCTGACTCCCAGCCTCGAATGTTTTTACATTCTTGACGATGAACGGTTACCCCTTTACCTTGGCTTATATGCGCAGTGATAGCGTCCCCTGGTACTGGTCTACAACATTTAGAATAATTAACTAGCATACCTTCAGTGCCAATAATGGTCGCTTTGGCATTTTTGGCAATATCGCCTAAATCATCATTTTGCAATAAACGTCGTGCAATAAGCATATTCATTAAATTACCAGAACCAATTTCAACAAGTAGCTCTAATACACTATTAAGTTCATGTTCTTCTAGTACACGATTAATATTTTCAACCGGAATATCATCAAATTTAGTTTCACCTAAAGCTGAATCGAGCAATCTTCGGCCTAGTAATAATGCTTCTTCATGATGCTGGCTTTTGAGGTAATTACGAATGCCTAAGCGTGCTTTACCAGTAACAATAAAGTTTAGCCAAGTGGCATTTGGATGCGCGCCTGAGCTAGTAATAACTTCAATTGTTTGGCCTGTATCCAGTGCTTTACTTAGTGGGTACGGTTTACGATTAACACGTGCACCAACACAGGTATTCCCTACGTCAGTGTGTACGGCATAAGCAAAATCTACAGCAGTTGCACCCATAGGTAGCTCGACAATACGACCATCAGGGGTAAAGACATAAATTTCTTCAGGGAATAACTCTGTTTTAACATTTTCAACAAATTCAAACGATGAACCTGCGCTCTGCTGCAATTCGAGTAAGCTTTGCATCCACTGGCGAGCACGTTGCTGTGCAGTGTGACCGGCACTGTCACCTGATTTTTTATACATCCAATGCGCCGCTACACCTTTATCTGCCATATGATCCATATCATGAGTACGAATTTGGATTTCAACAGGTATACCATGAGGACCGACTAATGAAGTGTGTAGTGATTGATAACCGTTGGTTTTAGGTACTGCGATGTAGTCTTTAAAGCGAGTTTCAATTGGTTTATAGAGGTTATGAGCCACCCCTAATACACGGTAGCAGATATCCATTGAATCAACCGCAATTCTAAATGCGTAAATATCCATTACTTCATTAAACAGTAGTTCTTTATTCAGCATTTTTTTATAGATACTGTATAAATGTTTTTCACGACCAGAGACGGTTGCTTTAATGCCGGCTTCTTCTAAACGTGCTGTGATTTCTGTTTGGATATTTGAAATGACTTCTTTACGGTTTCCGCGCGCTTTGGCAACTTCTGATTTAAGTGCGCGGTGGCGCATTGGGTAGAGGGCTTGAAATCCTAAATCCTCTAATTCATTCTTAATATCATGAATACCTAAACGATTGGCAATCGGTGCATAAATCTCTAACGTTTCACGTGCAATGCGACGACGTTTATCAGGACGAAGTGCCCCTAAAGTTCGCATATTATGAGTACGATCTGCAAGTTTGATTAAAATAACCCGAATATCTTGGGTCATTGCCATAATCATCTTTCGATAGTTTTCAGCTTGAAATTCTTTTTTATCTTTAAAACTTAGTTTATCAAGCTTGCTGACGCCCTCCACCAATTCAGCAACTGTTTCGCCAAATATTTCGGCTAAATCTTGTTGGCTAAAGTCGGTATCTTCAATCACGTCATGCATCAATGCTGCCATTAATGTTTCGTGATCTAAGTGCATGCCAGCCAAAATCTGGGTTACTTCAACAGGGTGGGTTATGTAAGGTTCGCCGCTTGAGCGAGTTTGACCCTCATGGGCCTCTCGGGCTACCACGTAGGCTTTTTGTACCAGCTCTACATCAGCAGCAGGTAAGTATTCTGATATTTTCTTTTTTAGACCTTCAAAAAGATACATTCACACTCCAATGTTCGAGTGAAGCAAATAGGTAACGGTAAGTTAAGAATATACGATGAAAAGGAGGGATTGCCAACGACTAGAGTAGAAATACTACGTCGTTGGCTAAATCGGACCGGGAAGTCAGATTATTGGTTGCCACCTACAATAGCAGCAACGGCAGCCATTTCAGCTGCTTCTTGGTGTTGTTGCTCTTCACGATCAATAAGATCCATCGATGAGCTATCAACTAAACCAAGTTCAATTTCACGTAAAGCAACAACTGTTGGCTTATCGTTTTCAGGATCAACTAGTGGGTTTTTTCCACCAACTGCAATTTGGCGGGCACGACGAGCCGCAACTAAAATTAAGTCAAAACGATTACCAATTGCATCTACTGCATCTTCAACAGTTACGCGAGCCATCTTCAGCACTCCAAATAAATTTTTAAGCAAAGACGTAGTTTACTGCAACGAGCCAGATTCGCCAATAGCTTGTGGTTAATTTAAACAAATAAAATACTTACCGAGCTTAAATTAAGATTTAACTCAGTAGGTCAGCGAGTAAATCTTGATGACGAATAGCTTGGCTTTGTAGTGATAGGCGTTTTGCTAGCACAATTGTTTCAATTTCATTCAATGCACTGGCAAAATCATCGTTAACGACGACATAATCATATTCATCGTAGTGAGAGGTTTCTGATTGTGCTTTAGCCATTCTACTTGCAATCACTTCTTGTGAATCTTGTCCGCGGTTATTTAAGCGAGATTCAAGCTCTGCTTTTGATGGCGGTAGGATAAAAATGGTCTCTATATCATCAACAAGTTTGCGTAATTGTTGCGCGCCTTGCCAGTCAATATCTAAAAACACATCAATACCGGCAGCGAGTTGCTCCTCAATTGCTTGCTTTGATGTGCCGTAGTAATTATCAAAGACTTGGGCCCATTCAAAAAAATCATTTTTTTCGATCAATGATTTGAATTCATCAACATTCACAAAATGGTAATGTGCGCCGTTTTCTTCACCAGGGCGAGGTGAGCGGGTAGTGTGTGATACAGACACTTTCATATCACTATACTTAGCTAACAATGCATTGATTAAGCTTGATTTACCTGCGCCAGATGGGGCTGATAAAATAAACAGGTTACCACGAGTTTGCGCCATTATTTAATTCTCTACATAAAGTAAACAGGCCTGGGTTAACTATTACCCAAGCCTTTGATAGGAGCATTGTACTGTAAATGACTAAACTAGCTCAACTACACATTACCTTAGTTTAAATTTAGCAACTAATTGCGCAAGTTGCTCTGCTTGGCTATTTAATGAGTTTGCGGAGTGCGCAGCAACTTGAGTATCACGGAGTGAGCTTTGGCTTGATTGCTCGATGAGTGACACATCTTTAGCCATTTCACTTGCAACAACAGACTGCTCTTCTGTGGCTGTTGCGATAGATTGGATCATTGCTGCGATTTCAGTTGCGCCAATTACAATGTTTTCTAGCTGATTACCAGCCTCTTCAGCTAAAGTTACGCTCATATTTACTTGTTCAACACTACTTTGCATTGAGTTCACTGCAACTTGCGTTTGATTTTGAATGGATTGCACAGTATTAACTACTTCTTCAGTTGCTTTAGTTGTTCGCTCAGCTAAAGTACGAACTTCATCGGCTACAACGGCAAATCCACGACCTTGTTCACCGGCTCGAGCAGCTTCAATTGCAGCGTTTAATGCTAGCAGATTAGTTTGCTCTGCGATGCTGCCTATAACCCCTATCACATTGCCTATTTGCGCACTTAAATCACCAAGTTCAGTCACCGTATCTGCAGTAGTTTGTACGCGCGCTGAGGCACTTTTAATTTCATCAACTGTACTTTTTACTGATATACCCCCATTGCTTGCGAGATCTTTTGCATTTTCAGCTTGGCTGGAGGCTTGCTGACTCTGACGCGCAACTTCGGAGACCGTTGAACTCATTTCTTCAATAGCTGTCGCGACCTGTGTTGATTGATCGGCAGACTCTTGGCTGCGGGTTGCTATTTGGGTGTTTGTATTTGCAATATCACCACTTGAAAGCTTCACATCAGAAACAACTCCACTGATGGCTTCAAGTAAGTTATTTAATGATAACGACATTTTGTTGGTTGCATCAGCAAGTGCGTCAATTTCATCTTCATTACGATGTTCGATTGCTGGTTTTGATATATCTCCATTACCAATGCTATGAGCGGTATCTAGTACCAAAGAGAGTCTTGATAAAATAGATTTACTAATTAGGTAAGCTACACTAAATCCAATGATGGTTGCTATTAAGGTTATTATAATAATAATAGTTAAAGTAAAATTTAATCCGGTATCTAAGTGATCTAGAGCAGAAGTAGCATCATCTCTTTCTTCATCAGCGGATGATTGTAAAATTGTAACTAATTCATTAATAATACTTTCTTCTAGAGTATTAATAGCGATTTTTGCAGCTGTATGGTTTTGTGGATTATAAGCATTAAAAACAATAGCAGCTTCACGCTTTATCGTTTCAAAGTAACTTTCAATTTGTTTGATATTTTGAATTTCATTGGGCTTTTGTTCTAGCGGTTTTATTAATGTTAGGTATTCAGCAAAGCTTGCTGCATCCTTTTTAAAATCATTTTGCGCAGACAAATCACCTGCTAGATGTGCATTAATCGACGACAGCATATCACCGGCTTCATCAACCATTTCTAAATAATAACGCACCCCGGGTAAATCATCGTTTAGGGCTTCGTTTATTTCAGTTGTGTTAAAGGCGTCGGCAAACTCTTCGTCTTTTAATTTATCTAAAAGAGTCTCTAACTGCTCACCAGATGTATTTTTCAGGCTTTTTGCTTGAGCAATAGCTTGTTGGTGCGTTGCAGGATTGTATTTTTCAAAAATATTATTATTAACGCTTTGATGATACTGTTCCATTAGACTTGAGATTTTATCCATCTTTATACGATCAGAAGCTTTTGCTGATTCGTATTTCCTTAACTCTGAATTAGTTTTCTTGAATTGAGTAAATAGCTCATTAAAATCTTTAACTTTATTCACATCACCAGATAAGTACTCTAAAGCTTCATTTTGCATACGATACATTTCATCAAGCTGCGCCATGTATAAAATAAGCCCAGGTAAGTCATCGCCTTTAATTTCTAAAGCTCGTTGAGTTTCAGTAGATACTTTAAACCAAACAATAGTACTCGAGACTAACATCAAAATGATGATGCTCGAAAATGCAGAGTATAATTTAACATTTAACTTCATAGGTATAACCTTATCTAAATTCAACACTGTTGCTTATTTAGACGTAAGTATAGCCCATTATATTCTATTGGCAGCGAATTATTTATGATAAATAATGTGAATTTATAAAATAAAAAAGTGGAGAGAGGGGAGGGATCTAAATACTTTTCTTGCAAAACCAGAGTCTATTTAAAGGCACTTAAATGCTAGCTTAAGTACCTATAGATAGACTGAAAGAGCAAAATATTTATTTGGGTCTTTTTATTGCGTTACTCTATGTTCTGAATTTGCTCGCGCATTTGTTCAATCAATACTTTAAGTTCAACAGCTGCGCTAGTGATATCACTATTAATAGATTTAGACGCTAGAGTATTTGCTTCGCGGTTAAACTCTTGCATCATAAAATCTAAACGACGACCACACGCTCCGCCTTTTTTAAGAATCTTTTTTGTTTCTTTTACGTGAGATTTTAAACGGTCAAGCTCTTCAGCTACATCTTGTTTTTGTGCTAGGTAAATAAGTTCTTGCTCAAGGCGTGATTCGTCAATATTAGCGGTTAAATCCTCTAGTTTTTGAGCGAGTTTTTCACGTTGCCATTTTGCTATTTCCGGCATGTGAGTTTCTACTATATTCACTTGTTCTAAAATAGCATCAAGACGGGTCGCTATCATTTCTTCGAGATTAGCACCTTCATCACCACGGGCAGATTTAAAGTCTTCGATCACTTGATCAAAACCCGATATAAGTGCTGTGTTAACGCTGTCCATATCAAGTTCTTCTGCTTCCATAACACCAGGCCAGCGTAAGATATCAACAGGATTAATGTCACCATTACTTTGTTGTTGCACCCATTTAGCACTATTAATAAGCTGCGCTGCCAATGCTTCATTGATCGACAGCTCACCAACATGAGCTGGATTTGCTACAAACTTTAAGAACACTTCAACTTTACCGCGTTGCAAATGTTTACGTAAGCGCTCACGAATAACCGGCTCCATGCCACGAAATTGCTCAGGTGCGCGGATAAAGGTTTCAAGGTAACGTTGGTTTACTGAACGAACTTCCCAGGTGCCAGTGCCCCAATCGCCTTTAATTTCGCGACGCGCGTAAGCAGTCATACTGTGGATCATGGATGGTTTCCTAGTTTTATTTAGACAATATTAAAGTGATTATACCGTAACACTGTATAAGCTCTAGCGGAAATTTTTGTTGATGAGAATTTTACAGTTGGTTTTTGTTTAAATCAGCATGGCATCTAAGCACACATCGACTTATAATACGTAAAATTCTGAATTAAGGGGATCGTGAATGCGTCCAAGCGAAAGAACACCTAACCAAATTAGACCGGTTACATTTACACGTAATTACACCTTGCATGCTGAAGGCTCTGTGTTGGTTGAATTTGGTAACACTAAAGTACTTTGTACAGCAACTGTTGAATCAGGTGTACCACGCTTTATGAAAGGCCAAGGCAAAGGATGGATCACAGCTGAGTACGGTATGTTACCGCGCTCTACCCATACTCGAAATGGTCGTGAAGCGGCGCGCGGCAAACAAAGCGGTCGAACTATGGAAATTCAACGCCTAATCGCACGAGCACTTCGTGCTGCTGTAGATTTAAAAGCGTTAGGTGAAAATACTATTACTATTGATTGTGATGTTATTCAAGCTGATGGCGGAACACGTACCGCATCTATCAGCGGCGCATGTGTTGCGTTAGTCGATGCACTTACACATATGCGTAGTAAAGGTATGATCAATTCGAATCCTCTTAAATATATGATCGCTGCTATATCTGTTGGCATCTATAAAGGCCAGGCTATTAGTGATTTAGAGTATTTAGAAGATTCAGCCGCTGAAACAGATATGAATGTAATTCTTACTGAAACAGGCAAAGTGATCGAAATTCAAGGTACTGCGGAAGGCGAACCATTTTCGTTTGACGAGCTTGATGAGCTGCTAACACTTGCAAAACATTCAATTCGCGAAATTATCGATATTCAAAAACAAGCATTAGCTTAATAAATGATAGGTTTATAGCAATGAAAGATTATCAAATAGAGTTTATTGAATTTGCCCTTGAAAAGCAGGTACTAAAGTTTGGTGAGTTTACTTTAAAGTCTGGCCGTACTAGTCCTTACTTCTTTAATGCGGGCTTATTTAATACTGGTCGAGACCTTGCACGCCTTGGTCGTTTTTATGCTGCAGCATTAGAAGATGCTGCAATTGAATATGATGTATTATTTGGCCCTGCTTATAAAGGTATTCCAATTGCAACGACTACCGCAGTCGCACTTGCTGATCATCATGATAAAGATGTGCCTTATTGTTTTAACCGTAAAGAGAAAAAAGCACACGGCGAAGGTGGCACATTAGTCGGCTCTGAGCTTAAAGGTAAAATCATGTTAGTTGATGACGTGATCACTGCAGGAACAGCAATTCGTGAGTCTATGGAGATCATCGCGCAAAACGGTGCAGACCTAAGCGGTGTGTTAATAGCACTAGACCGCCAAGAAAAAGGAAAAGCAGAGCTTTCTGCAATTCAAGAAGTAGAGCGTGACTTTGGAACTAAAGTAGTTTCAATCGTTAAGCTTGCTGATTTAATCAGTTACCTTGAGAGTAAAGGTACTATGGATGAGCATCTAGAATCAGTAAAAGCATACCGTGAACAATATGGTATTGCTTAACTAGAGTTATTTAAATAAAGCCCAGTGATATATCACTGGGCTTTTTACATTTAAAACCCGTTATTAGGGTTATTTAAACGTTAAAAGCTTTGGTTTTGCAGTGTTTGGTTTAAATAATGAACGAACAGTACGTTATTTCAAGTTTTCTTCAAATAACGCTTGCGTAAAATCCGCCGCGCCCTATAATGCGACCCCACTGAGACGGCAGACAGCAACGCTTAGCGGGGCAAGAGTTAATCAGTGAGTCGAGTAAAACTTAACTTTGAAATTCTTTAAAAGAAACTAAAATTTAAGTGTTGACAAAAAAATAGGAAAGCGTAATATGCGCAGCCCTAGCGAGATAAAGTTTAACTTTAATCGCAACGTTCTTTAACAATATAAAGCAATCATCTGTGTGGGCACTCGTACAGATTGAGTTCTAACAGCCGAACTTAGTTTACTAAGCAAGGCAAAAAATTTAGAGTCTCAATGTGATTTCTCGAAAGAGAAACTGAGTGACCAACAGAATAGTTATTTTTAATAATTATTCGGCACAGTCAATTCAATATCGAAAGATATTAAATAAATTCAGAATTCATTGAGCAGGTTCTTCATTCTTTATTGGATGAGAACAGAAAAAACTTTTAATTGAAGA
>NZ_JABEPJ010000014.1:0-131556 GCF_013002825.1 Pseudoalteromonas sp. NEC-BIFX-2020_002
ATTTTTCCACCACCACGTTTACGGGACTTACGGTTAATAACCCTCTTACCTTTAAAAGATTCTGGTAAAGATGTTTCATCAGCTTCAATAACACCCGTTAGTACTGAAGGATTAAAGCTGGCAGGGGCTTTAATAAACATATGTCTCCAACGAAATGACGTTCTAAGTGTTATATTCGATCCACTTCTCAGCCTTTTTCATTCGGTAAAGTGGTGAGTCTGCAAGTGCATTAAATGTTTTGTTGCATGATTTACACTTAAAGCGCTGAATTCCTTGCTTTGTCATTCCCCAACGATTTAGATTATGTGAATCACAATGGGGGCAATGAGATATTGATTCTTCATGGTCGGCAATGGCTTGACCTACTTGGTTAGTGGCAATATTTGATTCAACTTCGTGGCGAAGCTTTTTAAGTTGAGCGTAATTTAAGTTGGTAATGTGATGTAGTATATTTTGAAACTGCTTGGAAGCCATGTTGCACCTACCGTTATTAGGTTTCAGTATATTAAATATAGTTCACCAACACTGAAATACAACATAGCCATATTTATACAGTCATCGATATTGGTGATGACATGAAAACGCGCTCTCCATTTTTAAATTATATCGCTGATTATATGTTGGTACGTCAGTATTCATTACGTACCGTGGACACGTACCTGAGATGGATTGCATCTTATATCCATTTTCATGATAAGCGCCACCCCGCCTCAATGGGAGACAATGAAGTCGAGCGCTATCTAGAGTTAAAACAAAACGTTGCACCACGAACGCAAGCCACGGCACTCAATTCATTGTCATTTCTATACAAGCACATAATAAAAAAAGAGCTGTCGTTAAACTTAAATTTTGCTCGCAGTAAAAAACAAGCAAAACTACCTGTAGTTATGACGCCAGAAGAAGTTAAGCTGCTTATGACTCATTTAAATAAGCGTTATTACCTTATTGCAAGCCTTATGTACGGGAGTGGTTTAAGAGTAATGGAAGCGGTACAATTAAGAGTGAAAGATATTTATTTTGATTACAAGTGTATTCAAGTATGGAATGGCAAAGGTAATAAACACCGTATTGTAACATTGGCCACCGAGCTAATTCCTATGCTGAGAAATCAAATTCTGCAGGTTGATGACTATCTAAAACTTGATTTAAATAATACGGAATATACTGGCGTATGGATGCCTTATGCTTTAACAAAAAAATATCCTTCTGCCTCAAAATCACTTGCGTGGCAGTATTTATTTCCCTCACATATATTAAGCACAGATCCTCAAAGTGGTGAAATAAGACGACATCATTTTCATCATTCGTGTATAAGAAAAGAAATAAAAAAAGCCGTTCAAAAATCGGGATTAACAAAAATAATAACACCGCATACCTTACGCCATTCATTTGCAACGCATCTATTGCAAAGTGGTGCCGATATCAGAACAGTTCAAGCTCAGCTTAGCCATTCAGATGTCAAAACAACGCAAATATATACCCATGTTTTACAGCAAGGAGCGAACGGTGTAATTAGTCCATTAAGTAAAATATTTTAAACTTTATCAATGTTCACTTCACGGCAAAGGTATGATGAAAAAGCACGCCTATTTGATTAAAAATGATGCCATTACAATTTTGACGAGGATTTACCAAAAGCGCAATATGAGAAAATAGTATTGGTAATTTTAGATAGTATGAAAAAGGAAATTTACAACACCCAAATGAGGAATTTGGGTGGCAGTCTTACCAGCCACATCTCGGCACACACGTCACAAACTGTGGCTGCTCCCTTCCGGGCCTGACCAGGTTCGCCTGCTAGTGTTGCGAGAGGACCAATAAGACTACCATTGAGGGCCTTGGTTGGCGCGGGAGAGATTATCGCTACTTTTGCTGTGTTATTCAAGGGTAAACACAAAAAGAAAGTGCGATTGCATGTTAAACATACAATCGCACTGTTTTTTAAGCTACTTTATCAAGATTACTGGTTATCTAGCTCTTTTTGAACGTTACGTAATACTACTTTTACCTTTTTCATGTTTTCAGGGCCCATGCGCAATAATTGCTTTTGCGCTGCGGGTAAACGTTCCCATTCAGAGTAAGCGTACTGGTACGTTACTGAATTTCTCAGTAACGGCATGTCACCTTTTGGCTCTGGTGTATCTAGTAATAAATCAATGGCTTCTTGAAGTGTTTGATTAAATGCATCACCTGAATAGCCAATTTCGGTGTACGCGTCATTAATGAGTGGTTTATATTCATCATACAAACGCACAATTTGTGCCGCGCTCATACTGGTAAATACTTTTACATACGGCGTGTATCGCTCGTAACTGTTTGGGTCGATAGTGAGAATGTCACCTTCCATCACGCTAAAACCATCTTGTGGACGCTCTACTGGCGCATGTTTAACCGCTACTTTGCCTTTTGCTAAGTTATCTATAAATACAACAGCACGACGTATTACATCGTCTGTTAGTAGTAAGCCCATTGCTTGATCACTTAAGTAATCATCTATGCGCGCGACCACTACAGCGTCACTTTCATTTAATGATGGAAGAGGTGCTACTACTGGCGCGGGTTCAACATTACGTGTTGGTGGACGCTCTACCTGCGGCTGAGCTGCTGGCGGTTCAATTTGTTCAATTTGAGGCTGTGGTTCCTCAACTGTTTGATATTCTTGTATAGGCTGTGCTGTGGGAGCGACTTCTACAATGGGTTGAGGCTGCTCATCAGAGCTCAATAATACAAATGCTCCGGCGCATAAAATAATAACCAGTATTACAGCAGCAAAGAGTAAGTTGTTGTTTGGTGGACGTTTTTCGATATCTGGCGGTGTTGATTGATCTGACATACGAACTCCATAAAAATTAAAATGCACGTTTATCTCACTTAGAGTTACCTAAGTGATTATAATTCACAACTTAATGATAAAAATTTTACTATCACTAAGGTATCCTTTGATTCTTCTAGCTTAAAGACTTACAGTTAATAAATAAAGTAAAGACGGTCAACAGTTTAATTGCAATTATGAGAATCAAGCAAGTCAATAAAGATAAACCTAAAATCGCACTATTATTAACCGGTGGTGGCGCACGCGCAGCGTACCAAGTGGGCGTGCTTAAAGCGCTCGCGCAAAGCATGCCTCGTACAGCGCCTTTACCTTTTACGATTATAAATGGCACCTCCGCAGGGGCTATTAATTCTGCAGCTTTAGCTAGTTATGCTTCATGTGCACACTTGGCGGTACGAAAGCTTGATTCTGTATGGAAAAACTTTTCTACTTCTATGGTGTATAAAAGTGACTTTATCAGTGTTTTTGGGCATATAACACGCAACATGCTCACTAGTTTTCAGTCTGAGCATATAAATCATCCCCCTGCGAGCTTATTAAATAGTCAGCCTTTACGTAATTTACTTAACGATATTTTAGATTTAAACCGTATTGAACGTAACTTACACCGCAATTATTTAGATGCTTTATCTATTACAGCATCAAGTTATACAACGGGCGATTCTGTTGCATTTTTTCAATCTAATACGCAATTACCTTGGCAACGTGCTAAGCGTGAAGGTAAAGCTACGCGTATTAATGTTGAGCATTTAATGGCGTCGAGTGCTATACCTATGGTGTTCCCGAGTGTAAATGTACAAAACCATTACTTTGGTGATGGCTCTATCCACCAGCTTTCACCTCTGAGTCCATGCGTACACCTTGGCGCTGAAAAAATATTTATTATTGGTGTTGATCAACCTAAAGAGTTGCACCCTCCGGGTTATTTACCACACTATCCGGGGTTGTCGTCTATTGCTGGCCACTTACTCGATAGTGTATTTACCGATACATTGCAATCGGACCTTGAGCGACTTGAACGGATCAATCGTACTTTGGGGCTTTTACCCGGGCGTGATAAACATCAAGAACTAAAACAAATTGATTCTTACGTGATCAACCCATCAGAAAACTTTAATGCGATTGCAGCGCAATATTATGACGATATGCCACTGCCTATTAAGATTTTATTGCGTATGATTGGGGTTAAAAAACGTTCACAATCGAGTTTAACCAGCTACTTACTTTTTGAAAAACGCTATACCCAACACTTAATTGATATTGGTTATAAAGACGGTTTAGAAAAGTTACCACAAATACGTGAGTTTTTAGAATTAGATTAGCCCACGACTCTCTATTCAGGCTACAACTTATACCCGAGTCACCTCATGATGCAGGACTCAGCGTTCGCGGGGCTTAATATTTGGGTATTATAGCTGTTCTATACGCTTAGCTACTCACTGCCGTCTAGAATATAACGTTCAACTCGTTCTACCCTGCGTGGCTTGCCTTGTAACACTAATATATCGCCTGCGAGTAAAATCGTTTTTACTGACGGCGTGTCTATTTCTCGGTCTTGACGGCGTAATGCACGTACCGACACTTTGCGCTTTTCGAGATTAAGTTCGCTGATGTTTTTATCTACCGCAAAGGCGTTTTCAGGTAACGCGATAACATGTAGGTATTCTAAGCGATCTGCATTAGTTTCTTCGCTATCAAATTTATCACCTGCAAAAAAACCATGTAAAAACTGATAACGATTACGTCGTTCTTTACTCACTCGGCGCACAATTCGTGTCATCGGCACACCTGACATGTACAAAACATGCGATACTAACATTAAGCTGGCTTCGAGCGTTTCGGGCACAACTTCTGTTACACCAAGCTCTTTAAGTGCCTCTAGCTGGCTGTCATCTCGCATGCGTACTAAAATTTTTACCGTAGGCGCTATTTGTTTAATCGCATCAATAACTACTTGGGTTTGTTCAAAATCAGTGAATGTTATAATCACTAAACGTGCATGCTCTACTCCTGCTGATTTTAAAATATCTTTTTGTTTTACATGACCAAATATAATTGGTTCGCCTGCTACTTTAGTTTCTTGTACGAGTATTGGGTTGCGTTCGATGGCAACATATTCGATCGCTTCAGGCTTTAAAAATCGTGCTATTGTTTGGCCAACCCGAGAAAACCCGCAAATAACTACGTGATTACGATATAAAATACTACTCGTCGGCTCTTGCTGCCATTTATTACGAGGCATTTTTAAGAAACCAAATTGCTTTAATAACCATGGTGTACGTTCTATTAAATACGGGGTTAAACCCATCGACATCACTGCTATTGCGATTAAAAATGAGGCATGCTCCAAAGCTAATAATTGATGCTTAGTAGCCAGTGCAATTAATACAAAGCCAAACTCCCCCATTTGCCAAAGCATAATGCCAGCGGCTATTGCATCTTGTTTGCGCTCCCCCATTAGTTGGGCAAGTAATGTGATCACCCCTATTTTTAGCACTAACATTAAAGCCAATGCTGCAATGATCCAATACCACACGCCAAGCACAAATAAAATATCAAGCTGCATGCCCACGGTAACAAAAAACAATCCCATTAAAATATCGCGAAATGGTCGAATATCGGCTTCTAATTGATGTCGATATTGGCTTTCACCCAGCATCATACCTGCTAAAAATGCTCCTAAAGCCATCGATAAACCAAATAGGTAGGTTAGCCCTGCAGCAAATAAAGCGACCACGAGTGTGGTTAATACAAATAGCTCGTCCGTACGCATTAAAGCGACTTCATTAAATACCTTAGGTAATATCCATTTGCCTATGGCCCATAATAATGCACATACAAAAGCTCCTTTAGTAAGTGCGATGATTAGCGCAAATGCAATGCCTTCTGAGCCGCTGCTTTGCGCCAAAAGAGGTAAAATAATTAAAAGGGGGACTACGGCTATGTCTTGAAACAATAACATACCGATTGCAAGCTGCCCGCGCCGCTCTTTTAAATCGCCAGATTCTTTTAATAACTTAACAACAACAGCTGTTGATGAAAGCGCCATTAATGTCGCGATGGTAAAACTGGTGAGTAGCGAAAGATTCAGTAAGAGTAAAATAAGCATCAGAACAATGCTTGTCACAATAACTTGTAAGGTCCCTAGACCAAATACAATATTACGCATTGCCATTAATCGGCCCAGTGAAAATTCTAGACCTAAACTAAATAATAAAAAAACAATACCAAGCTCTGCAATAAAGTGGATCTCATGGCTTTGTGCCATCCAGCCAATGCCATGACTGCCTGCAAGCACGCCCGTAGCGAGATAAGCTAATATTGGCGGTAAACCTACGCGTTTAAATAGCCAAACCAGCACCACAGCGCCAAGGAGCAAACCAAATATTTGGGCTAATACTGTTTGCAATGAGGCCTCCTCGCGATGCTGCTGTCAAAAATCCATCAGTTCTTATTCTAACTATAGCAACTATCTGTTTTTCAGCCAGTTTGAAATTGTGGCACAAAAATAGCTTAGTTAAGTGAGTAACTAACTCCTGGGGGGAGAATTCAATGGAAAACGTCCATATTTTGACACAACGAGTCTCAGCGCGGGGCGAGTTTTTGCCGTTTTCGGCAGAGCACTACCGTAAAAATGAACCCGCGGCTCTACACAGTTTACTAGAGAAATTACAAACGACTCTAAATGTAGAAGAGCTTTTGACGATTTATGCAAACTACGCTAAGCAAATTATCAATTTTTCGGGCTTACAGTTTCAATCCTCTCTTGGGGTTGCTCAAATCGCTAGCAGTGATAATAGCAAACCGCCTTATTCGTTTGATTTAGATATTAACAACGAACATTTAGGCCAGTTAATTTACTTTTGCCAATATCCACTCACTGGCAATATTGAAAAAAAACTCGCAGGCTTACACAGCGTATTAATTTATCCTTTACGTAATGCATTGATGTATAACCGCGTACTAAAGCTAGCAACCAAAGATGCATTGACAGGGTTAAATAATCGCAGCCAATTTAATGATGTTTTGGCGCAAAAGTTAGAACGTTGTCGCCGTCACCATCGCCCATTTAGTTTAATGTTGCTTGATTTAGATAACTTTAAACAAGTAAATGATAATTTTGGCCATAAAACCGGTGACGATGTGCTACAAGAATTTTCTAGCGTATTATGCAGTAGTATTCGTGGTACTGATTGCGTATTTCGTTTTGGCGGCGATGAATTTGCAGTTTTAATTGATGACCCTGAGTTTACGACCAACAAAGTCATTGCCCAGCGAGTAATGCGCCTAGTCACTGAATCAAATTTAATGAAGCAATATGAAGTAACAACCAGTATTGGTTTCACTTTAGCCAATAGCCAAGACTGCGAAAATGAAATTTTTGCACGCGCAGATAAGGGCTTATACAAAGCGAAAGCATCTGGTCGAAATTGCGCTAAAGCCTATTAACTAACCAAAAGCCTAGCTTCCCCCTCTAGGCTTTAATTTACTATTTAGTGAATATTTTGTAGCCTAATAACGCTAAGCAAAAACCAAAAAAGAAACCACTAATTAAATATAATAGTGCGGCCATCGTTGTCAGTGGTATAACTATCACCATTAACAAAGGTATACTCACTCCCGCAATAAAGAATAACCCGCCTTTCCCCAACCAATAGGCAATTAAAATCATTGCGCAGATCAAGCCACCAGCAATAGAGTAAGCCAACGTTATGATGTCTAGTTCAAACATAACTGTAGCAATAATTGCAATCACTGCTGTTACTATAAGTCCTAACGGCGCTTTATTTACTAACGATAAGCCAACGTGTGGCTGTTGTGTCGTCATATTTTTATCTTCCAAAATATACCTTCTTGTTCATAGTGTTCTGCACTTACAAAGTGCCCTACTACAAAAACTAATTGTTCATTATAAAAAATAAGCGGTATATTTGCACGTAACCAAGGGGCAACTTTAGCATCTTTAAACCAATGCTTAAGCGTATTATGGCCCGGTTTTTTTAATGGCTTAATACGCGCTTGCGGACAATTAAAACGTACAGTTACTTGCTCATCTGCAAATGGTGATCTCACTCCCTCTCCGCGAAATGACATTAAATAACACCCGTCAGACAACTTTTGATTATCACTCGTGACTGACTGTTCTTTTTGGGCCGTTACACTTTCATTAACAAAGTACAAATAGCCTTGATGACGACGTACTTGACCTTCTGCAAGTTGAATCAATAGCTGCGCATCGCGTTGCGCCGTTAAACCTTGTAATAATATTTGCTGGGTTTGTTTTTGCGAAGGCATTAAACGGGTGAACTGCCCAAGCCAACACCGTAATACGTTCGCTTGACGAGGTAGGCTAAATACACCCATCTTTTCACAGCTTAATCCTCGATGCTCATTTTGAGATTGTGCTAAATCTAATTGGGTATATTCATCTAACACATCTTGCTGTTGCTGCAAAAGCGAAATACTACGAGATGCGCTTTTTTCAAATCCTGTAAATTTTTCCGATAAAACGGGTACAACTTTCCCTCTTAAAAAATTTCGATCGAAGCGTTCATCTGAATTTGAATCATCTGTAATGTGTGAAAGGTTAAAATCATCTGCAAATTGCTCAATATTCTGGCGCGTAACATTTAACAAGGGTCGTAAGCACATGCGACCAGAATTAAGTGTTCTAGTTTGTCGCATAGAGGCTAAACCTTGTAACCCTGAGCCGCGTTTTAATCTTAGTAAGAACGTCTCTAGTTGATCATTTAAATGTTGCCCAAGTAAAATAATACTGCCTGTGGGACTATGGTGATCAAGTGCTTTATAGCGAGCATCACGCGCGAGCTCTTCTAAACTAGTGCGGGCTTTGTTTTCGATATTTACTTGCGCTGGATAAAAAGTAATATTCAGTGTTGCACATAATTTTTTACAGAAAGACTGCCAGTTATTAGCATACTCACTTAAACCATGATTTACATATACGGCATTTAATTGCAATTGCGGTACTTCAGCTTTCAGCGCATTCATTACATGCAGTAATACCACTGAATCCACGCCACCAGAAAGTGCCACCGTAAATGAGATTTTATGCTCAACTACATAAGGTGTTATGACGTTTTTTACTTGTTGATATAAAGACGTTGAATGCATGAATTAAACCGCTGCCTAAGTGAATGATTACTTTGCTACTGATAGCTGATAGCTGATAGCTGATAAACATTTTAAAACAAAAAAGCCGCAAAAGCGGCTTTTTTCAGTAATTTGGTATTAATTAACAATAACCAAATGACATTAAACGTTTGTAACGTTGATCAAGCATTTCATCAAGGCTCAATGCCTGTAAATCACTTAAATCACGCTTAAGCTGAGCTTTAAGGTTACGAGCCATCGCTTCATAGTTACGATGTGCACCACCAAGAGGTTCATCTACCACACTATTAATTAAATCAAGCTCTTTAACACGTGCAGCGGTTACGCCCATCGCTTCTGCAGCAAGAGGTGCTTTATCGGCACTTTTCCATAGAATTGATGCGCAGCCCTCTGGTGAAATAACCGAGTAAGTGCTGTACTGCAACATGTTAACACGATCGCCAACACCAATTGCCAGTGCACCACCTGAGCCGCCCTCACCTATAACCGTACAAATAGTAGGCACTTTTAATGCTGCCATTACTTTAAGGTTACGTGCAATTGCTTCTGATTGACCACGCTCTTCAGCGCCTACACCTGGGTATGCGCCTGGCGTATCAATGAAAGTCATGATTGGCATTTTAAAACGCTCAGCCATTTCCATTAAGCGTAATGCTTTACGGTAACCTTCAGGCTTTGGCATGCCAAAGTTGCGCTTTATTTTCTCTGCAGTATCTCGTCCTTTTTGTTGACCAATAACCATGACTGGTTGGCCTTCAAAACGCGCAATACCACCAAGAATAGCGGGATCATTCGCAAAAGTGCGATCGCCAGAAAACTCATCAAATTCCGTGAAAATACGCTCGATATAATCACGAGTATAAGGACGCAACGGATGACGGGCTAACTGAGAAACCTGCCAAGCACCTAACTTAGAGAATATTTCCTCTTTTTGCTGGGCACTTTTCTCTTTTAATCGGCTGACTTCCTCTTCTAACTCAAGGTTTAATTCGCCAGCGCGGCTTATATTTTGTAACTCTTCAATTTTTGCTTCTAATTCTGCAATTGGAAGCTCAAAATCAAGATAATTGAGGCTCATGCTCTAAACTACCTAATTAGTTAAATTCTAGTTCTACATCTTGCGCCGCCATTAACGATAACTTATGAATTAAGTCATCACTTGGCGTAACACACCATTCTGTCCCGAGGGTTAACTGGGCCAACGCATCTGGACGCTGATAGAAAACCTTAATCGGACAAGTACCAAACTTATAAGGTTCGAGTACTTTTTGTAACTTATCGAAAAAGTTTGCGTCGATTTGCACCATATTCAGCGTCATTTTAATCGCTTTTATACGTTTTTCTCGCGCTTGCGCTATCGTGCATATATCTCTGGCGGTCATTGTAATGCCACCGGAGAAGTTATCAAAGCTGACCTGTCCGGATATTACCAAGATATTGTTGATTTGCAGCATATCTTGGTACATTTCAAACTGTTCTGGGAATAAGCGTACATCAATACGGGCACTCTTGTCATCTAAAGTTATAAGTCCCCAGCGATTTCCCTTTTTATTTACCAGTACTCTTGCTGCAATCACTAGGCCTGCGGCGGTTGATTGCACGTCTCGATTTGTTGGTTGTAACTCTACTAACCGCCCACTGGTGTAGTATTTTAGCTCTTTACGGTACTGATTAATCGGATGACCCGTTAAATAAAGCCCTAGAGTTTCCTTTTCTCCATCAAGCCACTGATTATCAGTCAGTGGGATCGCTTTTATAAACGCTTGTTCCACTTCATCAGGCTCTGTGGCTAGCAGGCCAAATAAATCAGTTTGCCCTAACGACTCCGCTTTATTGTGCTGATCAGCAGCGCGCATAGCGTCTTTTAAGCTGGCTAATAAAGTGGCGCGTGCTGGCTGTGTTTTCTCCGGGCCAAGTTGATCCAAAGCGCCAGCATAAATAAGTTTTTCAGTAACACGCTTATTTATACGCTTTAAATCTACACGTGCGCAAAAATCAAAAAGATCTTTAAATGGACCGCCTTCAGCGCGCGCTTCTAATATCGCATCAACTGGCGCCTCGCCCACTCCTTTAATCGCACCGATACCATAAACAATTTCCCCTTTGAGGTTAACCGTAAATTTGTATTCGCCTGCATTAACATCTGGCGGTAATAAAGTGAGTTTCATGTTCTCACACTCATCCACCAAGGTGACAATTTTTTCAGTGTTGTCCATATCCGCTGACATAACCGCTGCCATAAATTCAGCTGGGAAATGGGTTTTCATCCAAAGCGTTTGATACGACACGAGTGCATAAGCTGCAGAGTGAGATTTATTGAAGCCATAACCTGCGAATTTTTCTACCAGATCGAAGATTTTAATCGCTAGTTCGCCGTCAATGCCGTTATTTCGTGCACCATCTTCAAAGGTTGAACGCTGCTTGGCCATCTCTTCGGGTTTTTTCTTACCCATTGCACGACGTAACATATCGGCGCCACCAAGGGTGTAACCTGCCAATACCTGTGCAATTTGCATAACTTGTTCTTGATACAAGATAATGCCGTAAGTTGGCTCCAAAATAGGCTTTAAACTTTCGTGCTGATATTGCGCATCAGGGTAAGATATTTCTTCGCGTCCGAGCTTTCGGTCGATAAAGTTATCTACCATGCCCGATTGCAATGGCCCTGGGCGGAATAAAGCCACCAAGGCTATCATATCTTCAAAGCAATCTGGTTTTAAACGCCTAACTAAGTCTTTCATACCGCGTGATTCAAGCTGGAATACTGCGGTCGTTTCAGCTCTTAGCAATAACTCAATGCTCTTTTTATCATTGAGTTCTATGGTGTTGATATCTATTGGCTCTTTGCCCTCTCGGGCTAAGCGCACATTGGTCATATCAACCGCCCATTGCAAAATGGTGAGCGTACGAAGGCCTAAGAAGTCAAATTTTACCAAGCCTGCGGTTTCTACGTCATTTTTATCAAACTGAGTAACCGGAAACTTACCTTCGTCATCACAATACAGTGCAGCAAAGTCGGTAATGGTGGTTGGTGATATAACAACACCACCGGCATGCTTACCGGCGTTACGTGTACAGCCTTCAAGGATGCGACACATATCAATGAGATCTTTTACCTCAGAGTCACCATCGTAGGCTTCTTGTAAACGTGGCTCGACATCAAACGCTTTAGCGAGCGTCATCCCTGGATCACCTGGGATCATTTTCGATATACGGTCAACAAAACCATATGGATGACCGAGCACACGTCCAACGTCGCGTATAACCGCTTTGGCCGCCATGGTGCCAAAAGTAATAATTTGCGATACCGCATCGCGCCCATATAAGGCTGATACGTGATCGATTACTTCATCTCGTCTATCCATACAGAAATCGACGTCGAAATCCGGCATTGAAATACGTTCTGGATTTAAGAATCGCTCGAATAGCAAGTCAAATTCGAGTGGATCAAGATCAGTGATTTTTAGTGCGTAGGCCACTAATGAACCGGCACCTGAACCACGCCCTGGGCCTACAGGGATGTTATTATCTTTACTCCACTGGATGAATTCCATTACGATCAAGAAGTAGCCTGGGAACCCCATTTGGTTGATTACATCGAGTTCGATTTGCAAACGCTCGTCGTATTCAACGCGTTTTTCTTCGCGTTCTGCTTCATCAGGAAATAAAAACAGTAGCCGTTCTTCTAGGCCATCTTGCGATACTTTAACTAAGAACTCGTCAATTTTCAGTGAACCTGTTGGGTAATCAGGTAAGAAATACGTGCCTAGTTGTACTGTTACATTGCAACGTTTTGCAATTTCTACCGTATTTTGTAGTGCTTCTGGAATATCGCTAAAAATCTCAGCCATTTGTTCAGGTGTTTTTAAATACTGCTCTTCGGAGAAGCGCTTTGGCCTGCGTTTATCATCCAGCGTATAGCCATCAAAAATGGCCACGCGTATTTCGTGCGCTTCAAAGTTTTCAGGCTTTAGAAAGACCACCTCGTTAGTAGCAACAACAGGTAATTGCTCAATGCTGGCAAGCTCAACCGCTAAATGGAGGTACTCTTCCTCTTGTGCGCGCTTGGTGCGCACTAATTCAATGTAATAGTTATCACTAAAATGCTGCTTATAAAAGCTCACTACTGACTCTACAATCGTAGGGTTGCCCTTTAATAGCGCCTTACCTAAATCACCATCTTTAGCACCTGAAAGTAATATAAGCCCTTCTTTGTGTTCAATAAGCCAGTCACGGTCAATCACTGGACGGTGAAATAAATGCCCGCGCTGATACGCTTTAGATATTAATAAGGTTAAGTTTTTATAGCCGGTATTATCTTTCGCTAAGATAACCAACCGACACGGCCCTTCAGGGAACTCTGGGCTATGTAGCCAAAAATCAGCACCGACGATGGGCTTAATGCCTGCGTTGTGCGATGTTTCATAAAAACGCACTAAGCCACACAAGTTCATTTGATCAGTTATTGCCAACGCGGGTAGTTGCAACTCTTGCGCTTTGGCGACAATTGGTTTGGTTTTGGCTAAACCATCAACCATCGAAAAGTCTGAGTGAACCCGTAAATGCACAAAATCTGGAGCGGCCATTATTTCTCCTGCATTGCCAGTACACGTTGCACTGGTTTAAAACTTTTTCGGTGCTCTTCAATTGCACCGTATTGCTCAAGCGCGGCAAAGTGTGCCTTGGTTGGATAGCCTTTATGCCCCGCAAAACCATACTCTGGGTGGCGTTTATCGAGCGCTATCATTTCGTCATCGCGCGCTACTTTAGCGATGATAGACGCCGCGGAAATCTCGGCAACTAAACTATCTCCTTTGACAACCGCTTGCGCTGGCATAGCCAATGCTGGCAGGCGATTACCATCAACAAACACAAATTCAGGTGCGGTGCTTAACCCCTCTACCGCACGCGTCATGGCAAGCATCGTGGCTTGGAGAATATTCAATTCGTCAATCTCTGTGGGACTGCAACGGCCAATTGACCAACACAACGCTTTTTCTTTAATCTCAATAGCAAGCGCTTGGCGTTTCTTATCCGTTAATTTTTTTGAATCAGCTAAACCTGCAATCGGTTTAGTCGGATCGAGGATCACCGCTGCAGTGACTACATCTCCTACCAATGGGCCGCGCCCTACTTCATCAACGCCCGCGATAAGCGCTAGATTTGGTCGTTCAATTTGCATTTATAATCTCCGCAACAGCCGTGGCAGCTTGCTCACTGGCGTTTAAGCGTATTTGTTGATGAATGGCTAAAAAGCGTGCTTTGAGTTCGCTATTGCCACTGTTTAGCATCGGCTCTAGCGCGTTAGTTAAGTTTTCAATGGTGCAGTCTTGTTGCATAAACTCAGGCACAAGTGCTTCATCAGCGAGTAAATTTGGTAAGGAAAAATATTTGATATTGAAGGTAAACAGCGTTTTAAAAATCCAGTAACTCATCGCTTTTATTTTATACCCAACAACCATCGGCTTTTTATACAACATGCCCTCAAGGGTTGCTGTACCAGAGGCTATGAGTATTACATCTGCTGCCTGCATAGCAAGATCAGATTGACCATCGAGCATTTGTACGTTTAAGTTAGGTGCTGTGGCGGCTAAAATAGTAGAAAACTGCGCTTTACGTTGCGGGTTCACTAATGGCACTACAACTTTTAAAAGCGGGTTTTTTGCTTGTAGCCCTACAGCTGTTTTTATATACGTTTCGCTAAGCAAGCCCACTTCTGAGCCTCGACTACCGGGCAATAATGCCAATACTTTATCATCGAGGTTTAAACCTAACTGCTGACGTGCTGCGCTATCATCATGCTCAAGAGCGATATCATCAGCAAGTGTATGCCCAACAAAAGTACAGGGGACGTTATGTTTATCATAAAACGCTTTTTCAAACGGTAATAAAGCCAACACCATGTTAGTTGCTGCGCTAATTTTATGAATGCGTTTTTCACGCCACGCCCATACTGATGGGCTCACATATTGAATTGTTTTAATGCCGGCGTCTTTAAGCGGTTTTTCAACTCGAAGGTTAAAGTCAGGAGCATCAATACCAATATAAACATCCGGTTTATTATCAATGAAATGCTGTACCAGTTGCTTACGAATTTTTAATAACCGCGGTAATCTACCTAGCACTTCAACTAAGCCCATAACGGCTAATTCTTCCATATCAAATAAGCTTTTGCAGCCTTGCGCCTGCATTTTAGGCCCTGCTATGCCTTCAAAAGTGGCATTAGGGTAGCGCTTTTTAAGTGCTTTTATTAAGCCTTCGCCTAAAATATCACCAGAGAGTTCCCCAACGACAATCGCTATACGCAGTGGCTGTTTATGTTTATTCATATGAATTTATTTCGCAAATAACTCGAGTGTATAAAAAGAGTAGTTTACCGTGTTTTAAGGTTTCTATAAACGTTTAAGAGATCTCATTTTTTATAATATAAATAGCCCACCTGATTTGCATCTTCATAATTCTAATGTAGCATTTATTGTATATATTATGTTTTTCTAATATACATTGACAATATTTCATCAAAAGTAAATAATGTACGAAGTTTCAGTAATTACTGAAACTTCGTGCGTTAAATGTTTGCTACTTTAATCTGTTGTGTGATTCGTCATCACATACTAGGAGCTATAAAAAATGATAGATGAAACCTTTGTGGATCTATCGCGATTACAGTTTGCTGTCACCGCCCTATTTCACTTTTTATTTGTACCACTGACCCTAGGTATGACTTGGATTTTGGTGATCATGGAATCGGTCTACGTTATGACTGGTCGTGAGATATACCGAGATATGACCAAGTTTTGGGGAAAATTATTTGGTATCAACTTCGCTATTGGTGTGGCTACAGGCCTGACCATGGAGTTTGAATTTGGTACTAACTGGTCTTATTACTCTCATTATGTGGGCGATGTGTTTGGCGCTCCCCTTGCTATTGAAGGCTTAATGGCATTCTTTTTAGAGTCTACCTTTGTGGGTATGTTCTTTTTAGGGTGGGAACGACTAACCAAACGCCAACACTTAGCCGTTACTTTTCTAATGGCCTTTGGTACTAGCATGTCTGCATTATGGATTTTGATTGCTAACGCGTGGATGCAAAATCCTGTTGGCGCTGAATTTAACTACCAAACAATGCGTATGGAAATGACCAGTTTTGCCGAGCTGGTATTTAATCCTGTTGCGCAGGTTAAATTTATTCATACCGTCTCTGCCGGTTATGTAGCCGCATCGATGTTCGTACTGGGGATCAGCAGTTGGTACATTCTAAAAGGCCGCGATTTAGCCTTTGCTAAACGATCTTTCTCTGTTGCCAGTGGCTTTGGTTTAGCGTCAATACTGTGTGTTATTTTGCTAGGTGATGAATCAGGGTATGAAGTGGGTGAAGTACAAAAAGTAAAACTCGCCACCATTGAAGCTGAATGGCATACCGAAGAAGCACCTGCTGCATTTACGTTAGTCGGCATACCTGACTCACAGAAGCAAGTTACCTACGGCGCAGTTAAGATCCCTTACGCTTTAGGCTTAATTGCTACTCGTTCTATTGATGAGCAAGTTACAGGTATTAATGATTTAGAAAAACAGCATGAAGTGCGAATTCGTAACGGTATGATTGCTTACCAATACCTAGAAAAACTAAGAAATGGTCAGGACACACCCGAAAACATAGCAAAATTTGATACCTTAAAAGACGATTTAGGCTATGGCTTATTACTAAAACGTTACACCCCAAATGTGGTGGATGCGACTGAGGAGCAAATTCAAAAAGCAGTAAAAGACTCATTTCCCAAAGTGGGCCCGATGTTTTGGTCATTTAGGATTATGGTTGGCTGCGGCATGATCATGCTTATCGTGTTTATATTAGCCTTTTACTACAATGCACAGCGTGTAATTGAGCAAAAACGCTGGCTGTTATGGGCTGCCGTATGGAGTATTCCTCTACCATGGATTGCTATTGAATTTGGCTGGATTGTTGCAGAATATGGCCGCCAACCTTGGGCTATATCAGAAATATTGCCGACTTTTTTAGCTACCTCGTCACTGACTGTGAATGATATTTTAATAAGTTTAACTGGGTTTATCTTGTTCTATATTGGCTTAGCTATTGTAGAGGGCTGGTTATTGCTCCGATTTATTAAAATTGGTCCAAGCTCATTACACACAGGTAAATATCATTTTGAACACCAAAATGACAACTCGCATAATGAACAATTAAGTGATGACCGAGGAGCAAACTGATGATTTTTGATTATGAAACATTAAAGCTATTGTGGTGGGTGATCATCGGTGTGTTATTTATCGGCTTTGCAATCACTGACGGCATGGACATGGGCGTAGCGATATTATTACGCCTTGTTGGTAAAACAGATTCTGAACGCCGCGTTGTAATTAATACTGTAGGCCCGCATTGGGATGGCAATCAAGTGTGGTTTATTACTGCTGGTGGCGCTTTATTTGCAGCATGGCCGATGGTGTATGCGGCTGCGTTTTCAGGCTTTTATTTCGCTATGATGCTCGTGTTATTCGCCTTGTTTTTTAGGCCGCTTGGTTTTGATTATCGTTCTAAGATTGATTCTAAGCGCTGGCGTAACAATTGGGATTGGGCATTATTTGGTGGCAGTGTGATCCCCGCATTGGTGTTTGGTGTGGCATTTGGTAACTTATTCTTAGGTGTGCCTTTTAATTTAGATGAGTATTTAAGAGCGAGCTATCAAGGTTCATTTTTTGCCCTACTCAACCCATTTGCATTATTAACAGGTTTGATAAGTGTCATTATGCTGATTGCACATGCTGGCATGTGGCTGCAACTTAGAACCGATAGCCATGTTGCTCGAAGATCAGCGCAGTATGGCCGCTACGCATTATTAGTTTTTATTGTGCTATTTGCTATAGCTGGGTTTTGGGTTGCTAATATTGATGGCTACCAAATTGTGTCGATGCCTGACAAACAAAGTTTTGCTAACCCTCTTGGTAAAGTAGTGACAACCTCAGCTGGCGCATGGCTGAATAACTATACGTTAATGCCATGGACCGTTATTTTTCCTACTTTAGCGTTTGTTATGGCTGCGCTTGCATGGGTGCTATCAAAAGTGAATAAATCAGGCCTTGCTTTAATATGCACAAGCTTGATGTTAATTGGCGTAATAATGACCGCAGGTATTTCACTGTTTCCATTTGTGATGCCATCGAGTAATAACATGAACATTAGCCTCACATTATGGGATGCAGTATCAAGTCATATGACGCTAAATGTCATGTTTATTGCGGTTGTTATTTTTGTACCACTTATTTTAACTTACACAACATGGTGTTATGTGAAAATGTGGCGCAAGGTAACCGTTGAAGAAATTGAAAATAACAGCCATGGCAGCTACTAAGGAGACATAAACTATGTGGTATTTTGCTTGGATACTCGGTGTGCTTTTAGCCTGTACGCTAGGAGTTATCAACGTTATGTGGTACGAATTTCAACAAAATAAAGACAGTATTGCTGACGACGAAAAAGATCTTCACGATAGGCTTAATCGCCAAAATGACGACTAACCCCCGACCAGATCGCGCGCAGCAAACTACCCTGCGCGCGTTCTTAAAAATACACTCCAACCACGCTGGTAGTCTGCTAAAACTGAGTATTGCGTTAGGTACTTTAAATGCAATACTCATGATTGCTAGTGCTTATTTGGTAGCACGTTCAATTCATCTAGTAATGTTTGAACATGCTGATTTAGCAACAGTTACTCCTTTACTTTGGCCATTATCTATATTGATTTTAGGGCGCGGCCTATTACTGAGTTTATCTGAACGTATTAGCGCGCAAGCGGCACTAAAAATTAAAACTGCGATGCGCCAAACTTTACTTGAAAAACTGACACTCCTTGGCCCAAGTTATATTGAACAACAAGGCCATGGTGCAACTTTAAATACCTTGCATAATGGTGTTGAAGCACTGCACGACTATTATGCTAATTACTTACCCAGTGTGGCGTATAGCGCACTTATCCCTTTAGCGATTCTGATGGTGATTTTTCCTACTGACTGGAAAGCGGGATTGATTTTTTTATTTACAGCGCCTTTAATTCCTTTATTTATGATTTTAGTTGGTCACAAAGCCGAACGGCTAAACCAGCAACGCTGGCAACAATTAGCAGTGTTAGGTAATTACTTTTTTGACCGTTTACAAGGACTCACTCAACTTAAATTGTTTAACGCCACAGCACGTGAGTTAAAACAAATTGCCAAAATTTCAGATGATTTTCGCCATGCCACTTTAAGCGTATTAAAAATAGCATTTTTATCCTCTTTTGCATTAGAGTTTTTTGCAACTCTTAGCGTCGCATTAGTCGCCGTAATAATCGGTTTTCGGTTATTTTTTGGTACCTTAGATTTCTCGACCGGCTTTGTAGTGTTATTGCTCGCACCAGAGTTTTATTTACCGCTGCGTCAACTTGGTAGTCATTATCATGCACGATTAGAAGGCATAAGTGCTGCTGCTGATATGCTCAAGATATTAAATGAACCATTACCAGATGAGAGCCTTATAAGCACAAAAACAAATATTCAAAGTAGATTAGACGTGCCGAACATAAAGCAGCTCAGTATTGGTAATTTAAGTTTTCACTATCCAAATAGTAATGAAGGCGTTAGCAATATAAACCTGACATTTTCAAGCTCTGGTATGTATGCCATTGTTGGCCAAAGTGGCGCGGGGAAAAGTACCCTACTTGACTGTCTATTGGGCTTTCATCCACAAGTGATAAACTCCATCGCGGTCAATCAACGCTCATTATCAGTCTCGCAAATTAAACAGTGGCAACAGCATATTGCTTGGATCCCACAGCAACCCACCTTGCTATTTAATAGCATAAAAGCCAATTTACTATTAGCAAAACCAGATGCCAGTATGCAAGAACTCGAAAATGCTGCAGCGCAAGCGGGTGCGCTTGAGTTTATTCTTGCTTTACCTCAAGGTTTTGACACCCCTATTGGCGAGCAAGGCGAAGGACTTTCCGGCGGACAAAAACAGCGCATCGCGTTAGCACGGGCTTTTTTAAAAGAAGCTCCCATTTTAGTTCTTGATGAGCCAACCGCTCACCTTGATAGTCAAACCGAGCAACTTGTCCAAACAGCTATTAATGATTATGCAAAAAAGCATTTAGTTATAGTGATCGCCCATCGCTTAAATACCATTGAACACGCTAAGCAAGTTATTGTAATGAAAGACGGTGCTGTTATTGAGCTGGGTAACTTTAACACCCTCATAGCTGCTAAAGGCGCGCTATTTGATTTAGTGCATGCAAGGAGTCAACAGCATGACTAACTTTTTACGCTTATTAAAGCTGTGCAAGCCACACCTTGGGGCAATGTTACTAGGGGCATTTTTAGCTACATTAACGGTACTTGCAAATGTAGGCTTGTTGGCTGTTTCTGGCTGGTTTTTAGCCGCAATGGCTGCTGCAGGTCTAGCTAATACACAAATGAACTACTTTACGCCCGCTGGCGTCATACGCTTTTTAGCAATAGTGAGAACAGCGTCTCGTTATGGTGAGCGTCTAGTCACTCACAACGCCACATTTTTACTGTTAAGTGAAATTCGCGTCAGTGTTTTTAATACGCTAAGCCAATTGAGTAATGTTGATTTGGCCATGAGCCGCAGTGCCGATCTATTCAATCGTATGCAAAATGATGTTGAAGCCCTCGATAAATTCTACTTAAATGTATTATTACCCATGATTGTTGCGATAATAAGTGTGCCAATTGTGATTGCGATTATGGCTGCATACAACGCTGATGTGGCACTGCTGTGCTTTATTGCGCTGTTATTCGTGGGTGTTGCCCTACCTTTAATACTGAGCAGGCAACTACAGAACACTGCAGACCTCGAAACGCAGTACTCTGCCACTTTACGCGCTGAATTATCTGATACCCTAAATGGCTTGAGAGAGCTGGCTATTTATCAAGCTACCGAGCAGCAAGTTAAACAATGCCGTGATGCCAGCGAACATTATAATCAGCAGCTGTTTGTACGCCATAGTGCACAGGCACGTAGTAATGGCTTATCACTGCTGATAGTACAACTAAGTATGTTAGGTGCCATTATAGTTATCACCCCATTGGTTTATAACGGTACAATGGCTAATGTTGAATTGGCCATGCTCAGTTTATTCGTACTTGCCAGTTTTGAAACGGTACTCACGCTACCCAATGCATTCATCCAACTACCAGTCGCATTAAGCGCTGCAAACCGTATTTTCGATTTAGAAGACAAACTACGCCCTGTTGCTAAAAATGCTCACGAGTCATTGCCTGTACAGCCTTTAGGACTTGAATTTAAAGACGTTAGCTACTGTTATCTCAGCGATACTTTTGCGCTTAACAACTTAAGCTTTGTAATTGAGCCACTACAAAAAGTAGCCATTGTGGGCCAAAGTGGCAGCGGGAAAAGTACCCTGGTTAATTTACTCAGTGGCTTATGGCCACAGCAAAGCGGTGAAATAAACTTAACATTTGCACACAAAACGATGCCTATTAATATGACCAGCCAACAAAACCGCTGCGAACTTATAAGTATCGTCGCACAACAACATCATATTTTTGATGGCACAATTGCGGAAAACTTACGCTACGCAGCACCTGCGGCGACGAAAGAGCAAATGATCAACGCTTGCCAACAAGTGCAATTAGCAGACTGGCTCTGTGAGTTAAAGTTAGGGTTAAATACTCGCTTAGGCACAGGTGGTAGAAGTTTATCTCGCGGGCAATCTCGACGTTTAGCTTTGGCACAAGCATTACTGCGCGCACCGGCTATTTTAATCCTTGATGAACCTACAGAAGGTCTAGACAATCAATCTAAGCATCACGTGATGGATGCAATATTGACCAGCATGCAGCAATGTACCGTGCTGAGTATTACTCACGATCCTGCTTTGCTATCCAATATGGATCAGGTAATTTGGTTAGAGCAAGGCTGTGTAAAAGCGATTGCAACTCATCAGCAACTATTAATAGCGCAACCAGAGTACGTAAACTTGATCTCACGGTTTTAATCATTTTCACTAATTGAAACAGCTTGAACTCAAGGTAAGTTAATACGAAAAAGCCACCGACTATTACTCATAATCGGTGGCTTTTTTTATAAAGCGAACTATTAACGAACAATACCACGCTCTGAATTTTTAACAAAATCAACCATCAACTGTACTGCAGGGTACTTAGCAGCGTCATCTGCAAGTGCAACAAGCGCTTCATCAACACCTAAACTCTTACGATACAGTGTTTTATAGGCACGGCGCGTTGCCATTACTTCATCACTTTCAAAGCCACGGCGTTTCATACCCTCGGTATTAATCGCTACAGGGCCTGCAGGGGTGCCAATCGTTGTTACAAACGGTGGAACATCTTTATTTACACCTGAATACATGCCAACAAACGCATGTGCACCTACTTTACAAAACTGATGAATACCTGAATTGCCTGCTAAGATAACCCAATCACCAATGTGTACATGCCCTGCAACCGATGCATTATTAGCAAAAATAACGTTGTCGCCAATTACTGCATCATGGGCAACATGAGTGTAAGCCATAAATAAGTTATTGCTACCAATCTTAGTCACGCCTTGATCTTGAATCGTACCGCGGTGAATAGTGGCACATTCACGAATAATGTTGTTATCACCAATAATTAGCGTGGTTGGCTCATTATTATATTTTTTGTCTTGGCAGGCTTCACCTACTGACGCAAACTGAAATATATGATTGCCAGAACCTATTGTTGATGGCCCTTTGACCACAACGTGAGATTCAATAATACAATCATCACCAATAACCACATTGTCACCAATGTAGCTATATGGACCAACCGATACATTATTACCTAGCTTTGCACCTGATTCGATTATCGCTGTAGGATGGATCACAATTAAAGCTCTCTTCTCGCACACATGATTTCGGCAGCACAAACAACTTTGCCATCAACTTTAGCTTCTGCTGCAAACTTCCATATATTGCGGCGCTCTTTTAAAAACTGTACATGCAAATGCATAGTATCACCAGGTACCACAGGCTGCTTAAAACGTGCGTTATCAACGGCTGCAAACAAATACAGTTCATTCTCACTGCGGTTTTCAACAGTTTTGAAACCTAATAAACCCGTTGCCTGTGCCATAGCTTCTAAAATAAGCACACCAGGGAAAATTGGCTGATTAGGAAAGTGGCCTGTAAAAATAGGTTCATTAAATGTTACATTTTTAATTGCATGTAATGATTCACCTGGCGTGTAATCAAGTACACGGTCCACCAATAGCATTGGGTAACGGTGTGGTAGTAAGCTTAAAATTTCTTGTATATCAAGGCTATTTAATTCGTTTGCCAAAATAGCATCCTTATTAATTATCAAGGTTTAATGACTTAGTCAGAGTCTCTAGCGCTTTTAGGCGATCTTTCATCTCTGGCAAATTACGGAAATGGGCAATATTGCGACGCCACTCTTTATTTGAAGAGTGTGGGAGCCCTGATGAATAAACACCGGCTTCCTTAATCGCTTTTGTCACCATACTCATGCCCGTTAGTATAACACCATCACATATTTCTATGTGACCATTTATACCAACAAGTCCAGCAATCTGACAATTCCTACCTATGGTTGTGCTACCTGCAATTACCGTACAGCCTGCGATAGCAGTACCAGAACCAATCTCAACATTATGGGCAATATGAACTTGGTTATCGATAATTACATTGCTGTGAATAATAGTGTCGTCAATTGCGCCACGGTCAATAGTTGCACCTGCGCCAATTTCAACTTTATCGCCAATGATCACTGAGCCTAATTGTGGAATTTTAATCCACTGACCTTTATCATTTGCGTAACCAAACCCGTCGCTGCCGATAATAGCGTTAGCTTGAACTAAACAATCACACCCAATTTCAACACTGTGATACACACTAACATTAGACCAAAGCTTAGTATTATCACCAATGCTAGCATTTTGACCAACAAAGCAATTTGCACCAATTTGTGTGTTTTCACCAATCGTAGCGCCCGCTTCAATAACTGCATTAGCTGCAATAGAGGCCGTATTAGCAATACAAGCTTCAGGGTGAACAACAGCACTTACGTGGATACCTTTAGCAGCAGATGCCGGTGTGGTGTCCATTATTTGTGCTAATTGTGCATAACTATTATAAGGGTTAGCTGCAATCAACTTGTTACCCGAATAATACTGTGCGTCTGCGGCAGATAAAATTACAGCACTGGCGTTCGTATTATCGAGTTGCGGGCGATATTTCTTATTCGCTAAAAATGCAATATGCCCAGAGCGGGCATTTGCAAGTGTAGCAATTTTTGATATTTCTAAGGCGCCATCACCATGAAGCTCAGCGCCTAGAAGTTCCGCTATCTGCGAAAGCGTATAATTTTGCATATATTCGTTCTATTGCTTACTTACTTTATCAACAACTTTGCTTGATAAGTCAGATACTTTTTTAGGGTTAAAGTAAATTGTAGTATCTTTTACTTTAACTTCATCAAAATTACCATCTTTAGCAACGTCTTCAATTGCTTTTATGATCAGTGCTTGTACTTTAGCTAGCTCTTGATTTTGACGAGTTTTAATTTCTTGCTCTAAAGGACGACCCTTTTCAGCAAGTGTTTTTTGCATACCTTCAACTTTTGTACGCAGCGCATCTTTTTGAGCTTGGCTCATTGTTGTGCTTTCACGTTTAAATTTTTCAGCTTCAAAACGAATGTCACCTTGAAGCTTTTCAAGCTCTTGGCGGCGCTCAGCAAACTCTGTTTGCAATGCTAATTCAACAGATGCCATTTGTGGGATTTGTTTGTAGATTTCTTGCATGTCTACAATACCGACTTTATGTGCAAAAGCACTCGCAGATGTACCCATCATAAGTGTTGCTAAAATGGCAATCGCCGATGATTTAATTGATTTTTTCACAAAAAACTCCTTTAGAAAGTATTACTAATATTAAAGCTGATAGTCTTCGTATCGTCATTTTCTTCTTGTTGCAATGGATACGCAAAACTAATCAACATTGGACCCATTGGAGAGATCCATTGTAATGATAAACCCGTTGAGACTCTAAAACGCATCGGATCTGAATAATCGTCAAGTAATGCACGATCGTTATCACTTAAGCTTTGATAGCGCTCTACGTTAAACTCAGTATCCCACACGTTTGCTGCATCAACAAAAAAGCTGGTACGCACAGAACTGGTATTATCTTCATCTAAAAACGGTGTAGGAACGATTAATTCCATACCTGCAACCGCTTTTGCATTACCACCAATGCGCCCAGCAGGAATTAACTGATCAAAGACTGGATCACCGCCAATAACACCGTTGATCTTTCCGTCTTTTTCTGGAGTACCACCTACATTTGAAGAGTCACGTGAAATAGCATTAGGCAAAATAGTGTTACGATCAAAACCACGCAGTTCCATTTCAGTTATCCGAAAATACTCTTGAAATGGGAGGGTTTGATCATATCCATTTGTATTACCATAACCATTACCGTACCCCAATGCTGCACGCGTTGAAAATACCCAACGATGATCATCACTAATTGGCCAGTAAAAACGCGAGTCATAATTTAACTTAAAGTAAGTCAAATCTGAATTTGGCGTAGTACCAGTTAAGTTTAACGTTTGACGAGAACCTGCTGTTGGGAATAAACCTCGGTTTACAGTAACACGTGACCAACCAACGCTTAGTTCATATTTAGTAAAGTTATAACCTGCATCTGGATGAGCAGGATCTAAAAATGTCTCACGTAATACACGTGTTTGTTCGTAAACAGCGATATCAGATAGTTCTTCTTCAATCCAACGTGCCCCAAAATTAATACGGTTCACTGCATCGATTGGGAAGCCTATGTTGGTGCCTATACCATAGCTTTTTGATTTATAATCAATAAGGCTAAATTTACTAGCATCATAATTACTGTAAAAAATACTGCTACCTTGTGACACACCATCTGGCGTAAAGTAAGGGTCAGTGTACGATAAACTAACACGCTCTGAACCACGTGAAGTATTGATATTCAGACCAATCTGATTACCAGTACCCAAAAAGTTAGATTCAGTTACACCAATGTTAAACTGTAAACCTAGGTACGAACCATAAGCAAGGCCTGCGTTAAAGCTACCAGCTGACTGTTCTTTAACTGTAAAATCTACATCAACCTGATCATCAACGCCTGGTACAGGTATAACGTTAAAATCCACTTTTTCCATATATGGTAAGCGTTGGATTTGTAATTTTGAACGTTCAAGATTTTGATTTGATAACCATGCACCTTCAAGCTGTGTCATTTCACGGCGCAGTACTTCATCTGCCGTATTTTGGTTGCCACCAACAATAATACGACGAACATAGACACGTTGCCCAGGTTTAACTGATAGCGTTAACTGTACTTCTTTGGTTTCATCATCAATCTCAGGGATTGTACGCACTTCAGCGTTTGCATAACCAAAACGCGCTAAATAGCTTTTAATAAACTCTTCTGATGAAGTAACCACTGAACCGTTATAAAGTTCACCAGCACGCAGCGGTATCACACTTTTAATTAATTCTTCGCGACCGAGTAAATCACCAATAAAGTCAAAGCCTTTAACTTTGTATTTAACACCTTCATTGATGTTCGCTGTTACATACACAGATTCACGTTCTGGGCTCACTGATACTTGAGTTGAATCAATATTAAAGCGTAAGTAACCACGATCTAAATAAAAACTACGAATTTTCTCAAGGTCACCTTCAATGGTTTGTTTCTGATAGCGATCGCTACCCATAAACTGCCACCAAGATAAATCTTGTTGTGATTCTGCAAGCGCTAACAGCTCTTCATCTGAATATAATTCGTTACCAACTAAGTTGATTTGACGAATAGATGCTGCATCACCTTCATCAAATTCAAGTTTTAACTTAACGCGGTTACGCGGTAATTTAGTGATGCTAACATCGATTTTTGCATTGTATTTACCAATACTATGAAAAAACTCAATTAAGCCTTTTTCAATGTTATCAATCACGGTTTTATCAAGCGGCTCGCCTTGGCGAATATCTTGTTGATCAAGTGACTGCGTTAGCTGCTCATCTTTGATGTCTTTGTTACCATCAAATTCGATAAAACTAATCGTCGGGCGCTCAGTTACTTTAAAAATAACGTTGTTACCATCGCGTAATGCTTTGATATTGTCAAAGTGACCTGAGCTGTACAGTGACTTAATTGTTTTTGAAATTGTATATTCATCAACATCGTCACCCACATTTATTGGGATGTGTGTGAGCGCAGCACCTAGTGCAACTCGCTGTAAGCCTTCAACTTTTAAATCTTCAACAATAAAGGAGGTTTGGCCTAGGGCTGCAAAGCTGGCGCCTAATAAACTTGTTACTGCCAAATGTTTTTTTATAGCCATTTTATTATCTTTATCCTTTACAACTGTATTACCGCTCAACACCATAAAATTATAATTTAGCAGTGTCTTACAATCGTGTTTTTAATTCGAGACTGTCGGGATTGTTATAATCGCGATACATCATTGAACAAAGCGAAACATGTTAGAAAAATGAGTAGCAGAGCTCCCACTTTAAAACCAAACTCTTGTGTCTTTTCAGAGACCGGCTTTTTACGAAAAAGTTCAATTATGTAATACATTAAGTGACCGCCATCAAGCACTGGCAAGGGTAATAAGTTAAATACACCCAAGTTCACACTGATCAAAGCCAAAAAGCCTAAAAAGGCGACTAAGCCATAGCTTACGCTAGTTCCTGCCCCAACGGCAATGCCTACTGGACCACTTAAATTCTTTACTGACACTTGGCCTGTAATTAAATTACCAATCATATCGAAACTTAAGGCAATCAAGCGCCATGTTTCATTTACGCCACGCACAATACTATCGAGTGGGCCATAATGTCTAGTTTCAATATAACCATCGGGCCATTTTTCAACAACCGGTGCAACACCTAAAAACCCTTGAAGCTGCCCTTCGTTGCCAGCACGCCCTTTAGGAGTCACTGTTAGCAACTCCATACTATCTTGTCTTTTTACACTAAATTGTAATGATTTGTTAGCGGATTGCTCAATAACATTAACTAATTGCTGCCAACTGCTTATTGTTTCACCATTTACTGCGAAGATTGTATCTCCAACTTGTAATTTAGCCTCAGCCGCAGCTGAGTTTACGGTAATTGCTGCGATAGTTAATGTCGCTTGTGGACGAAAAGGCACAATGCCTAAAGATGCTAAAGGCGGTACATCTTGTTGATCTAGTTTCCAGCCATCTATATTTATGGTTTTAATTTGTTCTTGGTATTGCTCATTACGCACAGTAACAGCGACGCTTTTATTGCCAAGGTTTGCCATTAATGCAAATGTAGCATCTTGCCATGTACCTATATCTTCATCGCCAATTTTGAGTATATGTTGATTGGGTAATATACCGGCTTGTTCAGCGCGACTCCCCTCATTGATAGTACCAACAACTGGCTTAACTGATTGCACACCAATCATATACATTGCAGCTAGTGCAAAAATAGCAAAAATGAAATTTGCCATAGGTCCTGCAGCTACAATCGCAATACGCGCTTGCACTGACTTGGCATTAAACGACAAATGACGTTGTTCTGACGGTACATCATCGACACGCTCATCGAGCATCTTTACATAACCGCCAAGTGGAATAGCAGCTATTACATATTCTGTATCGAGCTTATCGCGCCATGTTAACAATGGCTTACCAAAACCAATTGAAAAACGCAGAACTTTAACGCCTGCTTTGCGAGCTACCCAAAAATGCCCATATTCATGCACTGTAACTAAAATACCCAGCGCTAAAATAAAAGACCCTAAATTCCACAGAAAATCGAACATATTAGCGTACTACCTTTGCAATGAGTTGCGTCGCTTGAAGTCGAGCTAAACGGTCACATTCAAGAATTTCATCCAATGTATGCACGTTTACATCAACCGTTGCTTCTAATGTTTGTGCATTAATACGGTAAATATCCGTAAAGCCAATCACCCCTTGCAAAAATGCATTAACGGCAACTTCATTAGCTGCATTAACCGTAGTGGTTGCCCCCTGCCCTGTATTACAAGCGGCAATTGCTAACTGTAAATTTGGGTAACGAGTAAAATCAGGTTTAGTGAAAGTAAAATCGGCGAGTTGTGAAAAATCAAGTGGCGTAACCCCCGCATCAATGCGCTGCGGGTATGCTAAAGCATGCGCAATGGGTGTGCGCATATCGGGATTACCCATTTGTGCTAGTACTGAGCCATCTTGATACTGCACCATTGAATGAATAATACTTTGCGGATGAATAACCACTTCAATATCTGTTGCCTGGCAGTTGAATAGCCATTTAGCCTCAATAAACTCTAAGCCTTTATTCATCATCGTAGCCGAATCGACTGAAATCTTTTGCCCCATTGACCAATTAGGGTGAGTAACGGCCTCTTGCACCGTGACAGTATTTAAAGTGTCAATATCACGAGTTAAAAAAGGTCCGCCAGAGCCTGTCAGTAAGATTTTACTAACACCATGCTCATGCAATTGTGCGTTTGTTTTTGAACCTTGCAGAGCACTTGGCAGGCATTGGAATATTGCATTATGCTCACTATCAATTGGCAACAATGTGGCTTTATGTTGTTTTACTTTATCGATAAACAACTGGCCTGACATCACTAAGGATTCTTTATTTGCCAATAAAACCTTTTTACCCGCTTCAACCGCGCTGAGTGTAGGAATGAGCCCCGCGGCACCAACTATCGCCGACATAACAGCATCAACATCTGGGTGTGCAGCAAGCTCACTCATTGCAGCAATACCGCTGAGCACAATCGTTTTAGATTCTGAACCAGATAAGTACTGAATTAACTGCTGCGCAGCATGCTCATCCGCCATAACAGCAAAGCGAGGGCGATGAGCGACGCATAACTGCGCCATTTTTTTTGCATTTTTACCTGCCGTAAGTGCAAATACGCAAAACTGCTCTTGATTTCGAGCGACAACATCTAAGGTACTTAAACCGATTGACCCCGTCGCACCAAGAATCACTAGTTGCTGTTTACAACTCATAGACTAAGCGTCCACGCATAGCATAAAACGAAAATAGGCGCTGCAGCGGTTAAGCTATCAAGGCGATCTAAAATACCGCCATGCCCAGGTAAACATGATCCACTGTCTTTGAGACCAGCCTCACGTTTAAACATACTTTCGAGTAAGTCACCTATCGCTGAAAATAATGCAATAAATACAGTCATAACAGCATAAATTGGCCAAACTGACATATCAACATTGGTAAAATGACAAAAAGCCAAAACAAATATTACCGCAGCGACTACACCCCCAGCTAAACCTTCAATCGTTTTGTTGGGGCTCACTTTTGGCATTAACTTATGTTTACCAAAGTTTTTGCCCGTAAAGTACGCACCAATGTCTGCGCTCCATACGATACCTAATACCACTAAAATAAGCATAGAACCAAAGTGCGTTGACTCACCATAATTTGCGCTTCGTAATGTATTCAACGCAAGCCACAATGGCACTAACGTCAAAATACCTGCAATGGCACGCATTACTATGCCTTCATTCCATGCTTTTGCCATGGCTGGGTAACGCCACACTAAGTAGGTAGCAACAATCCACCAAGAAAATGACAGAGTAAATATATAATTTGCATCCCCCACTAATTGGCCGTCAAACCACAAGCTCTCAATTGGCCAATGCCAGTTAAGCAGTACCAGTAGCAGCGCAATAAATACGACAAATGAAAAACGCTTTAATTTGTCACATAGGCCCATAAATGCAGACCATTCCCACGCACTTAATAAAACTATCGCGCCAGCAATATAACTAAATAATGTAAGTGGTGTATAAAAAACCAAAAGTAATGCTAAAGGGGCTAGCACTAAAGAGGTTAAAATTCGTTGTTTTAGCAAAGTATTACCCTTTTAATTAGGTTTCGGCGAGTAATTGTTTTATTTGTTCGCCAGTACAACCAAATCGTCGCTCTCTGGCAACGTAACAAGCGATCGCATCAGCAAAAGCAGCTTCATTAAAGTCAGGCCAAAGCGTATCGGTAAAATAAAGTTCGGCATAAGCAACTTGCCATAATAAAAAGTTACTAATGCGTAAGTCGCCCCCGGTGCGGATCAACAAGTCAGGTTCAACCTGATCCTGCATACTCATCTGCGAGGCTAAGTGCTCTTCTGTAATATCATTGGGATCTAACTCTCCAGCAGCGACTTGTTTTCCAAGCTGCTTAGCCGCATTAGCTATATCCCATCGTCCGCCATAATTTGCTGCAATATTAAGTTGCAGCCCTGTATTATCCACGGTCAATTGATGTGCTGCATCGACTTTTTTTCGCAACGTATCTGAAAACCGAGATAAGTCGCCAATAATAGTTAATTTAACATTATTTTTATGAAGTTTTTTAACTTCCTTGCTCAGTACAAATAAAAACAATTCCATTAAGGTACTAACTTCATCATCAGGGCGTCGCCAATTTTCACTACTAAAAGCGAATAAAGTCAACGATTGTACACCTAACTTAGCGCAAAATTGCACCGACTGACGAACTGCATCAACGCCTTTCTTATGACCGTACACACGAGGCTTATTCTTCGCCTGTGCCCAACGACCATTTCCATCCATGATTATAGCGACATGCTTGGGTAAACATTGCTGTGAAATTTTATCAGCGTTAAGAACCATAAATATCGAGTATTCCATAAAAAAACGCCGCCTAGTATACCCTAGACGGCGTCCCAAAACTAATAAATTTCATAACCCAAATTCAGGTTATTTAACTGCTTAGATTTCCATCAATTCAGTTTCTTTTGCTGCTAACAGTGTATCCATTTCTTTGATAAATTTGTCAGTAAGCTTTTGAATTGCATCATCAGATTGGCGTGCTTCATCTTCAGAAATATCTTTATCTTTCAATAAGCTTTTAACATCACCATTTGCATCACGACGAATATTACGAACAGCAACACGACCGCCTTCAACTTCACCACGAACGATCTTGATTAAGTCTTTACGACGTTCTTCTGTTAGTGGAGGAAGTGGAACACGAATAACCGTACCTGCTGACATTGGATTTAAACCCAAGTCAGATGCCATAATTGCTTTTTCTACTGCTTGTGCAAGTGATTTATCAAACACACTGATCGCCAGTGTGCGGGCGTCTTCAATCGACACATTAGCAACTTGATTTAACGGCGTTGGTGCACCGTAATATGACACCATAATGCCATCTAAAAGTGCCGGATGAGCACGGCCAGTACGAATTTTAGATAGTTGACTGCCAAGTGCCGTTACACTTTTCTGCATACGTTCTGCAGCATCTTTTTGAATATCGTTAATCACGGTTCAATCCTAATCTAGTTAATAACTTCATCTGAGGCTTGTGAAGAGATAAGTGTGCCTTCTTCTTCGCCCATAATAACGCGCTTTAATGCGCCTGACTTATTCATATTAAATACGCTCAATGGCATATTGTGATCTCGCGCAAGTGTAAATGCCGCAAGATCCATTACTTTTAATTCTTTTTCAATAATTTCATTGTAGCTTAAGTGACGATAAAGTGTCGCTTCCGGATTTTTAACAGGATCATCACTGTAAACACCGTCTACTTTCGTCGCTTTAATAACGGTATCTGCTTCAATTTCGATACCACGTAAACACGCTGCGGAATCAGTTGTGAAGAAAGGATTACCTGTACCCGCTGCAAAAATAACAACGCGACCTGTTTTTAATAAGCTAATTGCTTCAGCCCAGTTGTATGCATCACACACGCCGTTAAGTGGGATAGCTGACATTAAACGACAGTTAACAAATGCACGATGCAACGCATCTCTCATTGCAAGGCCATTCATTACAGTCGCGAGCATTCCCATATGATCGCCTACAACGCGATTCATACCTGCTTCAGCTAACGAACCACCGCGTAAGAAGTTACCGCCACCGATAACTAAACCCACTTCTACGTCGAGTTCTACAAGCTCTTTAATTTCTTGCGCCATACGGTCGAGTACTTTTGGGTCGATGCCGAAGCCTTCGTCTCCCATCAGTGCTTCACCACTTAATTTGAGAAGAACGCGTCTAAAAATAGGTTTACGATTGATAGTCATAGTATTTGGGCCAACTTTTAAAAAAAGGATAAAAAATAACCGCGCTTATGATAAACATAAAGAGCGCGGTTATTTTAAAGAATTTCTAGCCGTGACGCAAAAGCAAATAGCATATTAATTGCATATAATTACTTCATTCATCACAGATAGTTAATCTTACTGACCTTTAGCTGCAGCAATTTGCGCAGCTACTTCAGCAGCAAAATCTTCTTCTTTCTTCTCAATACCTTCACCAACTTCTACACGTACGAAGCTAGTAACTGTTGCGTTTTTCTCTTTAAGAATATCGCCAACAGATTTTTTAGGTTCCATGATGAAAGCTTGACCAGTAAGAGAAACCTCACCAGTGAACTTCTTCATGCGACCAACAACCATCTTCTCAGCGATTTCAGCAGGCTTGCCTTCATTCATCGCGATTTCGATTTGTACTTGCTTTTCTTTTTCAACAACGTCAGCTGGTACGTCAGAAGGCGATAAGTATTCTGGACGTGAAGCAGCAACGTGCATTGCAACGTGCTTAAGTGTTTCTTCATCAGCAACACCCGCAACAACAACACCAATACGGTCACCATGGCGGTACTCAACTAGGTTTTCACCTGTGATGTACTGCAGGCGACGTACGTTGATGTTTTCGCCAATTTTAGTAACTAGCTCAACACGGTCTTCTTCAAACTTAGCTTGTAAGTCTTCGATAGACATTGTGTCAGCAATTGCAGCGTCAGCAACTTTATTAGCAAATGCTAAAAAGCTTACATCTTTTGCAACGAAGTCTGTTTGACAGTTAACTTCTACTAGTACAGCAACACCGGCATTTTGCTTGATGATGATAGTACCTTCAGCAGCAATGTTGCCTGCTTTTTTAGCAGCTTTAGCAGCGCCACTTTTACGCATGTTTTCAATCGCTAACTCGATGTCACCATCAGTCTCAGTCAACGCTTTTTTACAATCCATCATGCCAGCGCCTGTACGCTCGCGTAATTCTTTAACTAGGGCAGTAGTTACAGCCATTAGTAAATCCTCAAATCTGAAATCTGGTTAGATAAGCGGGTTCCCGCTCTACAAGAATAGCAAGTCTTCACCTAAAATTAGATGAAGACTTGATGACAGCTAATTACTCAGCTTCAACGAAGTCGTCTTTCTCAGCTTGAGCAACGATATTGCTCTCACGACCTTCAGTGATAGCTGCTGCAACTGCACCAGTGTAAAGGTTGATTGCACGGATCGCATCATCGTTACCAGGTACGATGAAATCAACACCGTCTGGGTTAGAGTTAGTATCAACGATCGCAACAACTGGAATACCTAGGTTGTTAGCTTCACGGATAGCGATATGCTCATGGTCAGCATCGATAACGAAAAGTGCGTCTGGAAGACCACCCATGTTCTTGATACCACCAAGGCTCTTCTCAAGCTTGTCCATTTCGCGGTTAAGCATTAACGTTTCTTTCTTAGTTAATTTCTCGAAAGTACCGTCTTGGCTTTGGATTTCAAGGTCTTTAAGACGCTTGATTGATTGACGAACTGTTTTCCAGTTAGTCAACATACCACCTAACCAACGGTGATTTACGTAATACTGGTCACTTGCGATAGCGGCTTCTTTAACCGACTCGCTTGCTGCGCGCTTAGTACCAACGAAAAGAACTTTACCTTTGTTTGACGCAGCACCAGTTAAAAACTTAAGTGCGTTGTTGAACATTGGAACTGTTTGCTCAAGGTTGATGATATGAACACGGTTACGTGCGCCGAAGATGAAAGGCTTCATCTTAGGATTCCAGTAACGTGCTTGGTGACCGAAGTGAACACCAGCTTGAAGCATATCGCGCATTGAAACGTTTGCCATTTTGTATTTCCTCTGTTTAGTTTAGGGTTAGGCCTCCACATATCCCATAGCACCAACACCGCAGTTAAATGAAACTGAAATGCACCCAAGTGTATGTGACGATACGTGTGTGTGTTAAAATAAAATTGTGTTTGCCTTAAAATACAAAAAATCATTTAAGAATTTATTTGTAAAAAGACGGCGCGCTTTATACCATATTAAAAACAAATACTCAACGTCGCGTGCAAAATTTGTGCGACAATAAATGTGTTAAAACTCGACAATGGAGCCTCCATGAGTGCTGTGATAAAGACCCCTGAAGAAATAGAGAAAATGCGTGTAGCCGGGCGCTTAGCGGCAGAAGTTCTAGAAATGATAGAGCCGCATGTAGTCCCTGGTGTGACCACTGATGAATTAAATACAATTTGTCATAATTATATTGTCGATGTGCAAAAAGCCATTCCGGCTCCATTAAATTATCATGGCTTCCCTAAATCAATTTGCACCTCAGTAAACCATGTAATTTGTCATGGTATTCCTAACGACAAAGCATTAAAAGATGGCGACAGTGTCAATATTGACATCACTGTCATCAAAGATGGTTACCATGGCGACACGTCTAAAATGTTTCATGTTGGTACACCTGATATTCAAGGCAAACGCCTTGCTGAGATAACTCAACAAAGCTTATACCTTGCTATTAAAATGGTAAAACCAGGTGTACGTTTAGGTGATATTGGCGAAGCGATTCAAAAATACGCTGAAAGCCATAAATATTCAATCGTGCGCGAATATTGCGGCCATGGCATTGGTGCTGAGTTTCACGAAGAGCCACAAATTATGCACTATGGTCGTGCTGGCACTGGTGAAGCCCTAAAAGCGGGTATGTGTTTAACAATTGAGCCAATGGTTAACGCTGGTAAACGCCAATGTAAACTGCTTAAAGATGAATGGACGGTTGTTACTAAAGACCGTAGTTTATCTGCGCAGTGGGAACATACATTGTTAGTTACTGAAAATGGTGTTGAAATTTTAACGCTTAGATCAGATGATACTATCGATAGAATCATTGAGCATTAATACCAATTTGGTATAAATACTAATTCGCCCAATTAATTGGACGAATTAGTATTCTAAGGAGCCAGCCCACGTGGCATTACCTAATAAAGTTAAAAAGCTACTCAGCGATGCTGAGTTGCTCACCGATTACAAAGACTGCTCTAATTATTTTTATAAATGGTTACAAAACGAGTTTTCAAAACAACCAGTCGGTAATTTAATTAATGCCCGGGCTGAGTTTATCGATCGGTTACTAATAAAGCTTTTTCATGTTTATGATTTAGCCCATGAGCCAGATTTAGCCCTGATTGCCGTTGGTGGGTATGGCCGCGGTGAATTACACCCCTATTCTGATATCGACTTTTTATTACTTGTTACACAACAACCTAGTGAAGCAATTTGTGAAAAAATTGGTCAGTTTGTCACTATGCTGTGGGACCTTAATTTAGAAATTGGCCACAGTGTACGTACCATAGAACAAGCTATTGAACAAAAACGTGAAGATGTTACGTTTGCCACAAGCTTGCTTGAAAGCCGGCTATTGTTTGGCAATCATATAGAGTATGAAAAACTTAAAAATCATATCCTCGACACCCCTGTTTGGCACTCTGATGAATTCTTTTTGGCTAAAGTACAAGAACAACAACTACGCCATAAAAAATGCCATGGCACAGCGTATAACCTAGAGCCAAACATTAAAGAAAACCCCGGTGGTTTACGTGATTTACAAACTATCATTTGGGTTGCAAAAAAGCACTTTAGGGCTGAAACCTTACAAGAGCTTATTAGTCACGGTTACCTGACTCACGAAGAATACCAAGAGCTACTTGAGTGCTTAGAAAACTTATGGAATATTCGTTTTGCACTGCATTTAGCTGCAGGGCGATCAGAAAACCGCTTATTATTTGACCACCAACCACTGGCTGCTGATTTACTCGGTTTTGGTAGTGATGGCAAAGCGTCTGTTGAGCGAATGATGAAGCGCTTATTTAGAATAATGAGCCGTGTTCGTGAGTTAAATCAAATGCTATTGTCGTACTTTGAGCAAAGCATTTTACCGGAATCAAGCGAGCAACCGGTTATTGAACTTGACCGCAACTTTGAGCGCATTGGTCATCAAATAAGAGTTAAAAACCCATCAGTATTTTTTCGCCGCGATCAGCTCTTCGTCTTATTTGAGCATATTGCCGATAACCCAACAATGACGCACATTTATCCAAGTACCATAAGAACAATTCGCCAAGTGCGTCGTCGTCTATTAGGTGACTTACAAGATTACGCGGCCTGTAGAGAAGCCTTTCTGCGCCTTGTTAAACATCCCAATGGCATGGGTCGTGCTTTTACGTTAATGCACAAACATGGCATGTTAGCGGCTTATCTCCCGCAGTGGCGTAACATATTTGGACAAATGCAGTTTGATTTATTCCACGCTTATACCGTAGACGAACACACGCATAAACTTATCAATAATATTTATCAGTATTTTGATAAATCAAGTGCCAACAAATTTCCAATTTGTTGTGAAATTGTCACACGTATGGATAAACCCGAGCTGTTATATCTCGCAGGGATTTTTCATGACATTGCCAAAGGTCGCGGTGGCGATCATTCTGAACTTGGCGCTGTTGATGCCATTGCTTTTGCTAAGTTGCATAACTTCACAAACTCAGATGGTAAGTTAATAGCATGGCTAGTAAGTAACCACTTACTTATGTCAGTTACTGCGCAACGTAAAGATATAAATGATCCTGATGTGATAAAAGAATTTGCCACACGGATAAAAAACGAACGTCAACTTGATTACCTTTATTGCCTAACCGTGGCTGATATTCGCGCGACCAATGACAACTTATGGAATGACTGGAAAAATACGCTACTACGTGAGCTTTACTTACACACGCAACGCGCATTGCGATTAGGGCTTGAAAACCCAATGGATCAGCGCGACCAAATTCGCGATAAAAAGCATCAAGCAAAACAACGCCTACTTAATCATGGCTTTGGCGAAGAACAAATAGATTTAATTTGGGCCCGCTTTAAAGCAAACTACTTTACCGCATTCAGTGAGCAACAAATCTCATGGCACAGTGAGCATTTGTTAAAAGCTGATTTAAGCCAACCCAGTGTTGTGGTATCTAATGAAGCCATGCATGGTGGCACACAAGTATTTGTTTACAGCCCCTACTCGGGTGGTTTATTTGCCCGTTTAGTGAGTGTGATTGGCTCAAAAAAGGCACAGATCCAACATGCACAAGTACTTACCACCCGCGATGGTTATGTCTTGTTTAGCTTTGTAGTACTTGAAGTAAGCGGTGAGCCCATTGCCAGCGGCCGTGCGCAATCAATTAAACGCGGTCTAGATTTGGCACTTGCTGATCCAAGAAAGAAAATTCGTTTTAAAAAGAATCGCTCGCAACGCTTTAAAGATTTTAATATTAAACCAAAGATAATTTTACGTCCTCATCCGCGTAAAGATCGCAGTTTAATTGAAATTCAAGCCGTAGATATACCTGGTTTATTGACCAAAATTGCTGAAGTATTTCAAGCACATTTATTACACATACACGCCGCACGGATCACCACTGTGGGTGAGCGTGCAGAAGATTTCTTCGTAGTATCAAACAACGAATACCAAGCCCTTACGGACGAAGAACAAGCAAAAATTCATCAAGCATTGCGTAAAAAACTCAACGCAGAAACAGAATAAGAGGACCTTATGTCAGATTTAAAAACCATGATTGAAAACGCCTGGGATAACCGCGATAACATCAGCCCAAGCACAGTATCAAATGAAGTTAAACAAGCCATTATTGATGCACTTGAGCTGCTTGATAGCGGCGCTGCACGCGTTGCTGAAAAAATCAGTGGTGAGTGGGTTGTCCACCAATGGTTGAAAAAAGCCGTGTTACTGTCGTTCCGTATTCGCGATAACCAACCAATGCATGACGGCGTAAACCAGTTTTACGACAAAGTACCGCTTAAATTTAGTGACTACACGCCAGAGCAGTTTCAACAAGGTGGCATGCGCGTAGTACCAAATGCAGTCGCGCGTAAAGGTAGTTTTGTAGGTAAAAATGTAGTGCTTATGCCATCATACGTAAACATTGGCGCATACGTTGATGACGGCACCATGGTTGATACATGGGCTACTGTAGGCTCGTGTGCACAAATTGGTAAGAACGTACACTTATCTGGTGGTGTTGGTATAGGCGGCGTTTTAGAGCCGTTACAAGCTAACCCGACCATCATTGAAGACAACTGCTTTATTGGTGCACGTTCTGAAATCGTAGAAGGCGTTGTTGTTGAAGAAGGCGCTGTTATCTCAATGGGCGTTTACATCAGCCAAAGCACGCGTATTTACGACCGCGAAACTGGCGAAATCCACTATGGCCGTGTTCCAGCAGGCGCAGTTGTTGTACCAGGTGCATTACCATCAAAAGATGGTAGTCACAGCTTGTACGCTGCAATCATCGTGAAAAAAGTAGATCAACAAACCCGTGAAAAAGTAGGTATCAACGCCCTGCTTCGTTCGATAGACGAATAAATCATAGCTGTAAGCTTTCAGCCGTCAGCGATCAGCTGATTTGAGTTAATCGTAAGTTGGTATGAAGTAACACCCGCTCACAGATTATCTTAAGTTTAGAATATCAACTGAACTTTATTTGTATTAAAAAGCCCTAAGTATTGCTGTTTAGGGCTTTATTTATATTCGCTACTAATCACTCTTTTCAAAATTAACACCACTTATAACTTACCGCTTAAAACTTAAAGCTCCTCTCTACCACTTCGCATAGTGATCTTCGGTAAAGCCCCATTCGCCATTGAGTGTGATAACTTCGTCTGGGAGGATTATTTCACCATAGTAACGGCCGAAGTGTTGAGTAAAGTTGCTGGCGATGATGAGTAAGTTGGTTTTATCTTGGCGTTTACCAGCGGGTTCAAAGGTTAGATTTATAATACCGTCGTTTGAGCGTAGCCGCCATTTACTCGTTGCTTTAGCATTACCATAACGCTCAAATTGAAAATCGACCATATCAATTTTATAAAGCGTGCCATCGAGCCACAAGGCGTTTTCGGTAAAACCTGTTTCAATAACCCCTGCACTTAAATTTAAACCTAAACGGCGGCCATCGGTTAATATGCAGGCTAAACTCCCCCAGTTCCAAAATGTTTCTCGGCGCATGTAACCTGCGCTCCAATCTACACTTGCGAGTGAGTTATGCGTTTGAAGATCAAATAAACGACCACGCCACTTCACGGTTCCATCACATGGAAGCGCTGCGCTTTTCTGAGTAAAATGAAACCCTGTAAAACCCGCGCGAACACATACGGCAAGCGAATTGTAATTAGCTGACTCATCTATGTTGGCATTAATTTTAAGCCCTGATTTTAAATCAACTTTCACATTGCGTATGCGCGGATCATTCGTTGTCTGAATCACTACGCTGTTACGCCCTTTTTGAAAGGTAGCTTGCCCTGTATTTGGTGTCGGATCTATACACGTATTTAAAGAGAATAGGTTTATAAAGCTATATTCATCAAACTCTTGGGTGTTTGGGTCATATATGTATACAAAGCAATTGCTGGCTATTTTTAAGTCAACAATTGCTAAACCAATAATTAACTGACCACTGGTAAAACTAATAAACTGAAATTGATTAAATCTTAACTTTTTAAAAAGTGTATTACTGGGTTTACCCATTGCGCTACGAAGGTCAAAATCCATATAATTGATATTATCCACTCCATCTGGAAAAATACCAAAGTGGGCTTGTCCATGTTGATTAATCAACTCTTTTTTAGCCATGTAGAAAGCTTCCTTTAGTATCTAAAAATACAATCATTCGCTTAAAGCTTGCGCATTATACCCAAACCACCTCAAGATGCAGAATTCAGCGTTTCACAGGGACTTAATATCAAGGCGTTACTTTGCGAGAATGGTAGTCCATTTTAAGAAGTAACAACGATGAGAGTCAGTGCCTGTGAAACGCCCAAAGGGTTGGTTTAAAAGCGATTTATACGGCGTTAATGATTTTAACAATAGAACCACTATTACTTGCAATCAATGCCTTGCCTAAATCGCTTTTAATTCCAACTGAAACTTGTATATTGAGGTGGTTTGGGTATACAACCAAACCCACTCAGATCAATTTGTTTAATTTTCTCACCTTTATCACTTTGGCCGTTATACGTGATGATCAACGTATTTGCTTTTTCTTTAAATGTAAAAGTGCCAAGCCAGTCGAGCGTCACGATAGGTTGAAGTGTATAAAAACCGGTTGAATCGGTACATTGATATGAAAAGTAATGAGTCGCTTTGCCAAACGCGCCTACATCGGACGTATAAACACTAATGTTTCCTTGTTGTTTATAGTCGTCGGCCTGAGTTCCTACTACTACATACAATACACTAATCACAGTAAATAAAATAAACTGAATACCTGCCAAAATAAATATACCGACATCAACTACTTTTAAAAACCACGAACGCGGCGCATCTATATAAATTTGACAGCGGGTATGATGTATAAGAAAAAAGCCGCCCATAATCACAAGGGCTAACTTGATAGGTATTAAATACGCACTAAATAAATACATACTTTTTGCGCTATGCCATTGCAGGCCAAAGGCGGTAGGTATAAGTAAACTATCAATTAAAGGAGCTAATATCAGTAAATACGCGATAATGCGTTTTTTATCTTTAATCATTTATAAGCGTTGGTAATAAATCATGTTATTGAGTGTACAAATAAAAACAGCCAATAAAAAGCCCGCTAAGTTAAACCTTGCGGGCTTTTTATTATAACAATTAGTATAAGTAATTAATCGTCTTCAATGTTGTCTAATCCCTTAGTCCCTTCTTTAGCTTTAAGCTTATGATGTATCGCGGATTTTATAAGCATATACCCACTGATAGGCGCTGTGATCAATAAAAATATCGTGATCAACAGTTCTTTAACACTTATACCATCTTGAGTGTTGCTAAAAAACACCATAGCTCCAATGAGTACTCCAGCCATACCGAGTGTGGTCGCTTTTGTTGGGCCATGTAGACGCATAAAAAAATCAGGCATTTTAATAAGGCCAATTGAGCCTATTAAAATAAATGCGCCACCAATAAGTAATAAAATAGACACTACCCATTCACTGTACATACGTTTTCCTTATTCGATGATGTCGCCACGTAACAAATATTTACATACCGCTACGGTGCTTACAAAGCCGAGCATTGCTATCAATAGCGCTGCTTCAAAGTAAAGCCCAGTACCCATGCTCATACCATATAAAATGATCAGTGCTATGGTATTTATATACATAGTATCAAGCGCTAAAATTCTATCTGGTACTGACGGACCAACAACCAAACGCCATAAATTGAGTAATAGCGATAGGCCAATCATTGCAAAGACGATTAAGAACACCGTTTCTAACATTGAAATATCTCCTTCAGTGGCGCTTCATAACGTTTTTTAATTGTATTGATAAGCTCTTGTTCGTCATTCAAATCTAATACATGTATTAGTAAATAACGTTGCTTTGGCTTCTCACCTTTTGGCAGTGATTCTGGAATTGGATACACTTCCGCACTTACTGTTCCCGGGGTTAGCGATACAGTGCTTGCCAAAATAGTAATAGGCATTGAGTGGCTTAAATCTAAAGGAACTTTAACAAACGCAGGACGTAATTTTTTAGTCGGCCCTAGTATCAGTAATGCCACCTGTAGATTAGCAGTAATAATGTCATATAACACAATAATTAGCTGCTTTAGGGCTAACCCTGGCTTAATGATCAGTGGCTGTGGGACACGAAATGGAAATGTCGCCAATGGAATTAAAATAGCAAAAACCGTAGCCAATACTAAGTGCCCAGCAGATACACTATTATTAAGTAACAGCCATACCACAAACAATAGACCACTACGAAAAGGCGTTGGCAACCAACTAAAACGTGATTCTAAACGCATTATGAACCTCCCCCAAGTACAGTGTTAATACCACCGGTAATATCATGTAGCTGCGTAGCAGCAGCGATCATATATTCACTCACTGGACCACCAAATATAACTAATAAAGGCGAACATATTAATAAACCGATTACCGCAATGATTTGTAGTGGCTGGGCTTTTACGCCTTCAGTTAACTCACTATCTTGGTGTTTACGTTCCCAAAACAGACTAGTCCCAGCACGTGATAATGCCACCAACAGCGCAAAACTGGCAATTAAGTAAACAGGCCAAAACAACAGTGCTTTTTCACTATCTAATGCTGTTTTTAAAATCCACACTTTACCTACAAACCCTGAAAGTGGCGGCATGCCGATCACACTCAAAGCGGCAATAATAAAACAAGCACCTAGCAATAGAGGTTGTCCTACCGCTCGCCCTGCTGCAAAACGATCTGCGACTTTTCCGCGTTGATGAGAAATTAAATCAGCGATTAAAAATAATGCCGCACACACTAACGTTGAATGTACTAGGTAATACAATAATGCAGCAGTAGCATTAATATTTTGAATTGCCACTAAAGCCACCAACGTACCAACCGATACGATCACCAAGTTAGCGGTGAGTTTACGCAAATCTTGAGCTGCAATAACACCGATTGCACCCGCAATAATTGTTGCCACAGCTAATCCCCACAACCAAGGTTGTGCCATGTGGGCAAGTTGCCCTGCTTCATCGCCAAAAATAACCGTATATACGCGTAACATTGTATACACGCCTACTTTCGTCATTATCGCAAATAACGCAGCCACTACGGGCATTGCACTAGCGTAAGTATTAGGTAACCATAAATGCAATGGCAATAACGCGCCTTTGAGTGCAAAAACAACAAGTAGTAATAAGCCACCTATCTTGGCTAGGTAGACATCATCACCTTGCAACTGAGACATTTTTTGCGCCATATCGGCAATATTTAATGTTCCCAGTACACCGTATAAAATACCAAGTGCAATCAAAAAAACACTAGAGCCAATTAGATTTAAGCTAACGTACTGAATGGCTGAACGGGTCTTATGTTTATCACCGTCATGCATCAATAATGAATATGAGGCAATTAATAGTACTTCAAAAAATACAAATAGATTAAATAAGTCACCTGTTAAGAAAGCGCCATTAACACCCAGTACAAGGAAATGTACTAATGGGTGAAAAAAGCCTCCTTTCTCGTCATCACCTACACAGCTATATAAAGTAACAACCAAGCCTAAGAGTGAAGTAAGACACACTAATAACACAGAGACTAAATCAGCAACAAGTACAATACCAAATGGCGCTTGCCAATCACCAATGGCATAAACAATGATGCCTGAATGCAACACTTCCCATAATAAGAACGCACTCACTAACGTACTTAGAAAAGCCATAAATACAGAAGCTACACGACGAATTGGAATACTTTTTCCACACGGTGGTAGCAGTAAAATAACCCCAGCCAACATAGGTAATAAAATGGGCCAAGAAGCAATGTGCTGAATCATTTGTGCTCCTTATGTTCAATTTTTCCTAAGTGACCATCAACATGATCATTGCCTAAATCTGCACGGCCACGAATTGCAAGTATCACAACAAATGCGGTCATTGCAAAACCTATTACTATTGCTGTTAATACCAGAGCTTGTGGCAGCGGATCTGCATAATCAGCACCGGTACCTAATACTACTGCTTTATTAATAGTTAAACGCCCTGACGAGAATAAAAACAAGTTCACTGCATATGAAAGCATTGTAAGCCCTAATACAACCGGAAAAGTCCGTGCTCGTAGGATCAAATAGACCCCACAAGCGACTAATACACCAACGCATGATGCGTATAACAATTCCATTAAATATTTACCTCATTTTTTGGAGTATCGGCTGTTAATTTACCTAAACTGGCGAGAATCATTAATGTCGCGCCCACAACCGTCAAATACACACCTAAATCAAATATAATGGCACTTGCCAATTCTGTTTTGCCCACAAATGGGAAGTCAAAATAATCAAACCATGTTGTTAGAAAAGGCCTATCAAATGCCCAACTACCCAATCCAGTAAACATTGCGATAGCAATACCTGAGGCGATAATTTTACGGTAATTAACATCAAAGCGTTCAGTGATCCAAATAGAGCCGTGAGCCATATATTGCAAAATAAATGCAATAGCGGTTACCAAGCCTGCGATAAATCCACCACCAGGTAAGTTATGACCACGTAAAAAGATATATGCTGACACTAATAGGGCTAATGGTAATAAGCTTTGTGAAATACTTGCTAATAATAGTGGGTGGCGCTCACGTGCCCATGGGCGACCTTCGCTATCACTTGCTGGCATAAATAAAGGTAAGTTAGTAAGTACTTTATAAATACCTAATGCAGCAATACCTAATACCGTGATTTCACCGAGCGTATCAAACCCCCTAAAATCGACAAGAATTACGTTCACTACGTTTGTACCACCACCGCCAGTTTTAGCATTAGCAATAAAAAAGTCTGATATTGACTCAAGCGGCCTTGTTAATAACGCATAACAAATACTCGCTACAACAACTCCCATTGCAGAAGCAATACTTAAATCACGTATTACACGTAATGAGCTTGATTCTTTTGGTGTACGCTGTGGTAAAAAGAACAATGCTAGCATCAGCAGAATCACCGTAACTACTTCGACTGTTAGCTGTGTTAGTGCTAAATCAGGTGCTGAGAAACGTGTAAACGCCACTGACACCATCAACCCAACAATTGACAACATTAATAAAGATACCACGCGTGAGCGATGCCAAATTACGGTGCTAATTGCACCTATAATCAACAGCCCAGCGCCAATTGCATTATGAAAATCGATCGGAGTACGCGGCGCTGTGCCTGCCAGTGCTTCCATTTCGAATAATGGCCAACCCGCGCACAATAACACCACGCCTAACATTACAACAATGTAGCGTTGTAATGAGCCATTCTCTACACTGCGTACTTTATCTCGACTCCATTTAATAATGTTATAAACAAAACGTTCAAAAGTTTTCTTGGCATTTAATGGCGGCAATGACGCCTGGAATTTAAACAAATGTTTACGCTGAATATAAATAAACACGCCACCCACTACAGCCATCGCGCTCATAAGTAATGGTAAATTAAAGCCATGCCAAATTGATAATTTAAACTCTGGTGTAGCCTCTCCAAGCACCGCTAATGACGCCGCTGATAAAATACCGTCAACCACAAAGTGTGGAAACATACCGACCAATAAACACAACACAACCAGAATTTCGATTGGTACACGCATATAACGCGGTGGTTCGTGCGGTGTTTTAGGTAAATTAATTGGGTCACCATTAAAAAACACATCGTGAATAAAGCGTGCAGAATAAGCCACAGAGAAAGCAGCCGCTAGCGTTGCTAACACAGGGATAAGCCACGACATTGAGCCTAATATCTGTTGGTGTAGCGTTTCTGCAAAAAACATTTCTTTTGACAAGAAACCATTTAATAACGGTACTCCTGCCATTGCAGCGGCTGCAACCATCGCAAGAGTGGCGGTATAAGGCATAAAACGCCACATTCCGTTGAGCCTGCGCATATCACGCGTGCCAGTTTCGTGATCGATAATACCCGTGGCCATAAATAATGACGCTTTAAAGGTCGCATGGTTAATGATATGAAATATCGCCGCGACAGTGGCAAGCTCAGTATCCAAACCAAGTAACAGTGTTATTAAACCTAAGTGACTAATCGTTGAGTACGCCAATAGCCCTTTTAAGTCATGCTTAAATAAAGCGATATAAGCACCGACTAATAACGTTGCTAAGCCAGTCATGGCGACCAAGATAAACCAGGTATCAGTGCCCGCCAGTGCAGGGTAAAATCGTGCTAATAAAAAGATACCGGCCTTAACCATTGTTGCCGAATGTAAATATGCACTAACTGGCGTCGGCGCAGCCATTGCATGTGGCAGCCAAAAATGAAACGGAAACTGTGCAGATTTAGTGAAGGCGCCCAACAATACAAGTACTAATGCAAGCTCATATAAATCATGCGATTGGATCAACGCTTTGCTAGCTAAAATAACATCTAAATTATAGCTACCAACTATATCACCTAGCAATAACAAGCCACCAAGTAACGCTAAGCCACCTGCACCTGTAACGGCCAGTGCCATACGAGCACCTTTTCGCGCTTCAGATTTATGCCACCAGTAACTAATTAATAAAAATGAGCTGATACTGGTCAATTCCCAAAATAACCAGAGCTGGATGACGTTATTTGACATAACAATACCCAGCATTGCCGTCATAAACAGCATTAAATAGCTGTATAGCTTAGGCATTGAATCATTACTACTTAAGTAATAACGGGTATAAAAAATAACGAGTAAGCCAATACCTAGAATCATAAAAATGAACAGTAAGCTTAAACCATCTAAACGAAAGGCTATTTCCATGCCAAGAGCGGGGATCCACTGCGCGGTAAAGCGAATCGTCTCACCAGCCAAAACGGCGGGCGTATGATAAATCGCAATTGCTAAAGCGCACAGTGGCGCCATCATAGTAAGGCTCGTAGATTGGTTACGAGTCAATTTGCCGGTGCATGAAGAAATAACACTGCCAATTAAGGATAGCAAGGGTATCCAGAGCAAAGTCATAGTGAGAAACCTTTTAAAGTCATAAGAATATCAATACGTCGCTAGTTAATTTTAGTTGTGTACTGGTCATTGTGAATGGTTATTTATTTTTGCTTATTAAAACAATTATAGTGGGTATAGTTATACTGATCAGGGATCATTTTGTCTATAGTGAGGGCACCTACCCGCCGTTATTTTGAACAAATTTAACGTCGATTTTATATTATTTACAACTTTTATGCCTATTCGTTTTATTTATCATTTTATCTAAAAAGAAATTTTCTCTTCAAGCTGCGTGAAATAATCACCAAAACGTATCGGTTGCTCTGCTGGGTTTGCTATTTGCTTTAACCATAATTGCTGATATTGTTGCGAGAGTGGGATCTGTTGATATTGCATTATTGACCAATTTTCGCTGGGTTTATACGCTTTTATTGCTGTCTGACAACTATCACTTTGTTGCCAACCAATAGGCGGCGCCACTCCATTTGCAATAAATAAGTTTGGCGCTACAAAGCCTTTTTGCTGGCATAACCATGCTTGCTTAGTTGCTGGTAAAACGTACTCATCTTCAAAACCACTGAAATGCATGAGCTCATGTAAAAATAATCCGTAGTGACTCGCTGAATTTAGGTGCATGATTCCACCACTGACGTTACCTAAACCACTGCGTGTCATCATCACAATAAAGTCAAATCCAGTTGGCCATACTTTATTGTTAACAAGCGGCCGCCAATCGCATCGTGCTGCATGCTCTGGATGTTGTTGACAGTTTATTGAGTCCCCTAAGTAAATGGGTTTACTAAAACAAAAGCTTCCTGCTCTTGGTTGAGGTTCTATTTGATAGCGGGTTTTAAATATATTGAGTTGTGCTAAGCCTTGGCGATGATCTGTCATCATCAGCACATTAAACTCACAATGCGATTGTGCTTGTTGCTGTGCAAAAGATAATAAAAAACCCTCATGGCTTGCAAAGCGTTGATCAATACTCGCTGGCGCCGCACTATATTGTAATTTTAATTGCTCTGCTGCATCGCTTTCAGGCAACAACTGCAGCTGTGATAATGCGGTTAAATCGTCCCAACGCTCTAATTTCAGCAATAACGCACTGAGTTTACGGCGTTTATCAGCATTTTGTTGGGCAGCGCTCGCTCGCCAAAAAGGTAAGGCAGATTGCCCCTTACCATTTTTTAATAAGCGTAATGCCCAAACAAACTGTGCATCAGCTTCACCGCTCAAAGCTAATAAATATAATGTAGGATCGGGCAAAGAACTCAACAGGGATTTAAAATCATCAGCAAAGCGGTAATAGTTTATAAAAATCGAAGTCGGGGTATGTTTTACATGCCAAAAAGCAAGAGCGTGATGCTGATTCACCGAGCTAGGTAACCCTCCAAAGCTCAGTATAACAACAACGCTGATTAGCCATTTAACTAGCGTTATCACCAGCCATTAACTCAAGCTCTAAACGTGCATATTTATATTCAACAAATTCATGGACATTAGTTGCAAGTGTTAACCTAAAAAAGTCTGCTGCTTGATAATTAAGCCCTTCTGCTTGATACATTTTTGCAAGATAAAAATAAGCCTCACATAAACGTTGAGCATATTCTTGCTCTGACTTTACACCTTCGCTGATGGTTGCCAAAAAAGAATGTTCGCTCATATCACCTAAATACAATGAAATTAGCCCATAAGCCCACTGGCTATCGTCTAGTCCTTGTGCATTTGCTTTTAGATTTGCAAGAGCTTTTATTGGTTCATCATCAGCTTGCGCAAGATAAAGCCATAAAACACGATATGGGTCACTTGGTGCACGGGCTAAAAACTCAGACAGATCAGCCGATGCTAATACAGGTCTGTTTCCATAATAGAGCGCAATACCACGATTCAAATATGCATATTCATGCTGTTCATTGAGCTCTAGTGCAGAATCAAAAAGTTCGTAAGCTTTTTCATATTGCTGCATCAAGGTGTGGTGAATACCTAAAAAGTTATACACCTCAGCCAAGTTGGGCTTTAATTGTACAGCGCGATTAAAATCAATACGTGCCAGCGTCGGCATCCCTAAGCTATCGAATAATACTCCACGGTCGTAATATAACTTAGCTTGTTGTTCTGGCTCTAAATCAGTACGATTTAATAGCTCTGAGTAACGCGCTATCGCTATTTCACTACGAAAATCAGACGCTAAAGGAGCTGTAAAAGGGACGTTTACAATTGGCGTTGGTTCAGCTTGAGACGTTGACTGACAAGCGCTTAAAGACAAAACAGCAAACGATGCTAAAGCGATGTGTTTAAGTATCATTAAAATCCTTAATACCTAGATAAGTAGCAAACAGATAAGACAAGTGCTATCCAAAGAGGTTTCATTAAAGCATAAAAAAAGAGGCTATACAGCCCCTTTTTTATGCTATCCAGAGAATATCTGGATTAAATATCAACAATTAAGCGTCAGTAGGTGCGTCAGCTGCAGGTGCTGCTGATTCCATTGCTTCTTTGATACTTAGACGTACGCGACCTTGGCGATCTACTTCTAGTACTTTAACTTTAACTTCTTGACCCTCAGAAAGGTGATCAGCAACGTTATTTACGCGCTCAGTACTAATTTGAGAAATATGTACTAGACCATCTTTACCAGGAAGAATGTTTACGAACGCACCGAAATCAACGATACGTACAACTTTACCTTCGTAGATAGTACCTACTTCAAGCTCAGCTGTTAATTGCTCAATGCGGCTAATTGCATTTGCTGCGCTTTCGCCGTCAGTTGCTGCAATTTTGATTGTGCCATCATCACCGATTTCAATCGTAGTACCTGTTTCTTCAGTAAGTTGACGAATAGTTGCGCCGCCTTTACCGATAACTTCAGCAATTTTCTTCTGTGGTATCTTCATTGTGTAGATACGTGGAGCAAACATTGAAAGTTCTTCAGACGGTGCAGAGATTGCTTCGTCCATCACACCTAGAATGTGTAAACGTGCAGCTTTTGCTTGTTTAAGCGCAATTTGCATGATTTCTTGTGTGATACCTTCAATTTTGATATCCATCTGTAGTGCAGTGATACCTGCAGCAGTACCCGCCACTTTAAAGTCCATGTCACCTAAGTGATCTTCATCACCTAAGATGTCAGAAAGAACAACGAACTTCTCATCTTCTTTAACTAGGCCCATCGCGATACCCGCAACAGAAGCTTTGATTGGTACACCTGCATTCATAAGTGCAAGTGAAGTACCACATACAGAGGCCATTGAAGATGAACCATTTGATTCAGTGATCTCAGATACAACACGGATTGAGTAAGGGAACTCAGTCAATGTTGGCATTACAGCTGCAATACCACGCTTAGCTAGGTTACCATGGCCGATTTCGCGACGCTTAGGAGAACCAACAAAACCAGTTTCACCTACGCAGAACGGAGGGAAGTTGTAGTTAAGCATAAAGTGGTTTTTGTGCGTGCCAGTTAAATCGTCGATTAACTGTGAATCACGCTCTGTACCAAGTGTAGCTGTAACAAGTGCTTGAGTTTCACCGCGCGTAAAGATTGCAGAGCCGTGAGTACGTGGCAATACGCCAGTCATTACGTCTAGTGCACGGATCATATCTGGTTCACGACCATCAATACGTTTCTCGCCAGAAGCGATACGGCCACGAACGATTTTCTTCTCTAATGAACCGAATACTTTACCAACTTCTTGCTTGTCTAGAGACTCGCCTTCAGCAAGTTCAGCTGTTAATACTGCAACAACTTCATCTTTAGCTACGCCAAGTGCTTCTTTACGAGCAACTTTATCAGTGATGCGGTAAGCTTCGCCTACTTTCTCAGCTGCAATAGCGGCTACTTTATCTTCAAGCGCTACGTTTTTCGCAGGTGCAGTCCAATCCCATGTAGGCTTACCTGCTTGTGCTTTAAACTCTTCAATTGCAGTAATGATCGCTTGAGATTGCTCATGACCATATACAACAGCACCAAGCATTACGTCTTCTGCAAGTACGTTAGCTTCTGACTCAACCATAAGTACCGCTTTATCAGTACCTGCTACCACTAAATCAAGTTGGCTTTCTTCAAGCTCTTTTAATGTAGGGTTAAGTACATATTCACCGTTGATATAACCAACGCGAGCAGCACCAATTGGACCACTGAATGGGATACCTGAAATAGCTAACGCCGCTGAAGTACCAATCATCGCAACCATATCAGGTTGGATTTCAGGGTTAACAGAAACAACAGTAGCAATAACTTGTACTTCGTTTACGAAACCGCTTGGGAAAAGTGGACGAATTGGACGGTCAATAAGACGTGCAATAAGTGTTTCACCGTCGTTAGGACGACCTTCACGCTTTAAGAAACCACCAGGGATACGACCAGCAGCGTACATACGCTCTTGGTAGTTAACTGTTAGCGGGAAAAAGTCTTGGCCAGGTTGCGCTTCACGCTTACCAACAACAGTTACTAAAACTGATGTATCACCAATGCTTGCTAGTACTGCGCCGTCAGCTTGACGTGCGATAGCACCTGTTTCGATGGTCACTGTGTGCTGACCTAGTTGGAATTCTTTAATAATTGCTTGCACTTAAAATGTTCCTTAAATGTGTTCTAATAAGTTGTCATCAAAGTACCAATTACAGTACATAATTGTATTCAGTTGGAAATCAATTAAGTACTACAATTGGCAATGATGCGAATAAGCGTAGACAAACCTTTTTATCTACGCGCGTAGTATATACCAAAGCCACATAAAAATGCGAGTCTAGCGACTAGATAATACAGACTCTTGATGTCACTTTACTTACACGCATAGTCCAGAAGTTATGATGGGGATTTCAACTTACTTTTCAAGCGTTTTAGGATAAAAGCAGCAAAATATTTGACAAATTTTAGGCACAAAAAAAGGAGCTAAAAAGCTCCTTTCTATGTAATCTAGTTCTTAGCGACGTAGGCCAAGTTCTTGGATTAACGCAGTATAACGTGCAATGTCTTTACCTTTAAGGTAATCAAGCAGTTTACGGCGAGTGCTTACTTTACGAAGCAGACCACGACGTGAGTGGAAGTCATGCTTGTGATCAGCAAAGTGACCTTGAAGCTTGTTGATATCAAAAGTTAAAAGTGCAACTTGTACTTCAGGTGAACCAGTGTCGCCTTCAGCGCGTGCGAATTTTGCAATGATATCGATCTTTTCTTGATTACTTAGTGACATAATAACTCCAAAAATAAAATTTAAAAGGTGTCTTAGCCGATCACTAATTCAGCCAAAACGATTAAGCGGGCGTATTCTACCAAGTATGGGGATAACTACAAGTTAATTATCCCCACCTATGGCTAATAGCCAGCTTTAAATAACAACTTTAGCTATTCAGGTTTTACGTAATCATCTTGCTGACTGGCAAGTCCACGCTTCACTTTTAAGTGACCATTAGCATTCGCTTCGCCTGTACCGATGAAAACACCATCAGCCAATACCTTAATTGAACCATCAGGTAACGCTATTGGTAATTCGACCGCCTGCCCGTGACTAAACACAGAGCCTTGCGCTTTCGTTATTTCAACAACCGGTAAATCAACTAACGCAGTATCAATTGGTAATAGCAACGCATCTAAATAAGTTGAAAGAACAATTTCTTCACTTTTCGCTTTTGCAAGTAGCGCTTCAACTTCATCCAAGGAGACCATTTTATCTGCCGGGTACTGACCAACAGCGGTTCTGTGTAGCATAATAACATGTGCGCCACAGCCTAAATTTTCACCTAGATCGTCTACGATGGTACGAATATACGTCCCTTTTGAGACGTGGGCCGTCATTTGAATTTCATTGCGCTGTTCATCAAATTCATCGAACGTTAAGCTAAACACATTTATTTTTCTGCATTTACGAGGTACTTCAATCCCTTCGCGCGCATACTTATATAAAGGTCGCCCTTGATACTTAAGTGCTGAGTACATTGACGGGTATTGATCAGACTCGCCAACAAATGCGGCAATTTCTTTTATCAGTTGCTCACGCGTCACATTGACATCTTTGGTACTGACAATTTCACCATCAGAATCAGACGTTGTAGTACGCTCGCCTAATTTGGCGCGCACAACATAGGTTTTGTCAGTATCAAGTAAAAACTGCGTGAACTTGGTAGCCTCACCAAAGCAGATCGGCAGCATACCCGTTGCAAGCGGGTCAAGAGCACCTGTGTGCCCCGCTTTTTGTGCAAAATAAGCACCCTTAGCTTGCTGTAATGCTTTATTTGATGAAATACCGTGTGGTTTGTTTAACAACAAAATACCGTCAACAGGACGGCCTTTACTGCGCTTTGCCATCTGTATTTGTGCCTTCTTCGCTATCTGTTTCGTCATCTACTTGATTAACGTCATCAACGCTATCAGCTTCGTCATCTACATGCTTAGCATTGTCTTCACGAATGATTGAATCCACTAAGTTAGAAATGCGCATGCCTTCCATCAGTGAGTTATCAACTACAAACTTCAGCTCCGGCATAATACGGGCGCGAATACGTTTACCCAATAATGAGCGGATGTATCCTGTTGCTTCGTTTAATACGTTAGCACTTTGCTTCGCTGCATTTTCATCTTCTATATTAAAAACAGTAATGAATACTTTAGCGTAAGACAAGTCGCGTGATACTTCTACAGCCGACACTGTCACCATGCCTAAGCGTGGATCTTTTATTTCACGTTGCAATATAACAGCAATTTCTTTTTGAATTTGCTGAGCAACACGATCAGTACGAGAAAATTCTCTCATTATACTTTACTCTAAAATTATAACTCATTGAGAAATATAAATAAGTTATTTAAATAATGGATACACAAATGGGGGCTAAGCCCCCATTTATAATCTTAGCTTACGAGCAATTAAAGAGTACGTTGTACTTCAACTGTCTCGAATACTTCGATTTGGTCACCAACGCGAACGTCGTTGTAGTTCTTAACGCCGATACCACATTCCATGCCGTTACGAACATCAGCAACATCGTCTTTAAAGCGACGCAGTGACTCAAGCTCACCTTCGTAGATAACCACGTTTTCACGTAATACACGAATTGGCGCGCTACGCTTAATCGTACCTTCAGTAACCATACAACCAGCGATAGCGCCAATTTTTGGTGACTTAAATACGTCACGTACTTGAGCAAGACCAATGATCTCTTGCTTGAACTCAGGTGCTAACATGCCAGACATGGCTTGTTTAACTTCGTCAATCAAGCTGTAGATTACACTGTAATAACGTAAATCTAAGTTTTCAGTCTCAATCACTTTACGAGCAGATGCATCAGCACGAACGTTAAAGCCAACCACGATTGCGTTAGATGCTGCAGCAAGTGTTGCATCTGTCTCAGTGATACCACCAACACCAGAACCAACAATCTTCACTTTAACTTCATCTGTTGACAATCTAGTCAATGAATCAGAAATCGCTTCGATAGAACCCTGAACGTCTGCTTTAAGTACTACATTAACTTCAGACACATCGCCTTCAGTCATGTTAGTAAACATGTTTTCAAGCTTCGCTTTTTGCTGACGCGCTAACTTAACATCACGGAATTTACCTTGACGGTAAAGTGCAACTTCACGCGCTTTACGCTCATCTTTAACAACAGTTGCTTCATCACCAGCAGCTGGAATGCCTGATAAACCTAGGATTTCAACTGGGATAGAAGGACCTGCAGAGCGAATGTCTTTACCGTTCTCATCGCGCATTGCACGAACACGACCATACTCAAGACCACATAATACAATGTCACCTTGATTAAGCGTACCTGATTGAACAAGTACAGATGCAACTGGACCACGGCCTTTATCAAGACGAGATTCAATAACAACACCAGCCGCCATACCAACACTTGGGGCTGTAAGCTCAAGTAGTTCAGATTGGTTTAATACCGCTTCTAGAAGCTCATCAATACCTAAACCAGTTTTAGCAGAAATATGCACGTACTGTGTATCACCGCCCCACTCTTCAGGAATAACGTCTAGTTGAGCAAGCTCATTCTTAACGCGATCTGGGTCTACGCCTTCTTTATCCATTTTGTTAACAGCAATGATTAAAGGAACGCCAGCTGCACGCGCATGCTGTACTGCTTCTTTAGTCTGTGGCATTACACCATCATCTGCTGCTACCACTAGGATTACAATATCAGTCGCTTTAGCACCACGAGCACGCATTGATGTAAACGCCGCGTGACCTGGAGTATCTAAGAACGTGATCATGTTGCCATTAACATCAACATGATAAGCACCAATATGCTGTGTGATACCACCCGCTTCACCTGATGCTACTTTCGCTGAGCGAATGTAATCAAGTGTTGATGTTTTACCATGGTCAACGTGACCCATTACAGTTACTACTGGAGCACGAGGCTCAGACTTACCATCTTCATGGCGGTCATTTAGTACTGTTTGCTCTAATTCATTTTCTTTAACAATGATAACCTTGTGACCCATTTCTTCTGCAACTAACTGTGCAGCTTCTTGGTCAATCACTTGGTTAATAGTAACCATGTCACCCATTTTCATCATTGTTTTAACAACTTCAGCGCCTTTAACTGCCATGCGTGATGCAAGCTCAGCGACTGTAATTGTTTCACTAATACGCACTTCGTTTTTAACATCAACAGTTGGTTTTTGGAAACCGTGCTGTAATGATGCTGGTGCTTTTAGCTTACCTTTTTTGCCTCTCGAAGGAGAAAACTTCTCTTTCGCTGGGGCTTTTTTCTTTTTCTTCGCACGGCGTGTACCTTGCTCATCACGAGCATCGGCAACATCTTCTGCTTCACGTGCGTAAGTTGAAGTCGTAAGATGGTGATCCGCTGTCTCTTCGCGTTTCTTACGTTCTTCTTCTTCTTTCTTCCAGCGTGCTGAGTTTTCTTCAGCTAGCTTTCTTGCTTCTTCTGCTTGACGTTTCGCTTCTTCTTCAGCTTTCTTCAATGCGGCCTCTTCTGCTTCTTTTTGCAGACGCTCAGCTTCAACGCGATCTTTCTCTGACTTAGCGCTTTGCTCTGGGGTCATCTGCTTCTGTTTTGCTGCACGTTCAGCATCTGCTTTACGTTTAGCTTCCTCTTTTGCTTTACGGTCAGCCTCTTCTTTGGCTTTACGCTCTGCATCTTGTTTTGCTTTAAGCTCAGCAGCTTCTTGCGCTGCCTTTTGCTCAACTTCACGACGAGCGGCTTCTTCAGCTGCTATACGTGCTTGTTCTTGCTCTTGCTCAATAGCGCTTTTCTTCACGTAAGTACGGGTTTTGCGAACCTCAACCTGTACAGACTTTGCTTGACCTGTAGAGCCAGTTACACTCAGTGTGCTTTTGCTCTTACGTTGTAAAGTCATACGTGCAGGGCCATCTGAGCCTGTGCCGCCATGTTGCTTGCTTAAGTGATCAAGTAACGTTGCTTTTTCAGCTTCAGTTACATTATCACCTGCTTGCTTAGTGATACCGGCTTGCGATAGTTGTTGAAGTAATTTATCAACAGTTGTACCAATATCCCCGGCTAGTTTTTCAACATTTACTTCTGCCATAGTCTCTAATACCTCCGTTAATAAATTACTCGTCTGCGAACCAACAAATATTACGTGCAGCCATAATTAGCTCACCCGCTTTCTCAGAAGAAAGCTCTGTAATATCTACTAATTCGTCAATACCTTGCTCTGCTAAATCTTCTAACGTAACAACCCCTTTGCTTGCCATAACAAACGCTAGGTGACGTTCTAACCCTTCAAGTGCTAATAAATCTTCAGCAGGCTCTGCACCTTCAAGGCTTTCTTCTGTTTTCAATGCTTTCGTTGTTAATGCATCTTTTGCACGCGAACGAAGTAAATCAACCATTTCTTCATCTAAACCATCAATTTCTAAAAACTCAGCAGCTGGTACATAGGCTACTTCTTCAAGTGTTGAGAAACCTTCATTAATAAGCAATGACGCAAAATCATCATCGATATCAAGGTTTTGTGTAAATAAGTTAATTAGCTTGTCTGACTCAGCTTCGTTCTTAGTACGCATGTCTTCAACTGTCATTACGTTTAATTCCCAACCAGTTAACTGGCTAGCAAGACGAACGTTTTGACCGTTACGACCAATTGCTTGTGCTAGGTTATCAGCTTCAACAGCGATATCCATAGAATGCGTATCTTCATCCATTACGATAGATGCAACTTCAGCCGGTGACATTGCATTGATAACAAACTGTGCTGGATTATCGTCATATAGTACGATATCAACACGTTCACCACCAAGCTCTGTAGACACAGCTTGTACACGTGCGCCACGCATACCAACACACGCACCAATTGGATCAATACGTTTGTCGTTAGATTTTACAGCGATTTTAGCACGTGAACCTGGATCACGTGCAGCGGCACGTAATTCAATCATCTCTTCGCCAATTTCTGGCACCTCAATGCGGAACAACTCCATCAGCATTTCAGGCTTAGAGCGCGTTACAAATAACTGTGCGCCGCGTGCTTCTGGTTTTACTTCGTAAAGTAGACCACGAATACGATCGCCTGGACGGAAGTTTTCACGAGGTAACATGTCATCACGGTAAATTACCGCTTCTGCATTATTACCTAAATCAAGCACGATTGCATCACGCGTTGCTTTTTTTACAACACCCGTTACTAACTCGCCTTCTTGATCTTTATATGCTTCAACTACTAATGCGCGTTCAGCTTCACGTACTTTTTGTACGATTACCTGTTTGGCCATTTGTGTTGTGATTCGGTCAAACTTGATTGATTCAATTTGCTCTTCAACAAAGTCACCCATTTGTAGATTTTCATCTTCAACTTGTGCAGCTTCTAATGTAATTTCGCTGTATGGGTTTTCAAGTGAACCATCTTCAAGTACTGGAGCAATCTGCCAACGACGAAATGTGTCGTAGTCACCCGTTTTACGGTCAATTGCTACACGAACTTCAATTTCGCCAATATGTTTTTTCTTAGTCGCTGTCGCTAATGCGAACTCTAACGCTTCGAAAATCTTTTCTTTTGGAACCGCTTTCTCATTGGAAACGGCTTCAGCAACCAATAATATCTCTTTTGCCATGGGTAATGCCTCGCTTGCCCTATTCCTTCGCACTCGTATTAAAACTTTGCGATGATGTTCGCACGTTCAACGTTGCTCAGCATGATTAGATGCTCAGCACCATCACTTGATAGTGTGATCATATCACTGCTAACTGATACTAAGTCGCCTTTAAAATTACGACGACCATCCTGTGGAAGTTTAGTACGTACGCGTACTTCCTCTCCTTGCGCCTTCTCGTAATGGTCTTGTTTGAATAATAGACGATCAACACCCGGAGACGACACTTCCAAATCATATTCGTTTGTAATTGGGTCTTCGACGTCTAAAATTGCGCTAATTTGACGACTTGCGTCAGCACAATTATCGACTGAAATCCCCGCTTCATGATCAATGTAGACTCTAAGCGTAGAATGGCGACCGGCTTGCACAAACTCAAGACCATGTAATTCAAAGCCTAACATCTCTACTGACGGTGAAAGCATGGTTAATAAATCTTGCTCAAGTTTTGTCACGAAAATCCTCCATACAAACAAAAAAAGGGCTTATAGCCCTAAAATACTTAACTTATTCCTTGGTATAAAACCAAGTGGTGCAGATACAACAACGCCCCGAACCAAGCGGGGCGTCACACCTAAAGCATAAAACTGTGTGGCCATGGGCCAAGCTTGGTTGCGGGTAGCTAAAGGCCACCTGAATAAGCACAACTGCTTAAACGCAAAACGCGCATTACATAGAATGCGCGATTTCAAATCAGTAACAAAAAATCGCTACTCAAAGTTGTGGTTGCGGGAGCCGGATTTGAACCGACGACCTTCGGGTTATGAGCCCGACGAGCTACCAGACTGCTCCATCCCGCGACAACTAGCATCAAGTGTCCTTGATACATATTTAGCAAAAGTAAGCTAAGCTAAACAATAGCGCCTATTATAAAGAGGGTTGCTGTAATTAGCAACCAAAAACTAGTAAAGAAAACACAATCGAAATCCATGGGATAAACACTCACGATAAACAACAATTATTGCATAGCATTGCAATAATCAAACCCAGTATCGTATCTCTCAATAAACAATTAAAAAGCAAATATCATCACAGCGTTGAGCAATATATATGACAAACCAATTGATGCCGTGTGATTACTGTAAGCTAATCATTTCAGAATGAAGTCTATCGATCTGACGCTGCTCTACGTCTATTAATGTATGATACTTAGATGTTACCGCCTCCATCCTTCTGGATAATGAATCATCATAAGTCGCATCCGTGATATTCGTTGGCTGTTCACTTACCTCATCCTCAAGCGCTGATATTTGCTGGTTCATGTTGATTTGATATGTATTTATTTTTGCCTGATGCCTTTGCATCTCTCGCTTAATTGTCTGTAAACGAATAAATGAATCTATACCTTTACTCTGTGGCGTTTGTGTACTTTTAACATCACTGTTTTGGTTTTCTTTTAAATGTTTTTTTTCACTGACTAAACGATCAATGTCATGCTGTTCACGTTCAATTAACACAGTAAATCGTTGTGAAGCGTTAGTCATTTGATTTGCTATTGCAATATCCTTTTTTGCACCCGATAAGTTATTAAGCTGCGCATCAGATTGATTTACTAACGCTGCAATTATTTTATTCATTTTAACGCTAAGTGTATCGATCTTATCTTGATGTTGTTGGATCTGCGCGTCAATCTGTTTCAAACGAATATAGCTATCAATATCAGGCTCCCCCGTTGCCTCCAGTATAACTTTTGGTGTAGGTACGCTTTTTTGTTCTTTTACAACAATAAACTCAGCATTTTCCCCGCATGGAAATTGACTAAATTCCACGACCCCTTTGTTCTCACATTTATAAACGTTGGCATGTAAAGGCCCCACGTAACAAAGGGTAATCAGGCAAGATAAAGCAATTTTTAATATTTCACTATGGTACTGACGATTAATCACAGATTACATTCCTTTGTTTGAATTTCTTTTTATACCACATTTATATACAAACAACCTCAAGATGCAAACTTCAGCGTTTCACAGGGGGTTAATACCAATCTGCGTAGATATGGAGGCGATTTAATCGCGGCGCGAAGTTTGTAACCTAGCGGGCTAAGTAAAAACCGAGCAACAAAGACTAGGAAGAACGCTTTGGCCAGCACGCCTTACATAATGAGATCCAACTTTAGAGGTCAATCGTATAAAAGTGTTTTAGGTTAAGTTTATGGCATATAAAATATTACGATTTATTTTTGGCGACCAGCTCAATGCAAATCACACTTGGTATAAAGAAGAAAACCAAGCGCAATACCTTTATGTCATTGCTGAATTAAAACAAGAGACTAATTATGTAAAGCATCATATACAAAAAGTCGCAGCATTTTTTTCAGCTATGGAAAACTTTGCCAGTGCCCTTAAAAAATCACAATTAAATGTGTTGCATTTAACCCTTGATGACACCCAACATGATGAGTCCATTACAACTCTTTTAAAGCGTTTAGCTGAGCAATACCAATGCCAGGAAATCCAGTATCAGTATCCAGATGAATATCGGCTATATCAGCAAATGCAGCAGTTAGAATCACACATATCTTTGAAAGTAAGCGCCTGTGATAGCGAACATTTTCTATTACCTTACAGTGATATTAGCGCCCACTTTAAAAAAGATAAACATGTGAAAATGGAGTTCTTTTACCGCATGATGCGCAAACGCTTTAATATCTTAATGAAAGATGGCGCACCACAAGGCGGACAATGGAACTTTGATCAAGACAATCGTAATAAATTAAAGAAAGCCGACTTAGCAACAATCCCTGAACCTAAAGTATTCAGTAATGATATTGAAATTATTTTACGGCGAATTAACAATCATAAAATAAGTACACTAGGTCATTGCTCTTCAACTCTTTTATGGCCTACGAGTCGCAATCAAGCAAAACAACTACTAGATTACTTTTGCACCCACCTTTTACCTCATTTTGGTCAGTTTCAAGATGCCATGACGTGTCAAACATCACACAAATGGAGCCTTTATCACAGTCGTATCGCTTTTGCCCTTAACACAAAAATGTTGCATCCAATGCACGTTATTAACCAAGTGTTGAGTGAATTTGATAAGCGAAAAAATGAAATTAACTTGGCGCAAGTTGAGGGGTTTATTAGGCAGATTTTAGGTTGGCGCGAGTACGTAAGGGGTGTTTATTGGCAAAATATGCCAGACTACGCGACTAAAAACGAACTAAATGCAAAACGGGCATTGCCCGATTATTTTTGGCACGGTAACACAAAAATGAACTGCATGAAGCAGGCAATCGTTCAAAGTTTAGACACGGCATATGCGCATCATATTCAACGATTGATGATCACAGGCAACTTCTGCTTATTGACCGGCATCAAGCCTGATGACGTAGATAACTGGTATTTAGGAATTTATATCGACGCCATTGAATGGGTAGAAATGCCTAACACACGAGGAATGAGCCAGTTTGCTGATGGTGGGCTAATTGCAACAAAACCGTATGCTTCGAGCGGAAACTACATAAACAAAATGAGTGATTACTGTAAAGGTTGTCATTATAACGTCAAACAAAAAAGTGAAGAAACAGCCTGCCCGTTTAATAGTTTATATTGGCTATTTATGCATACCCACGAAGCCCGTTTATCGCGTAACCCACGCATAGGTATGGTCTATAAAAATTGGCAAAAGCAAAACGAAACTCAACAATCGGCAACTTTAAAAAGAGCGCAGTGGTGCTTAACTAATATAGAAAAACTCTAGGGCCTGTTGACCTTTGTGGATTGAAATTTGTTCAATCTAGGGGCAATTTAATCGCGGCACGAGATTTGTAATCGAGTGGGCTAAGTAAAAATCGAGCAAAGCTTGTGCGTCCTGCTCACGCCCCTTACCTACATCCGTGTAGGTAACAAAGAGTTAATCGCCCCTAGGAAGAACACTTTGGGCAGCGCATGTTTGGCATTTATACTGCGTTATCGCCTATGGGGAATAACCACACATCATTGACTCTGCCTTGCCTAAAAACCAAACACACTGCTGCAAATTCAACCTCGAAAGATAAACAGGCCTAGCACCAAAGTATCAAAATAGGTAATATTGTTAATTTAATGTTTAATTAATTTGTCATTATAGTGTAACTACTCTACTTTTTAATATTAGTAATTACTTCACAACACTATGAGAACACGATGAAAAAACAGCTTTTAACAGCACTATTACTTTTAAGTACTAGCCAAGCTCAAGCGTTTAGCCAAGAAACACATAAGCGCATTGTTATTGATGCCGTAAATTATATGCAGCAGCACCCAAGTAGCACGGAATTTTTGGCTTTGAGTCGCTATGCTCAGCAAAATAATATGACCATAACACAACTAGCTGACGTACTCGGTCAAGCCGCCTATGATGTAGATGACTTTGAAGATACGTTCTTTTGTGGCGCAGTCACAGGTTCATGCGTACAAGCTCCTGTCTGGGGAGCAGCTGAAAGTATTGTTAAATACACAAGCTATTGGCACTTTCAAAATCATACACAAGGAGCAGATCAACATGGTAACGACTTTGGCGGCTATAATTACCAAAAGCTGACTGTATGGGGCACTGTTGATAACCTAGCATCAGCGTGGTTAAAAGGTGACTACCTTGACGATGGAAAAGGAGGCGAGACAGGTTGGTTTAATGCTGATTCGTCAAAATATAATAGCTATGGTGTTACTGAAGCCAATTATAGAATCGACAGCGATTCTACCTATAGCATGTACGATGATTTTGAAGAAATGCCATTTCAACCCATTGATAACTTAGGTCAATATTGGTATCAAAGTTATTTACAAAGCGGGAACCCGCAAGTATTAGGTTTTGTTTTCCATACCACTGATTTACTGCAACCACACCATACCTGGACAACATCAGATCTAAATCATTCAAGCTGGGAAAGTTGGGTAAAAGACTACTACGATCAAGAAAAACTGAATGACACTGCTTTGATCACACAAGCAATGCAAACATTTTCAGCACTGGATATTAACAGCCAAGATGTTCGACCTTTACTAACACAAGGAGGAGCATTTTCTTATTCCCAAGGCGGTATTGTACTTAATTCAAAAGATCACTACGACCGTTTAGATACAGCAAAACAGGTTATTCCCCATGCTATTGCAATGGTCGTACATTTACTTAATCATGCGATGGTAGCTCGCCAATGAAAGGATTGACTACAATCTTGTTGTTACTATTAGGGGTGCTTTATAGCCCCTTAACAGTGGCATCATTTAACCAATATACTAATGCGGAAGTTCGCTTTATGCATCAAGTATATAAACAACATAATACGAACATTAGCATCAAAGAGGTTCGTACCCGCGTATTTGAGAACCAATTTTTACTACAGCAAGCTGAACAAAACATGCCTGAACTGATAGCACGTCAATCAGAGGTTGGCTTTAGTACGCAATATCATGTTGAGCGTTATTTAATGAACATATTTAACTCTCAACTGAGTTTATCTGGGCATAATATAAAAACGGTTAATTTTACGCAATACACTACCCAATGGCTTATTCAAGTATTAGCTAACTACCCAGCAGATGGTAAATATACTGCCGAACAAGTAATTAAATTACAGCGAACTAGTTTAAATAAACTGTTTGTAAACCCTATTACTCTTTATGATTTTATTACACCGCTATCTATGCAAGTACGCTTTAGACTACACCAAGGTGATAGTAATTTATTTAGAGGTGAAGTGCTTAAAAAGCGGCAATTTAATGCTGCTCTTTTAGCTGCAACACCACTACTTTTAAAACAAGGGATAAATATTGACCACTTGCAGGAATTAGCTAAAGGCGAAATTTTACGCCCTTCAATTCAAAGCTGGCTAGGTATTAAAAACATGATGCACGTACAAAGCCCTATTCTTGATAGCCTTGAGCAGCAAATATCTGACGAAGAAATTAAAATTTACTACCAAGCAAATAAAAAAAGATTTAAATATCTAAATAACGTTACTGCTTACGGAGTTGAATTTACAAGCCGAGAAGATGCGATTAAATTTAGAAAAGCGGTACATAACAGCTCATTCACTCAGGCATTAACATCTTTTAAGCAGCATGATATTTATGCTCAGTATCAAAATATGCTAACCCGTAAAAATAAAAGTAATTGGGTCATACAGTTGGCTTTTACACAAAAAGAAGATGAACTATCCCACGTGATTCGATCACCTGACGGTTTATGGGTGGTAATAATGAGCAATAACCACCACTATAAATATTTTACCTCGGCGGACGAAACCGTTATATACCAAGCTAAAAAAGCCATTGCAATACAAAAAGCAAAGCACAGTTATCAACAAAACTGGCTAGCTTGGCAACAACAAAATGCAATACTGTTATGAACAAAAAAATTATTTTTATTATTAGTGGCATTATTTGCTTAATTTTTTTAGCCGTGAATTTTTTCTCAGAGCATAAATATATCAATGATGTTACTGTATCGACACCACATATAACCCCGTCACTACCCATCACAAATATCAGTTTTGATTCAAAAGCACCAAGCAAAAACCAAACAGTTGTAAATTCCACTAGCAAAAGCCATATGGCAGTAAATACTATCAATAGCCGTCAGTCACAAACGCCTATAACAACACCTCATTATATACCCAATATAACAAAGAAAACCGTCAACGCAGCCAATTTTGAAGGTGACATATTAGATCATCAAGCTTACTTAGACTTTCATAACGAACAGCAAACACGGCTTGAACAACGTTTTGTTATTGCAGCAAAAGAAAAAATAGTAAAGCTAGAAAACCTACTTGAAAAAGGACGTCAACATGGACTCCCGCAAACGCAGTTACAAGAGGCTATTGATAAAATAGCCGTTCTAAAAAATATGCAAGCCAAGTTAGAAAGCAAAGGTAGCAACTGACCTAATACCCTTAAGTGCGCGCGGAGGTGAGCTTTACGCACAGAAAACAAAAAACCGCCTCAAAAGAGGCGGCTAAAAATAACATTAAATCAGGGGAAAAATAATATCAAAGGGCTGGTTATTTACCTTCTAGCAGGTTGCCACTGCCAATTTCAATCTTACGTGGCTTAAGTGCTTCAGGGATTTCACGCTGTAAGTCGATACTTAACAAACCATTAGCTAAGTCCGCACCGAGCACTTTTACATGATCACCCAATTGGAATTTACGCTCAAAGTTACGCTCAGCAATGCCTTGATGAATAAACTTGCGCTGTGCGCTCTCATCTTTATTGTCTTTAATGCCTGCAACTTTTAAAGTGTTGTTTTCTGACTCAATAGTCAGCTCATTATCACTAAAACCAGCAACGGCCATAGTAATACGATATTTGTCTTCATCGAGCGCCTCAATATTGTACGGAGGGAAACTTGGCTGCTTATCAGTACGAGCTGCCGCATCCATTAAAGATGCTAAATGATCAAAGCCGATGAATGAACGATAAAGTGGTGATAAATCTACTGTACGCATAATAATATCCTCATATTTAAGCGATATTTCGCAAGTGCTTTTCCATTGAACAAGCACAGGCAAAGTTTAATTAATAATATAAATTTCAATTACTTCTGTTTAATTGGGACCCATCAGGCGTCCTCACTAAACTATATATGGACGGCAAAATTGTTTTCAAGATTATTTTGAAAAAATATTTTATTTTTTCAAAACTACTTTTGCCTACTCAAATTAATAAGGGTGCGATGTTTACTTTTCAAGGTTAAAATAAACTGAAAAATTAATCACAGAGATAAATATGAAAAAAGTAAAAAGCTTGATGATCAACCTAATCATCATTGCTGTGGTCTTTTTTGCAGTTACAGCATATCAGCAGCGCAATTTACTCGCGACAAGCAACAGCCCTGCCCCGTATTTTAATTTACCCCTAGTTAATGACAGCGAGCAACGGATCAATATTGCGATGCTAAAAGGCAAAACCACCGTCGTTTATTTCTTTGCACCATGGTGTACTATTTGTCGATACAGTATGCCGAATCTAGAATCTGTAACAGAGGACTCTAATATTAATGCAATTGGTATTGCGCTTGATTATAGAAACCCACAGGAAGTAGTTGATTTTGTATCAGATCTTAACTTAACAATGCCAATTCTATTAGGTGATCGCCATACTCAAAGCAATTATAAAATAAGCGCGTTTCCAACTTATTATATCATCAACGAACAGTTACAAATCACCGCACGCTCAATGGGGTATTCAAGTGAACTTGGCATAAAAATAAATGCTTTATAAACCACGAAACATTTTGTAACAGCTCCCTACATTTAGGTACATTTTCACAACATTTTTCTAAGCATTTATACGATTTTTATCTCTATCATACGTGGCAATCACATTTGTTCACAACCATGGAAGAGACATGATAGCCAACCAACTGCACACACTTTTTCGTTTAACACCGCTTGCCCTTTGTTTGCCACTTTTAGCGCAGGCAAATACTAATACATCAACAAATAAAGACACAATGGAACATATAGACGTTGTCTATAAACGCAGCAGTATCACCAGTGAAATAACAGAAAACACCGAAAAATTAGTCACTATGCCCGGCGCAATGGGCGACCCACTACGTGCTGTTTTTGCATTACCAGGTGTAGTTGCTGCGGGTGGCTCAATGAGTGAGCCAGCTGTACGTGGTTCATCACCTGATGACAACCTATTTGAAGTTGACTTTATGCCTGCAGGCTATATCTTTCATGATTTTGGCAGCTCTATTTTTAATCGTTATTTAATTCAAGATTTCCAGCTTTACTCTGCAGGCTACGGTTCTAGCTATAGCAATGCCACTGGTGCCGTATTTGACGTAACACTGCGTAACCCAAAGTACCAACCGATTACAACCACACTGGATTTTACAATGTTTAATGCCGGTGTTTTTATGGAAGGACAGTTAACAGAAAACACCGCATTTTATTTATCAGGGCGAAAAAGTACCTTACCCCTATTTTTCTCAAAGGGTGAAGAGCTTGAAGATGACGATGGAGAGCTCAGTGGTGTCACCATTAACGATGCGCCTGATGATCATGACTATCAAGGAAAGTGGATTTGGGACATCAATGATAAAAATGCACTTACGGTATCATTTACAGGCGCTAAAGATTCAGTTGCAGCAGGTTTTAATCAGCGTGCCGAATTATCACTAAAAAATCCAGAATATCAAGGAGATGCTGATTTCATTCGCGAATTTACCAGCCAAAGTATTTTGTGGGATCACTTTAATAAAGACTTTAGTTTACGGTTAGGTATTGGTGCACTCGATCATTCAGGGCGATTAGAATACGGTAAACGCGCCACCTTAAGTGATGGTTTTTTTGAAGAAGAACAGGAAAAACAAATCACCTATAAAGGCCGCTTAAATTGGCGCATCAATAAAGCTCAGCAACTTGTATTTGATGCTGCTTATTTTGATAACGACACAACTTACAGTTACGATGGCTTTCAGTATCTTTGTACTGAGCTGGACCCTGATTGTGATTTAAATAAAGGCGAACGCATCACGGGGAAAGACAGCCTCGCGCTTGATAAATACTTTGTTGGTGCTAGTCATATTTGGGATATCAATGACCAATGGCAAAGTGAAGTTGGTGTACAGTATCAGAGCAATGATTACACCGATGAAGATTTTGTTATGCCACGCCTTGCGCTTACCTACTTTATTAATGATCGTAACAGTATTAACGCCAAATATGGCCACTATAACCGTATGCAAGATGTTGACTACATATTACCAGAGCATGGTAACCCTAATTTACGTTCGCAAACCTCAAAACATGGCAGTCTAGGTTTTGCACAAGAACTTGCGGGTGATTGGACATGGTCTGTTGAAGGGTATTATAAAACCATGGACGATTTACCATTAGCATTAAATAACTACCCTGATGCAGCAACGCTTTACAGCAACGATGTCACAGGGCGTGCTTACGGTGTTGACTTATTAATTAATAAAAATAAAACTGATAAATGGTATGGCTGGCTCGCTGTGAGCTATGCTAAAAGTGAGCGTACTGATCAACGCCAAAACATCACCCGAGACTATTACGCTGACACCCCTTTAGTCGTCAATATGGTGTTTAATTATCAAATCAGTGAAAAGTGGCAAGGTGGCTTTAACTTCACAGCACGCAGTGGTCAAACTTACACCCCTATTATTGGTGTAAAAGAAAACCCTGAATTTGAAGGCCGCTTTTTGCCCGAGTACGGTGACCCGTTCTCAAAACGTTTTGATGTATATCATCGCCTTGATTTACGCTTTGAGCGCACAACGGACTTCTGGGGCCTAGATGGCGTGTTAATTTTAGAGTTAATGAACGCCTACGGCCAAGCAAACACCAGCAGCATAGATTTAGATTATCAAAAAATCACCTCAACCAATGATTTGATCATAAAAGAAAGTGAAGATGACTTTGAAATGCGCCCGTCTATTGGTTTTAGCTTAACCTTTTAACGTAGCATAAGTGAGTCACTCCATGGCGTGCCCTTGAGTGACTCACTTATAATTGCTCAAATCATAAAACCTCAAATCATAAAAATAGAACTGTCCAATCGTTTTTTTGCACTGTATATTTTTATATCTAGTGATTAGTATCACTTTAAATCAAATCGAGGAGAGCGATATGTTAACTGTAATTTTTGGCCGTGAAGGCTGCCCATTCTGTGTTCGTGCAAAAGACGTTGCTGAAAAATTAGCAAGCCAGCGCGATGACTTTAAATACCGCTATGTTGATATAATCAAAGAAGGTGTTAGCAAAGCTGACTTAGAGCAATCAGCAGGCAAGCCTTGCCCAACTGTACCGCAAATATTTGTTGACCAAAAACACATTGGGGGCTTTACAGAATTTGAAGCGTTCGCAAAAGAAAACCTCGGCCTTTACCAATAACTGTGTGTCCAATATGTTAACCAGCTTGACTTGCTTAAAAATCAAACTGGTTAAATTTCAATCAACATCAACCACATATAAATTAGTTGTAATTTATACAAGCATTTGCCTCACAAATCCTATACAATGCGCGCCTCTTTAAATTCGTTGAGGCGTATTAATGTCAGAACCAGTCACGTTTGAATCTCTAAATCTTTCTCCTGCAATCTTGAAGGCAGTTGAAGAGTTGGGTTACAAGACACCATCTGAAATCCAAGCTCAATGTATACCGTTATTGCTAGAAAGAAAGGACGTACTGGGACTAGCTCAAACGGGTACAGGTAAAACCGCAGCATTTGCACTGCCATTACTTAATAATATTGACCCGTCTGTGAAGCAGCCGCAGATCCTTGTACTCACACCAACCCGTGAGCTTGCGATCCAAGTAGCTGAGGCATTCGAACAATATGCTAAACATGTTCGTGGTATTGAAGTATTGGCACTTTATGGTGGCCAGAGCTACAGTATCCAACTAAGTGCACTTCGTCGTGGCGCGCAAGTTATTGTCGCTACTCCAGGTCGCTTAATCGATCATATTAACCGTGGCACTATCAAGTTTGATGCTTTACAAGCATTGGTACTTGATGAAGCCGATGAAATGTTACGTATGGGCTTTATCGATGATGTTGAAAACATCATGGAAAAAACACCGCGCGAAAAGCAAACATGTCTTTTCTCTGCGACTATGCCTAAGCAAATTCAAAACATCAGCAGCAAATATATGAATAACCCTGAACAGGTTCATATTTCTGCGCGTAACTCAACCGTATCATCTGTTGAGCAAGTGTTTTGGAATGCAAGCGTACACAAGAATAAAGCCATTGTTCGCTTTTTAGAAGCTGAGCAATATGAAGGCGCTATTGTATTCGTACGTACTCGTAACGATACAGTACAGCTTTCTGAGTTATTAGAGCGCGAAGGTTTCTCTGTAGCTCCGCTTAATGGTGATATGAACCAGCAAGCACGTGAACGCACTGTAGATCGCTTAAAAAGCGGCATGTTGAACATCGTTATCGCAACAGACGTTGCGGCACGTGGTCTAGATGTTGACCGTTTAAGCCTTGTTATCAACTACGATATCCCACAAGATTCTGAAGCCTACGTTCACCGTATCGGTCGTACAGGTCGTGCTGGTCGTACTGGTAAAGCAATTTTATTCGTAAAACACAATGAACGCTATTTACTTAAAAATATCATGCGTCATACGAATTCAGATATTGCACAGGTTGAATTGCCTACAGCTAAAGTAGTTGAAGAAAAACGTATCGAAGCGTTACAAGCAAAACTTGCTATCGCACTTGAAAACAAAGATATTACCTTCTTCAATGAAGTAGCTATTAAAATGGCTGAAAAACTTGAACTTGCTCCTGAAGACCTAGCGGGTGCGTTACTGTGTTTAGCACAGCAACAATCACCAATTAAAGTTGAAGAAGTTAAGATTCAACCTCGTGAACGTAACGAGCGTAACGACCGCAACCCACGTAACGATCGCGGTGACCGCGGACGTCGCAACGAACGTGGCGGCGAGCGTGGTGGTGAACGCGCTGAGCGTAAACCTCGCGAACGTAACAGCCGTGATGCAGGCCCTATGGATACTTACCGTATCGAAGTAGGTCGTGAGCATGGTGTGCAAGTTAAGAACATTGTTGGCGCTATCGCTAACGAAGCTGATATCTCAAGCAAGTTTATTGGTGATATTCGTTTACACGATAATCACAGTACGGTTCAATTACCGCAAAACATGCCAAAAGATGTACTTGATCATTTCCAAAAAGTGTTTATTTGTAAACGTCCAATGGGCTTAACAATTACACAAGATCAAGGCCCTGCTGAACCACGTGGCGAACGCTCTGAGCGTCCATCAGGTGACAGAAAGCGCACTGATGGCCCTCGTGGTGATAAGCGCAGCGGCCCTCGTAAAGAACGTCGCCCAGTAAGCTTCACAGCTAAATAAGCAGCGCGTCTTTAATAAAAAACCTTACCATGTAAATGGTAAGGTTTTTTTGTGTCTGGAATAAAGTAAAGTTAGTAGAAGGAAGTTAGCGAGAATAAAGTTTTAGAGAAGTTACACCGTAAGTTTTAAGCCTTAAGCGGTAAGTTGTAAGTTGTAAGTTGTGGTTGTTCCATATTACTTAATGGACAACACTGCTCACTTGTATCTTATTAAAAACCAAGAAAGGGGTTTACCCTCTCCCCAAAAAAACATTTCTTCCATTCATTTATTAGTATGAAGGTTAACGTCCCTATTCATTTTAATCCTTTATTAATGTGGCTACTTAATTAAATAAAACCTTACAAGTCACACTCTTTATTATTCTCCATGCTCTATATAATGTTAATGCTATTGTAGAAAAGACACGCATTCGCTTTCCATATTAAAAAGCGAAGAATATGGCTTATCTTAAAATTATGAAACAAAAAAGCCCCATCATTTTCATGGTGGGGCTATTTTTTAAATGATTATTCCAATATCTAAGGCGCTACGGCTGGATAAACATAACTTGCGTCTATTCCTAGCGGTAAACCAAGTGCCCAGTAGCCGAGTAAAAATAAGCTCCAGCCAATCATAAAGGCGATTGAGTATGGCAGCATCAACGCAATGAGCGTGCCGATTCCGGTGCCTTTGACATACTTTTGGCAGTAAACAACAACTAGCGGAAAGTAAGGCATAAGCGGTGTAATGATATTAGAGCTTGAGTCTCCAACCCTATAAGCTGCTTGCGTTAGATCGGGTGAAATGCCCAACTGCATTAGCATAGGCACAAATACAGGACCTAACAGCGCCCACTTAGCTGAGCTTGAGCCTACAAATAAGTTAACAAAGCCTGTTAAAAAGATGATGCCAACGACAGTTACAGCACTGGGTAATTCCATCGCTTTTAAAAGCTGCGCGCCTTCAATAGCCAGTAATGCACCTAAGTTTGATTTACTAAATGCGGCAATAAATAACGAACAGAAGAACGCCATAACAATATAGTACGCCATGCCATTCATGGCTTTACTCATAGCATCTATCATGTCTTTGGTGGTTTTAAACGTGCCGACTGTAAAGCCATATACAGCACCCGGGATCCAAAAGAGTAAAAAGATTAACGGCACAATTGACTGCATTAAAGGCGAACTAAAATTAGTAAGCGAGCCATCACTGCTGCGCATTGCAGAATCTGCTGGTGCTGAAACAAACGCTAACAATGCAAGACCTGCTATCATCACGCTACTTGCAATAAAAAAGGCACGTTTTTCATCACTGCGCGCATCTTCAAATACGGGTAAGTCTTCTTCTGCGCCATCAACTTTTGTTTTTTGTAAACGTGGTTCGATAATTTTATCAGTGATATACCAGCCTACTAATACGATAAACAAACTTGACGCCGATGCAAATGCCCAGTTATTTAATGGGTTTACCGTCATTGTAGGGTTAATTATTTGCGCTGCACTTTGCGTAAAGCTTTGTAATAGTGGATCAATTCCTGATGGAATAAAGTTAGCCCCAAAGCCACCACTTACCCCTGCAAATGCGGCTGCAATACCGGCAAGAGGATGGCGTCCTGCAGCGTAAAAAATCACACCCGCTAATGGTATAACCAATACATAACCAGCATCGGTTGCTGTATGGCTAACAATAGCAACTAGGATAATCGAAGGAGTTAATAACTTTTGCGGAGTTACTTTAAGCATTAGCTTAAGGCCAGTATTGATGAAACCTGAATGTTCAGCAACACCTACACCTAGCATAGCCACTAATACCACGCCTAACGGTGCAAAACCTGTAAACGTTTTTACCATAGAAGATAAAAAAGTGGCCAAAGAATCACTTGCCAGCATGTTGTTAATTATAATGGCTTCACCAGTACGTGGATCAATGGCGTCAAAACTTACGCCAGAAAACCACCATGATAAAAACCAAATTAATAACATGGCAAACAAAAATATAATTGCCGGATCAGGTAGCTTATTACCCACCCGTTCAACAAAGTTTAAAAATCGAGCAACAACACCTGTTGGCATTGCCACATCATTATTATTATTCATTTCGCTTGTTCCCTAGAATTAATACTTTGCTACATTACCGTAAATGCCGCTTTAGGTAAATTTTAAGTAAACATAAAAATGCGTTTTTAGGGACGGAATTATAAAAAAGCACAAAAAAACGGCAAGATTGCCGTTTTTATTTCTGTTACCTTAGAACAAATTATGCGAGCGCTTTTACTTCTTCCCAAATTCTCACAACCAGTGTTTTGTCATCTTCATTTAATTCGCCATTGCGATACGCTTTTACTAAGCTTTTTTCGACCGTCTCGTTGAGTTCTGACACTTCTAAGTTGAGCTCTTCAACTTGCGCATACCCTACAGCCAAATCAAAGTGACCGCGTAAATAACCACCGGCAAAAAGCTCATCATCAGTGGCTTTGATCACTAAGTCGTCAAAATACTGCTGGGCTGCATCTATATAGCTTACTAAACTCATTACTTACTTCTCCTGATTTTGCAGTGTGTTAGCCATTAATCTTGGTGGCCTACTGCATACATAATATGGTCGTTAAATCCGCTTGTAACACGAATATAACCGCTTAATTCATCATCCAACTCAGTCTCGCCAGTATCGCTAATGAGAGGACGGCCATTTAAAGCCTGTAGTTTGGTTTTTGTTGCCACCACTATAATGTTGTGTGTACCAACCGCGCGAATAAGCGCTGGACTTAATTGTTGGTTACCGCGACCAAAAATATGACCTTGACCACCGATAAGCGTGATCACTAACTTGGTTTTTCGATTTTTTGTTAATTCAAGTAGCTTTTGTGCAGTAAGGTCGCGCCCAATCAGCTGCTGATCTTCGACCAAGTCGACACCTAATAGCGTGTTTTCAAGGCCCATCTCTTGCATCACCGCTTCAACTGTTGAGCCACTGCCCATAATATAGAGCGTGTCTTCTTCCATTTCACTCACAACATGTGCGGCTATATCAGCCAATACAAGTTCATCGGTTTCTTTGCCACCATTTTTTACAGCTTGCACATAACGCACTTCACTCGGGACTTGCATTTCACCATAACGTTTTGCTTTTACTGTGCCTTGGCGAAACGCATCTTCGTCAATATCCATAACATCGGCATCACCAAGAGTAACAAGTTCCCCTTTAACCAGCATTTCAACTACACGCCCTGCTGCTTTTGGCGTAATAGCGTACACACCTGAATGAATTTTGCATCCTGCAGGAATACCAAGCACAGGGACATTGTCTTCAACCGCATGACAAATATTACGGGCGGTGCCATCGCCTCCAGCAAATAAAATAAGATCGACACCTAATTCTAATAATGCTTTTGCAGCCTGCTCTGTGTCCACAGAGGTAGTAACATGTTCACTGTAATAAATAACTTCAGTGGTAAAGCCAAGCTCTTTGGCTGTATGCTCGCCCATTGCACCATTGGCAGTATAAACAGTAAGCTGGTTCTGATAAGGTGTTAATACTTCAAGTGCAGCTTGAGTTCGTAAATTTGCTTTTGGTTGCGCCCCAAGCTTAATCGCTTTGGCTGCAGTGTCAGCACCATCACTGCCTTTGAGCGCCACACTACCACCTAAACCCGCAACAGGATTAACAATTAATCCTAATTTAAACGCCATTACAAAGCTCCTGTGGATGTTGCCATAAAAACTGCGCCGTACTCAATGGCCACGGCGTGTTATAAAATTTACTTAATGCGTTTAAAAGAGCACTAGTACGCGGATTAAAACCATCATCTAAAAACTGGATTAACTGCTGATGCACACGTGCTTGAAAATCAAAACGACATGTTTGCTCACCATTTAAATTATCAACAGAGACATTAAAATCAAACCCCGCCGCTGCGCTTAGTGCCCACTCTATTGCTTGTGGTTTAACTTCAACAGATTCAAATTCAGCTTGTTGAGATGCATCTCGCCCGTCTGGGCAATACCAGTACCCATAGTCTTCTAAAAGCCTGCGTTTATCACCCGCGACTAACCAATGCGCAATTTCATGCAGAGCACTGGCGTAAAAGCCATGGGCAAATACGATTTGATGATATGACGTATGCTCGTTAGCAGGCGTATAAATTGGCTCATGCTCACCTTTTATTAAGCGCGTATTGTGGCTTTGGTAAAAAGTGCTATCAAAAATAGAAATTAAATCGGCGATTTGATGCATAAAAACTCGATAACTCACCTTGATATAATACTGCTAATGCAATTAAAAACGTGGCGAATTGTACTGGCTTTTCAAAGGAAAGTAAAAAGCCATATAGGTTAGCAAAACAAGTTAAACATCAACGCCAGCTTCATCACATTCGACAATATCTGTTTCTGTTAGTGCTTGTTTTATCCAGCTTTGTAATACTGGGCAATTTATCACTTGCTCAGTATAGCGAGTTGCCGCTTCGGATAAATTAATTTGATAAGTTTTTAAGCGCAGTACAATAGGCGCGTACATAGCATCAACAATACTAAATTCACCGAATAGCCAAGCATTTGGGTAATCGGCTTGTTGTTGCGTAAAAATTTCATCTATACGTGTTATATCATTTTTAGCAGTATCAGATAGCTCAACAAAACGAGTTGCACGAATATTCATTGGCATTTCATTACGTAACGCTATAAACCCTGAATGCATTTCGGCGCTTAAACTACGCGCTTTGGCTCGCTGAGCTATATCTTTCGGCCAGGCTGAACCAGCTAGATAAGCATCGTTGATGTATTCACAAATTGCGAGAGAGTCCCATACGTGCAAACCACCATCTATTAATGCGGGAACTTTTTGCACATCAAATTGCGTACTAAGTGTTTTATAAAACTCAGGAGTGTCGAGTACCAACTGCTCCTCAGTAAAATCCATATTGAATTTACTCATTAAATACCACGCTCTAAGCGACCAGGTAGAATAGTTTTTATTACCGATAAATAATTGCATTTTAAAATCCTGTTTGTAGATGAAACTCAATATACCTACAACTGTGCAATAACTCATCAAAACTTTAATCCTAATAAGCTTATTTTAGTTTTCAATCCCCTTTGCTTTTAACTGTTTAGTTATATGATTTTTTAACAAACGCGTATTACGAGTGTTGGCCTTGAAAAATGCATCAAAAATATCCCCAAACACAGGCACTAGCCCACCTATAAAATCTATAGCCATATTGAATAGAATACGTAGTTTAATATGCCAGCTTACGCCTAATTTTTGAGCCTCAAATAATATATAGGTCGATAGAATTAAGCCTGCTACATCTCCAATAAAAGGTACAAGGCCAATTAATGCGTCAACCCCGAATTTAAAATTGGTAAAGGGGATTCGGATGCTGCTATCGGTTATCTGACTAAAACGCTCTAATCTTGCAAGTGTTGCTTTTTGTTTAGTTTGCTTAACTTGCTCTGTATTTATATAAGTAGAATTTTGCATAGTAATAACCTCCAAAAAAATTATACAAATGTGAAGTTGAACTAATCCTGAAAGCTGTATTTAAATCGTAAAAAGCAAAAAAGCGCGTTTAACGCGCTTTTAGTTAGTAATACTTATTGTGTTATAAATACCTAAACTGAGCCTTTAATTGGCCCATGTTCGTGGTTTACATGTGGGTTTTGACCGCGTTGGCGTAGCAAATGATCCATTAAAGTAATAGCCATCATCGCCTCAGCAATCGGGATTGCACGAATGCCTACACAGGGATCGTGGCGGCCTTTAGTGATCATCTCAACCGCTTCGTTCTCGGTGTTAATACTGTTACCGGGAATAGTAATACTCGATGTTGGCTTAAGCGCAATTGAAGCAATGATATCTTGCCCTGTAGATATACCTGCAAGTACGCCACCGGCATGGTTTGATGTAAAACCTTCAGGTGTAAGTTCATCGCGGTGCTGCGAACCTTTTTGCTCTACCACATCAAAACCATCACCTATTTCAACGCCTTTAACTGCGTTAATGCTCATTAGTGAATGCGCAAGCTCTGCGTCTAGGCGGTCAAATACTGGTTCGCCTAAGCCAACCGGTACGTTTTTAGCAACCACTTTGACTTTTGCCCCCACTGAATCACCTTGCTTTTTAAGGTCGCGCATATATTCATCAAGTGCGTCTAACTTGCTTGCATCTGGGAAAAAGAAAAGGTTATTTTCAACTTCATCCCAATCGTAATTTTCGGCTTTAATTGGCCCAAGTTGACTTAAACACGCACGTACTTCAATACCATGAAATTGTTTTAGGTATTTTTTAGCTATTGCACCGGCTGCAACGCGAATAGCGGTTTCTCGTGCCGATGAACGACCACCGCCGCGGTAATCACGTAGCCCGTATTTATGCCAATAAGTGTAATCACCATGACCTGGGCGAAATACGTCTTTGATTTTTCCGTAATCTTTTGAACGTTGATCGGTGTTTTCAATCAGTAAACCAATGCTAGTGCCCGTGGTTTTACCCTCAAATACACCTGAAAGAATTTTGATCTGATCGTCTTCACGGCGCTGCGTTGTATAACGGCTTTGTCCTGGTTTACGACGATCTAAATCGATTTGTAAATCGGCCTCTGTGATTTCAAGGCCTGCGGGCGTACCATCCACAACACCGCCTAAGGCAACGCCGTGGCTTTCGCCAAAGGTGGACACTTTAAATAACTGCCCAATGCTATTACCTGCCATTGCTTTCCTCATTCCTAATGACTACTGAGAACCGAGCCTAGGGCTCGGCTTTAATTTTAGTGTGATCAGTCAGCAAAATACGCTACTAATTGTTTTTTACTGATCACAAATACGCCAAGACCGCCTTGTTCAAATTCAACCCATTCAAACGGCGCACCTGGGTAAAGTGCATCCATATGTACCATAGAGTTACCTACTTCGACAAATAACAAACCGTTATCAGTTAGATGCTCTGCTGCATCGCTCAATATAGTACGCGTTACATCTAAACCATCGTGACCAGATGCCAAGCCTAGCTCTGGTTCATGGTGAAATTCGCGAGGTAAATCAGCCATGTCTTCTGCATCAACGTATGGCGGATTTGCAACGATCAGGTCATATTTTTGTCCTGGAACGCCACTAAATACATCTGATTGAATCGGTAATACGCGATCACTTAATTGGTAATCTGTGATGTTGATATCTGCCACTTCAAGGGCTTCATAAGAGATATCAACCGCGTCTACTTGTGCTTGCTCAAAAGCTTGTGCCAAAGCAATAGCGATACAACCCGACCCTGTACATAAGTCTAAAATGCGGTTGACTGATTCTGGCTCTTCAAGCCATGGCGTAAAGCGGTTATTAATAAGCTCTGCAAATGGAGAACGAGGGATCAATACACGCTCATCTACATAAAACTGCATATTCGCAAACCATGCAATATTTGTAAGATAAGGTACTGGTGTACAGTCGTTAATGCGTTCTGCAATCAGACCCGCTAAGCGATTTTTTTCGGTGCTAGTTAAGCGCGCATGCATCAACTCTTTTGGTGCATCTATTGGTAAGCTTAATGCTGGTAATAATAAACTGACTGCTTCATCCCAGGCGTTATCTGTACCGTGTCCAAAAAAGATACCACTGCTGGCAAACTGACTTGTGGTCCACCGTAACCAATCGTGTAACGTTGAAAGTTCTGCCACAGCTTCATCTAAGGTTGCTTCTTCTATTAGTAATTCGCTCATGTGTGTTATCTGCCTGCTACTTTCAAAATTATTAATCCAACCGAGGCCATCATCGGCCTCATGATTGCCCTACTTATTGTAACGCCTTTTAACTCGATTTTTTGCGTTTTTTTGTTTAGACTGCCGCTATGAAAAAAGATCCCCATTCAAACAGCCCTATTAGCACTGATGACATTGACTTGTTTCGTCAAAGTATCAGTGGTGCGCGCGTTTTTAAACAAGACACTCACCGCTTTACCAATAAACCTAAAGTGTCACAAGCTAAGCAATTTGCCCAGCAAAAAAAGCAACATCAGTCAGAATTTTTCTTCTCTGATGAATATGTGCCCGATATTGATACCAATGGCACAGTTAATTATGTTCAAGATGGTCAAGATCGCTTTTTAGCTAAACAGCTACGCAGAGGTGACTTTGTGCCTGATCTCACACTCGATTTGCACGGATTAAATAAAGAAGTAGCCAAAGATGAACTCGCGGGGCTGCTCCATGAGTGTAAAAAGAAACATTATTATTGTGCATGCGTTGTGCATGGCATTGGTGCGCATATCCTTAGGCACAAAGTACCACAATATTTAGTACAGCACCCTGATGTGATAGCAATGCACCAAGCACCTCTTGAGTATGGCGGTAAAGGCGCAGTACTTATATTAATAAATTTACCGCAAAGCGATGAGTTTAGACGTTAATTAACCCATATTAAGGCCACTGGTCAGTGCATATTTTTTCGATTATCTTTCCACTGATCTTTCTTGTTTTATGTGGGTTTATTTGTAGCCGCAGCACATTTTTGTCGCAAGGGCATGTTGAAGGCTTAAGTAAATTTACTTTTTATATTAGTGTTCCAGCATTTTTATTTTTAAACATGGCCAAAGCTGATTTACAAAATAGTGTGAGCTTGTATGGCTTTTTGAGCTTTTATATCCCCGTCATACTTATCTTCTTACTCGCGTTGGTAATTGATCGCTTTTATTTATCTAAACAATCTCATTATGAACGCCATAGCGTGTTTGCTTTGGGCAGTAGCTACTCAAATACCGTTTTAGTCGGGTTGCCCATTATTATTGCAGCCATGGGCGATCAAATGATGGGGATCATTTTTATGATCATTACCTTTCATAGTGCGCTGCTGTTTACCTTTACTTTTTTAATAAGCGCCAAAGGGAGTAAGCACGCTTTTTCTTGGTCAAAATTTGCTAAAAACATGCTACTCAATCCTGTGGTCTTAAGTATCAGCAGTGGCATAGCATTTAATGCAGCTGGCATATCACTATTTGATAATTTAAACACAGGTTTAACGCTTTTAGCTCAGCCAGCAATCCCGTGTGCGCTTTTTGTGTTAGGGGCTAATTTAGCATTTTACAAAGTAGCTGAAAATTGGCGCGGCGCCATTATTGCCTCCATACTAAAGCTATTCATTTTACCCAGCTTAGTATTTTTAATAGGTAAAACAATATTTCAACTCCAGCCTGCACTGTTAAATGTGCTGGTATTATTAAGCGCATCACCTTTGGGTGTAAATGCGTATTTGATTGCTTGCCAAATAAAACAGCATCAAGCTACGCTGGCAAGTACCGTCGTTATTTCAACGGTATTAAGTGTATTTAGCTTTAGCTTTTGGTTATCAGTATTATTATAGCTTTTTATAAACCGCCAGCGACATCAATAAAACTACCTGTTGTAAAAGACGCTTGATCAGACGCTAAAAAATAAATTGCAGCAGCGACTTCTTCTGGTTGCCCACCTCGACCCAACGGCAGTTTATCCTTAAGACGTTCTACGCGATTGACTTCGCCGCCATCACGGTGCATATCGGTGTAAATAAGCCCAGGTCTAACTGAATTCACTCTAATTTTTTGTCCCGCAACCTCTTTAGCTAAGCCAACGGTTAATGTATCCATAGCCCCTTTTGATGCAGCATAATCAATGTATTCGTTTGGAGAGCCAGTGCGTGATGCAGCCGATGAAACATTAACAATGCTGCCGCCATTGGGCATGCGCTTAATAGCTTCACGACTACATAAAAAGGCGCTAGTTACATTAGTAGTCAATACCTCATTTATACGTTGTGCATCCATATCAAGTAACCGCATTTGTGGCTTTAAAATACCCGCGTTATTAACAAGCACTGTGAGCTTACCAAACAGCTTATCCAGTGATTGAAACATAGCAACAACATCTGCTTCTTTTGATACATCAGCCTGCACTAATTCTGCGCGCCTTCCCACGCGGCGTACTTGCTCTGCTACTTTTTCGGCGCTTTGCTGATTGGCTTTGTAATTAATGCATACATCATAGCCATGGCGTGCAAAATAAAGTGCAGTCGCCGCGCCTATGCCTCTGCTGGCACCTGTTATAAGCACTACGGGGTTGGCTTTCATTATCAGTCCTTTTATACAACGAACACCCGTTTAAATTGCTCACACACTAACGGCATTGTTTCACTGCGTGAAAAATCAGTGCCTGCAAGTTCACGCTGGTAGTAAGCCCAATGGACTTTTTGCCAATAAGCGAGGCTTTTATCACCCTCACCTTCTAAAGCGGCGTACTGTGCAGTGATTTCATTATAAGGTATTATGGCGACATGTGTGGTTTCGATAATACCAAGGGGGTTGCCTTGCCAATCGGTGAAAATATTTAAATCACCAGCGGTAGGTAACGCTTCGTTATTATGCTCAAACCAATAAAGTGATGTTGTGGTGGCTGTTTTAATATTTTGTAGCACTAAATTAGCGCAGTCATTAGCATCAATTTCATTATCGCAAAAATACCACGCTGGCAGTGTTTGCAATGAACGGCCTGTTGCTTTATTAAAAGCACAAATTAGCCGTTCAATAGCATGCTGATTACTTAAGTGCGGCAACAACTGAAATCTCAACTAACAGGGCATCACGCGCCATTTTAGCTTCAACACATGCACGTGCAGGTGCATGCCCTTGTGGTACCCATGCATCCCAAACCGTATTCATATCGGCAAAGTATTCCATACTTTTTACATAAATTGTGGCGCTGAGCATATGCTCTTTTGAGCTACCAGCTTCATTTAAAAGTAACTCTACTTTATCAAGCATGGTTTGCGTTTGTTCAGTGATGTTTTTTTCAGCATCAGCACACACTTGGCCACATAAATAGACAGTGCCGTTGTGTTTTACGATGCGGCTCATACGCGCACCAGTTTGAAGACGTTCAATTGTCATGGGGATCTCTGCTAAATTAATTTGGCACTAATTTAGCAAATTTGGGACTGAAAACAAGGTATGTATCCCCAAACCAGCTCAAGATGCAGAATTCAGCGTTTCACAGGGGCTTAACATCAAGGCGCTACTTTGCAATAATGGTCGCCCCTTTTAAGAAGTAACAACGTAGAGAGTAAGCGTCTGTGAAACGCCCAAAGGGTTGGTTTAAAAGCTAAACATCAACGTTACTCGGTGCATGAATGCTTAAATATTCGCTTTTTTGACGACTTTCATCATAACTAAGCACCGCAACAGCCCCCGTATTAAAAATTGGCATATTACCAATACTTAATTGATCGACTAAATAACTCACAATTGGCATATGAGCAACCACTAGCCATGAATCACACTCAGGGTGCATCGCAATGAGTGTTTCAAGATAATCGGCGGCCACTTGTGGATTTGCTTCAGGAACAATATCACCACAGGTTTCTTCAAATAAAAAGCGGTTATGCTTTTTAACCTCTAACGCCGTTTGCTGAGCACGTATATAAGGGCTCACTAATAAGCCCGTTGGTTCATGTGTTGCGTGCAACCATAAACCCATTTTTTCAGCTTGCTGTTGACCAATCAAAGTCAAATTTCTACTTGCATCGTCAGCTTGCATCGGTGTTGCTTCGCCGTGGCGCATTATTAGGATTGTTTTCATAAAAAATCAACCGATTAAAGAATATAAAACAGTAGCCAGTTTGCCCGTTTGTCCGCTATATTAAAACAACGTCCCACCTATCGCTTATGATATTCAGGAAGAAATAACCAAGCTCTATAATTGCTGTCCTGAAGATATCATCTGTTGTTAACAAGTAAACGCTAAGTTTCAGGAGCATCATTTGAATATCAGCCGCAATGATAACAGAACATACCACTCCCTCACACTGGACAATGGTCTAAAAGTACTGTTAGTGCAAGATAAAGATTCAACCAAAGCCGCCGCTTCGATGGCTGTAAACGCAGGTCATTTTGATGATCCTCTTGATAGACAAGGGCTGGCGCACTTTTTAGAACATATGCTTTTTTTAGGGACAGATAAGTTTCCAGAGTCGGGAAGCTTTGGTAATTTTGTATCTCAAGCTGGTGGTAATACCAATGCATGGACAGGCACTGAGCATACTTGCTATTTTTTCGATATTAACGATCAAGAGTTCGAACACGCGCTTGAACAATTTAGCCGTTTTTTTATCGCGCCATTACTAAGCCCTGCTGAAACTGAAAAAGAGCGCAATGCAATTGATGCAGAATTCAAACTAAAAATTAAAGACGATGGCAGACGCATTTATCAAGCCCACAAAGAAACCGTTAATCCAGCTCACCCTTTTTCCAAATTTTCAGTTGGTAATCAACAAACCTTAGCTGATCGTACATTATGTATCAGCGACGAACTTAAAAGTTTTTTTGAACGCTATTATCAAGCCCAGTGGATGAGCCTTGTTGTATGTTCAAGCGCAAATATTGCGACCATGCAAAATTGGGTCACGTCTTTATTTGGTGCTATAAAAGGCCAAGCAGTTAAAAAGCCAGTTATTGAAGCGCCACTCTATCGCCCGCAAGATTTGTCTAAAGTGCTGCATATTGAACCACATAAACATATGCAAAAACTCATAGTAAGTTTTGCCATGCCTAATATTGATGATTTTTATCGCCATAAAACAGTGAGTTTTATTGCTCACTTACTAGGGTATGAAGGGCAAGGGTCATTATATTCAACCTTAAAAGAACAAGGCTGGATAAACGCACTTTCTGCTGGTGGCGGAATTAATGGCAGTAACTTTAAAGACTTTAATATTAGCGTGGCGCTAACCGATGAAGGCATTGAATACTATGAAGATATTGTTGAAATGATATTTGAGTATATTTGCTTAATCAATCAAAATGTCGATAAGCTGCCTCGTTTATATCAAGATAAAAAAAATCTCTTGCAAATTGCATTTGATAATCAAGAAAAAGCCCGTTTAATCGACTGGGTCAGTAATTTAAGTATCAATATGCAACATTATGATGAACCCAATTACGTACAGGGTGATTATTTAATGGTGGGCTTTAATGAAAGTGCTCACAACATGGCGATGCAATGGCTAACACCGCATAATATGCGCTTGGTATTGATCCACCCAGATGTAGAGCCAGAGCATAAAACTAAGTGGTATCACACCCCTTACCGTGTTGAGAGCATTTCAACGTGCTGGCTTGAAGCCCTATGTGAAATAAATACACCATTACCAGAAATGCTACTGCCAACTGCAAACCCATACTTAACAAAAGAAGTTACTTTACACGAACTAGATCAACCACAGCCGCACCCTCGACTATTAGTAAAAGAACCTGGATTTGACTTTTGGTTTAAGCAAGATAATACATTTCGCGTTGCGAAGGGTCATTTCTATTTAGCTATGGACTCTGACTTTGCCGTTAAAGATATAAAACACATGGCATTAACGCGTCTTTTTGCCGATTTATTTATGGACAGTGTGGCTGAGCAATTTTACCCTGCCGAGCTTGCAGGGCTTAGCTATCACTTAACGTCCCATCAAGGTGGATTAACACTGCACACCGCAGGATTATCATCAAGTCAATTAGAATTAGTCGACGAATTACTTAATGCATTATTTAATGTCACTATTTGTGCAAAGCGCTTTGCTGAATATAAAAAACAATTGGTGCGTCATTGGCGAAACAGTAATCAAAATAAACCTGTAGGGGAATTATTCAGTGTGCTTGGCGCTAAAGTTATGCCGTGGAACCCAGAACCAGAGCAGTTAGCAACTGCACTTAAAGACACCAGCTTTCATCAGTTTAATTGCTTTAGAAAGGAGTTTTTTAACGCTCTGCATGTAGAGTCATTTTTACATGGCAACTGGCGAGAAAGTGACGCGATAGAATTTCAAAAGAAAGTAGCGCAGCATTTGGCAAAGTCAGCCACGATTGCTGATTTAACACGCCCATTATTTGAGATAGATAAAATTACACGCACTCAGTTAGAGCTTAACTGTAATGATCATGCCATGGTCATTTATTACCAAGCCCAAACTGATGAGGTCGCTGAAAAAGTAAAAATGATGGCTCTAAACCACCTTATTAATCAAGATTACTTTAACGAGCTACGGACAAACCAACAATTAGGCTACTTAGTTGGCGCAGGTTACGCACCATTTAATACCCGCGCTGGTATGGCATTTTATGTACAATCCCCCGATTACTCAGCATTGACACTATTAGAGCGCCACAATGAGTTTATCGCTAAATTTTTAGCTACATTGAGCCAATTAGATGAACGGCAGTGGCAGCAGCAAAAGCACGGGCTAACAACTCACATAGCGGAAAAAGATAAGAACTTACGTCTTAGATCACAACGGCTTTGGCTTGCTATTGGAAACCAAGATCACCATTTCCATATGCAGAAAAAATTACTTAACGCCCTAAAAGAACTGACTTTAGCGCAAATGATCATCTATATTCGTTCAACATTTGATGATAATAGACCAAGATATGAACTATTAAGTGTACCCAAAATGAAAAAACAGACAAAAGAGGCTGTTTATTCTCATTCTCTTTGACACTTCATGGCGCTTCATTTAAATTATCAAGTGCTAAATAAAGAAGTGCATAATGATAATAAAAAAAATAATACTTAAAACATTACTGTTCATCATATTTATTCTCAGCTATAGCCCACAAAGCTATGCTGAGCAATCTCTTGATCAACAAACCTTAATGGTCTATTTACCAAGCGCCTTTGTTGCGCTGGTTTTACCGTACCTGCTATTTACCATATATAGACTGCGCCGTTCCCGAAAGCAACTCCGGTTGTCAGAACATCGTTTAAAAAGCACTGTAGAAGGCAGTGGAGACACTTTGTGGGATTGGAATATAAAATCTGGCTCAGTGTTGAGAATAAATGATAAATACATGATGGATAAAAACGCCACCAGTGATTTCCCTCCTAATAAAACTCTTATTCACCCAAATGATGTTGCAAATGTCGCTCTGTTATTAAAGCAGCACTTTGCTGAACAAAGTGCATTTTTTGAAGCCAGCTACCGTATAAAAGATAGCTTAGACCGTTGGCATTGGGTGCTTGATAGAGGAAAGATCATCGAAAAAGATGGCAACCTAAATCCATTGCGCATGACTGGTACTGTGCGTGATATCACCCAACTGAAATCCACAGAGGCACGTCTTAACTTATTTGCAAAATGTGTTGAGTCGCTTACTGATGCGCTCGCAATTTATGACAAAGATTTTAATTTAGTTGATTTAAACCCTAGCTTTTTAAGTCAATTTGGGGGAAATCGCGATAACTACCTAAACAAACCTTTTACTTTGCATGGCTACGAACAAAGCTATATAGATGAAATAAAAAATACCGTAAAACAAACAGATCACTGGCAGCAAGAAGTAAAACTACGCAATAGCGAGCGCAAATTATTACCGATTGAAATTTCAATTGATGAAATAAAAAACGAACAAAATCAAATATGTAATTACGTAATCGTTTACTCTGATCTTACAGAACGTAAAAAAGCCGAATCACAATTGCATAACTTATCAAACCGCGATCGAACAACCGGCCTGCCCAATCGAAACTTATTTTTTACTAACTTAAAAAAGTTAGCCAGACAAAATGAGCACCATGCTTTACTTGTGTTTGATTTAGATGATTTTAAAAAAATTAATGACTCATTAGGCCATCAACTTGGCGACAGTTTATTAGCAAAATTAGCAATGCGCTTAAATAAACTAACACGAGAAAAAGATGTTTTTTATCGCTTAGGCGGCGATGAATTCGCTTTAGTTATGTCTGGTACAAACGATATCCACACCATTACCCGCATGGCAAAACAATTTTTAGCAGCCATAGCCACTCCATTTAAAATGGCTGGTCATGAACTCGTGATCACTTCAAGTGTTGGTATTGTATTATTTCCTGAAGACGGTAATACCCCTGAACTGCTGCTTAAAAATGCCGATACAGCCATGTATCACGCAAAAAAGAAGGGCAATAGCTACCTGTTTTTTAATGACACGATGAATCGTCAAGCAGTTAAACGCTTACAAATTGAAAACCTTATGCGTTTTGGTTTAAAAGAAGATCATTTTGAAGTGTATTATCAACCAAAAATGAACATTCGTACTGGAAAGTTCACTGGGATGGAAGCATTAGTGCGCTTTATCACCCCTAAAAAAGGGATAATTAGTCCTGGTGTATTTATTCCAATAGCAGAAGAAACAGGACAAATAATTGAGATTGGTGAAGTAGTATTAAACAAGTCATGCAGAGATGTAAAAGAATGGTTAGATGCTGGTTTATTCAACGGTCGTGTTGCCGTTAACCTCTCAGCTAAGCAATTTAGTTTACCTGATTTAACCACCCGCATTGACGTTATACTGCAAAAGAATGAGCTCCCCTCATACTTTTTAGAGCTCGAAATTACTGAAGGCACGGTAATGGATGACCCGCAAGATGCCATTTCAATTATGCGCTCACTTAGCGCACGGGGAATTCATTTAGCTATGGATGACTTTGGAACTGGTTATTCATCACTGGCGTATTTAAAACAATTTCCGTTAAACACATTAAAAGTAGACAAAGCATTTATAGACGACATGAAAACAGAGCGTGGCCGCAACATGGTTGACTCAATTGTAACGATTGCTCATAACCTTGATCTCCATGTGGTTGCTGAAGGCGTTGAGCAAGCAGACCAAATCACTATTTTAAAAGAGTTAAACTGCGAAACCATGCAAGGCTACTATTACTCTAAGCCGCTCTCTAAAGCTGAGTTTACTGTTTTTTTAGAAAAGCAACAAAGTGAATCCGCACTGAGCCTTGTTCATCAAGCTTAAGGCAGCCAAATACACGCTTGCCTCCCGTTACACCGTAAAAGAGCACGTCGATAATGTAAATTAAATAAACACCACGCTACAGGGCCTAACAGCCCTGCAAGGACTATCCAACGCTTTACTGGCATGCCTTTTTTAATCACTTCTAAATACATAATAACAACAAACACAATACTGATTAAAAAATAAAGCAAACCAACAACACCATTCAGGTCAAAAATCAAGCGGGTAGTTTAACCAAAGCTCAAATAAATTTAAAGTGTTATGCTAGGGCGTGTTGACCTTTGTGGATTGAAATTTGTTCAATTTAGGGGCGATTTAATCGCGGCGCGAGGTTTGTAACCTAGTGGGCTAAGTAAAAATCGAGCAAAGCTTCCGCGTCCTGCTCACGCCCCTTACCTACATCCGTGTAGGCAACAAAGAGTTAATCGCCCCTAGGTAGAACCCTTTGGGCAGCGCATGTTTGGCATTTATACTGCGTTATCGCCTATTTATGGGGAACAACCACACGACATAGGCTCTGCCTTGCCTAAATACCAAACATACTGCTGCAAAATCAATCAAGAAAGGTCAACATGCCCTAAAAATGATGGCGAAAAAAAACCAGCCAAAGCTGGTTTTAAATTACTACGCTATACCTATTTCATTAAAGTGGTGAGGTTTGACTCTCTCACTTTAATAACGTTGGTATGTCTGATTTACTTTTCAGCACGGCCCATAAATTTTTGTTCTGCGGTATTAATACGAATGCGGTCACCCGTAGAAATATGCTCTGGCACTTGAATGATCAAACCCGTTGATAGACGTGCTGGCTTTGAACGTGCGCTCGCAGATGCACCTTTAATTGATGGGTCAGTCTCTTCAACCACTAATTCAACACTTGATGGTAAATCTAAGCCCACAGGTGCGCCATCAATGACTATAACGTGAACACCTTGCGTTTCTTCGTTCACGAATAAAATTTCTTCGCTGATAGCCTCTTTATTCAAGTTGTATGGCGTATAATCTTCGTTATCCATGAATACATACTCTTCACCATCGATGTAAGAGAACATTGACTCACGGCGAATTAAATCTGCCAATTTAAGCATATCGCTATCTTTGAATGTTTCATCAACTTTACTGCCCGTGACTACATCGTATAAACGCATACGATACAAACTACCGCCAGCACGGCCTTGCGGTACAGATCTAACAATATCTTTAACAACTAGCACGCGGCTATTAAACTCTATAGCAGTACCTTTTTTAACTTCACTCGCCTTAGGCATTAGTGTATTCCTATAATTTATAAATCCACAGAAACATACCACGAACTGGGTATTCTTCAATAGAAACAAAGCAACTTAACGATAGTTTTTGTGCAATTAAACAATCAAACGCCGCCTAATGGCGGCGCTGATTATAGTTTAGTCAATCTTAAAAGCGTACTTTTACACCTGCAGATAACTCACCAACATCATTTTTTGTCACTTTATAATAGGTGTATTTAAGTAGTAGCTCGGTATTTTTATATACCGAATAACCTAATGCAGCACCTGCGTACGGCTTAGTGTCATGTTCTTTATGCTCTAACATCGCACCTCCAGTAATACCGCTTTGTATTTCATACTGATGGCGGTATGCACCTAAAAATAACGTTGCACTTAATGACTCTACTGGCTCAAAACGATAGCCAATTTCAGTAGCAATCCCTTTAGGAAGAACTGGTACGTAGCGTGAGTAGTCGATATGAACACCGTCTGGGTTAGTTGTATCTGCCGTTAGCTCAACACGTCCTTGCCCTAAATCAATGTATCTTAAACCAACCTGCCAATTTTTAGTCAGATCATAATAAACACCCAGCGACCAGCTTGTATCTGTATCATCCACTGATATTAAATTTACGTCGTTATCTGGTTTAGCTAATGCACTTTTTGCTTTAGCTTGTCCTAAGGTCCCCTCTATCGACCATGTATCAGCCATTGCACTAGTACTCAACAAACAACTTGTGGTAATAATTGCAAAACCTGGTAGTAGTGACTTTCTACGGCTAATAACAAGCACTGAAATCAATAATAACCCTAAGCCTCCCATACTGCCTCCTGATGATTTATTACTAATGGCAACTGACTTAACTGCTTTAACAGTGACTTCAACTTGCGCCGCTGATTTAGCTCCTTTACTATCTTTAATAGTGTAATCAATTGTATCCACTCCTTCAAAGCCAACTTTTGGTGTGTACTGCAATGTACCGTTTACATTAATTGCTGTACTTCCTTGCATGGCTTTTGCGTTTACAATAAATAACTCATCGCCATCTATATCTGTATCGTTACGAAGTACGTCAATTTCTATTGATACTTGATCGTTTGTTGATGCCGTATCAAACACTGCAGTTGGTGCATTATTAGTTACAAGGTTCACTTTAGCGGTGCTATTTGATGTACCACCTTGTCCATCACTGATACTGTACTCAATCGTTGCAACACCAACAAACGCTGCAGGCGGAGTATAAAGCAACTGATTTTCAACAATACTCACTTCGCCAAAATCAACGGTTACACCAGTAAGTGACAGTGAATCACCATCCAAATCTGTATCATTTTTTAATACATCAATTGTAATAGATTCACCTGCACCGATCGTTACCTCATCTGGATTAGCTTGCGGTAATTGGTTTGTGGAGCGAACAACTGCTACGCCACCTGGGTCAACAATAGAGCGGTTTGCTTTTCCATCATCATCATTTGGGCCGCCATCAACAATTTGTAGTTGTACACACCATGACCCTTCAATTAGCCCTGTGGTCCATTCATTACTGCGTGGTGGTGGACAATAACCTGGCTCGCCTGCCGCCGAGAGTATTTGGTTCTCGCCTGTTGTTACAAAATCAACCCACTCGCCTTCTTTTAGCTTTCTATAAACCGAGTTTTGCGAAATTGGGTTTCTTTGTGGCAGCACAATACTGTAAGTATCGCCTGCATTAGGTAAACCTGAGGCGATAAAGTCAAATAACCCGCCAATATTTACCGCATCATTATCTGCTGGCAATTCACTATCGAGCAATTGTACACCACCGGTTGCATTTTGTGAGACCGTGATCCCTTTTCTGATACAGACGCCAGGTTCACCTTCAACCAAGAACTCATCACTATCTTTGGCTTGCTCTTGCATAACATTACATTCACTGATGGCATCAAGGTAATCAGGGATACCGTCATTATCGCTATCGCTGTAACCTTCTTGATCATCTGGAATTAAATCTCCATCGGAGTCTTGCTCTGTTAATGTTGCAAGAGCCTCAATAACCTCAACATAGACTTCTTTGGTTGTTGATAAACGAGGTTCACCATCATCTTCTGCCGTTACTGATACTTTGTAAACACCCGCAGTAAGAGACTGTGTTGAGAAAGTAAATTCACTCTCATTCGTACTGGTATTGATAAGCTCATTATCAATAGATAGCCAACTCAAGCTAACGTTATCGTTTGGATTCACATCCTCGACAAGCCCTGTAATGGTGACAAGTTCCTCACCGATAGTCACCAACGATCTACCTTGCCCACCTTGATGAACAGATGTTGTAATTGTTGGTGCTACGTTATCTTCAACAATAGTAATCGTGGCTGTTGATCTCGCGCCTAGGTTCAGCGTATCAGTCAGTGAAATTGTAATTGTTTCATTGCCTTCAAGCTCTGAGTCAGCAAATACAGTGAAGTTAACTCGCCCTTGAACACCACTTTCAATGATTAATTCACCTGATGTTAAATTGTGATCTGAACTATCAGCAGTTCCTAAAACTGTATACGGTATAGTTACTGGATATACAGGTGATTCACCATTTAAGAATACACTAAACATGTGTGTCTGATCTTCAGCAACTTGACTATCTTTGCTCAAAGAAATCAGTGGATTAATATTAATATTTTGTGTCGCGATTGCCTCAAGTCCATTACCATCAACTGCTTTCCAATACACTAAATGGCTACCTGGAGCAAAGAGTATATTTGGGCTTACCAATGATACCCCGATTCGATTACCTTGACTGTCAGATGCAAGCGGAACCCCTAAGTTCACTTTAGTAAATAACCCCTTCGCATTAACATTAACATCGGCCGGTGTTTCAATAGTTGGCAAACCTATGTCCAGTTGATTTATTGTTAACTTAGCCGTTGATTTACTACGCGCTTTATCAGGGTCTTCAATCAAATAATTAATTTGAATCGTACCCTGCGTACTTGCTTGCGCATTATAAACAACCAATCCATTTTCAATAGTGACAGACCCTACGCTTGCATTTGCTCCTATTATATTTAATTGCTGCTCATCAGCGTCTGTGTCGTTTGCCAGCACATCAAGCGTGTAAATGTTCTGCTCGTTTTCATCAAACGAGAATACATCAGGATTTGCCACAGGAAGGTCATTCACCGAGGTTACATTTAAGCTCGCTGTAGCGACTGCAGATTGTTCTGCGCCATCACTTGCTAAATACGTAAAGCCATCAGCACCAAAGTAGTTCAGGTTTGGCGTGTAAGTAAACGACGTTCCTTGCTGACTTAATGTACCAAACTGCGGCTGTGACATAATAACTAATGTTAATACATCCCCATCAGCATCTGTTATCGTTGGTGAAAACGAAATTGCGTTATCTTCAAGTAAACTCAGCGAAATACTTTGCGCAACTGGCGCTTCATTTGTGTCATTAACCGTAATTGAAAACGATACTAAGCTAGCACTTAACTGCGCATCACTGACGCTGATCACAATGCCTGCTTGCGTGCCTACATCATTATTTGTTGGAGTGCCACTAAGCTGACCTGTCGCTGCATCGAAGTTTGCCCAACTTGGCTTGTTCGTGATGCTAAAGCTCAGCGTATCACCGTCCATGTCTTGTGCGCTTGGTGTAAAGCTATACGCTTCATCCTCGTTCACTTGCGTTGCGGGTATCCCACTGATACTTGGTGCATCATTGGTATTGATTACCGTAATGCTAAATGGCGCTAAGCTTTGCGTTTGCGTGCCATCACTCACACTGATAATTATATTGCTGTAACTGCCTACTTGCTCATTCAGCGGGGTGCCGCTTAATTCGCCCGTTGCGCTGTTAAAGCTTAACCAACTTGGTTTGTTACTGATACTAAACGTTAAGGTGTCGTTGTCTGTATCACTTGCTGTAGGGATAAATTGATAGCCGCTGTCTTCGTTCACTGACGTCGCAGGCGTACCACTTATCAACGGTGCGTCATTAACGCTCGTCACTGTGATTGCAATATTTGCTACATCTGAATTAAGCTCGCCGTCATTGGCGACAACGCTGACTGAGTCACTGCCATTAAAGTCACTGTTTGGTGTGTACACCAAACTATTGCCCGTTAAGCTTACGCTGCCATTGACCGCATCCGTCACCACGGTATAACTCAGGCTTTGCCCTTCAATGTCTTCGCCCGATAAGGTCACGGTTAAGGCCGTGTCTTCATCTGTTGAGACTGCTTGCCCTGCGAGCGTTGGCTTGTCGTTAATCGGGGTTATCGTTAGTGATACGGTGACTTCATCCGAATCAACCTCGCCATCATTGGCCACAAACGTAAAGCTGTCTGCGCCATTGGCGTTCGCTGTCGGGGTGTAAAGCCAGCTGTCATTACTTTGTTGGATTAGGCTTCCTTTTGTTACCTCATCCACAATGCGATAGCTCAGTGTATCTTGGTCTACATCTGTCGCGACTAACGTCAACAAGATTGAACCATCTTCATCCAGTGTTTGCGCTTGTGCGCTGGCCACGGGTTTGTCGTTCACTGACGTTACTGTCATCGTCACTGTGGCAACATTTGAAACTGCACCTTGGCTGTCTTTTACTGTGTAGGTAAAGCTGTCGTCACCAAAGAAGTTAGCATTGGCTGTATAAATAATCGCCCCTGCACTGGTCACTTGCGTTTGCCCGTTCGCTGCATCACTCACAATTGTTACACTGCTTGCATCCAGACTGTCGCCTTCATCTATGTCACTGTCATTACCCAGTACGTTGACCTCAAACTGCCCTTCCTCTTGCAGTTGCGCCGTATTATCAAGTGCGACTGGTGCGTCATTAATGGCGTTAATCGTCAGTGTCACTGTGGCTGCTTGTGAGGCCAGCCCTTCACTGTCTGTCACTGTGTAAGTAAAGCTGTGAACGCCATTTATATCCGCTTTTGGCGTGATGGCTAAACTACCATCTAAATTCACGCTGACACTGGCAAAGCTGTATTCACCGACGCCATCGCCTTTATCTTCTAACAATACATTCGCGCCGTTAAATCCTTGGTCTTCAACGTCTGAATCATTCGCTAAAATGGCCACACTTGTTACTGTGTCTTCATCGGTAGTCACCGCATCATTCGCAACAACCGGACGGTCATTCACTGCACCTATGTTAACGGTGACTGTTGCGGTGTTTGATACTAAACCATCACTGTCTGCAATGGTGTACGTGAAGGTGTCTTGGCCTACTTCATTACTATTTGGTGTGTATACAAAAGTCCCTGCGGTTTCATCAATAACCACTTGCCCTTTACTTGGCGAGCGAACCACGGTAATTGCGCCTGTTGGTATTGTATCTTCAACATCGGTAGCTTGTGCTTTGAGTGCTGTCGCGTCAGATGCCGTATCTTCTTGCGTACTAATTACTATCGTAGCCGCAACCGGTGCATCATTAACAGGGGTAATATCGATGGTCACTGTTGCGGTATTTGATGTATTTCCTGCTGCGTCTTTAACTGTATACGTAAAGCTATCAGTGCCTGTTTCGTTTAGCGCAGGTGTATATGTCGCAACCCCATTGGCAATGGTCACATTACCTTTTGTAGGCGCCACTAACACGCCAGCAGATGCAACGACCATATCGCCTTCGGCGTCTGTGTCGTTATTGGTCAGACTAAATGTTACACCAGTGTCTTCATTGGTCTGCGCGGTATCATCTTGTGCTACTGGTGCATCTGCTATTGCATTGATTGTCAGGGTTGCGGTGTATAAAGGTGATAACTCACCTGAACTATCTTTGATTTGATAAGTAAAGCTGTCGCTGACATCCTCCCCACCATTATGAGCATAACTAAAGCTACCGTCCGCTTGCGCTGAGAGTTCACCAAATTGCGGCTCACTTACAATGACCAAAGATAAACTATCTCCACTATCGGTGTCGTCATCAGTGGCGTTATTTAACAATCCATTGGCACTTGTCACCGTCAGCGTTTGTGCTTCATTCAATGTGAATATTGCATTTTGTCCTACCGGTGCATCGTTGGTGTTTGTCACTTCAATTGCAAAGGCCGGTAAGCTTACGCTCGCAGTTCCATCTGATGCACTTATTACGACCCCTTGCTGTATACCGACATGTTCATCTGCTGGCGTACCGCTGAGCGTGCCAGTATTAACATCAAAATTGAGCCAGCTTGGCTTATTACTGATAGAGAACACAAACACACTGTTATCAACATCACTGATTGTTGGCGTGAATAAATACGCACTGTCTTCTGCTACGGTTGTACTCGGTGTGCCCGATAGAACTGGGGCGTCATTGATATTAATAACTTCCAAGTTAAAGGCTGGTAACGCAGTGCTTATACTGCCATCACTGACGCTGATCACAATGCCTGCTTGCGTGCCTACATCATTATTTGTTGGAGTGCCACTAAGCTGACCTGTCGCTGCATCGAAGTTTGCCCAACTTGGCTTGTTCGTGATGCTAAAGCTCAGCGTATCACCGTCCATGTCTTGTGCGCTTGGTGTAAAGCTATACGCTTCATCCTCGTTCACTTGCGTTGCGGGTATCCCACTGATACTTGGTGCATCATTGGTATTGATTACCGTAATGCTAAATGGCGCTAAGCTTTGCGTTTGCGTGCCATCACTCACACTGATAATTATATTGCTGTAACTGCCTACTTGCTCATTCAGCGGGGTGCCGCTTAATTCGCCCGTTGCGCTGTTAAAGCTTAACCAACTTGGTTTGTTACTGATACTAAACGTTAAGGTGTCGTTGTCTGTATCACTTGCTGTAGGGATAAATTGATAGCCGCTGTCTTCGTTCACTGACGTCGCAGGCGTACCACTTATCAACGGTGCGTCATTAACGCTCGTCACTGTGATTGCAATATTTGCTACATCTGAATTAAGCTCGCCGTCATTGGCGACAACGCTGACTGAGTCACTGCCATTAAAGTCACTGTTTGGTGTGTACACCAAACTATTGCCCGTTAAGCTTACGCTGCCATTGACCGCATCCGTCACCACGGTATAACTCAGGCTTTGCCCTTCAATGTCTTCGCCCGATAAGGTCACGGTTAAGGCCGTGTCTTCATCTGTTGAGACTGCTTGCCCTGCGAGCGTTGGCTTGTCGTTAATCGGGGTTATCGTTAGTGATACGGTGACTTCATCCGAATCAACCTCGCCATCATTGGCCACAAACGTAAAGCTGTCTGCGCCATTGGCGTTCGCTGTCGGGGTGTAAAGCCAGCTGTCATTACTTTGTTGGATTAGGCTTCCTTTTGTTACCTCATCCACAATGCGATAGCTCAGTGTATCTTGGTCTACATCTGTCGCGACTAACGTCAACAAGATTGAACCATCTTCATCCAGTGTTTGCGCTTGTGCGCTGGCCACGGGTTTGTCGTTCACTGACGTTACTGTCATCGTCACTGTGGCAACATTTGAAACTGCACCTTGGCTGTCTTTTACTGTGTAGGTAAAGCTGTCGTCACCAAAGAAGTTAGCATTGGCTGTATAAATAATCGCCCCTGCACTGGTCACTTGCGTTTGCCCGTTCGCTGCATCACTCACAATTGTTACACTGCTTGCATCCAGACTGTCGCCTTCATCTATGTCACTGTCATTACCCAGTACGTTGACCTCAAACTGCCCTTCCTCTTGCAGTTGCGCCGTATTATCAAGTGCGACTGGTGCGTCATTAATGGCGTTAATCGTCAGTGTCACTGTGGCTGCTTGTGAGGCCAGCCCTTCACTGTCTGTCACTGTGTAAGTAAAGCTGTGAACGCCATTTATATCCGCTTTTGGCGTGATGGCTAAACTACCATCTAAATTCACGCTGACACTGGCAAAGCTGTATTCACCGACGCCATCGCCTTTATCTTCTAACAATACATTCGCGCCGTTAAATCCTTGGTCTTCAACGTCTGAATCATTCGCTAAAATGGCCACACTTGTTACTGTGTCTTCATCGGTAGTCACCGCATCATTCGCAACAACCGGACGGTCATTCACTGCACCTATGTTAACGGTGACTGTTGCGGTGTTTGATACTAAACCATTACTGTCTGCAATGGTGTACGTGAAGGTGTCTTGGCCATTTTCATTAGCCGCAGGCGTATAGATTAAAGTGCCATCATTTTGGTTAATACTCACAGACCCTTTGACTGGTTGGGCGATAAGCGAAATATCACCGGTCGGTACCGTATCTTCCACATCAGTGGCCGTGCTTCTTACTGTTAATGCACTTGTTGGTGTATCTTCATCCACCATTTCATTAAAGTTACTCGCTACAGGTGCATCATTTACAGGGGTAATAACGACTGTTACGGTCGCTTTTTCAGAGGTTAACCCCGTGCTGTCTTTCACTGTATAAGTAAACGTGTCTGTGCCTGATACATTACTCGATGGTGTATAGGTTACCACGCCATTAGCAATACTAACCTGCCCCTTTGTTGCTGCATCAACAACAGCCGCTGAAGAAACAACCATGTTATTCTCAGCATCACTGTCGTTAGCAACCACGTTAAAGGTAATCGGGGTGTCTTCATCTGTAGTAGCTGAATCATTAACAACCTCTGGCGCATCTTCTATCGATGTAATTGTAAAGCTCACCGTTTGGATTGCTGATTTTTCGCCTGCGGTATCTACTACTTGATAAGTAAAGCTGTCAGTTGTGGTTTCACTGCCATCGTGTTGATAACTAAAGCTACCATCACTATTAAATGTTAATGTCCCCGATGTTGGGTCGGTTACTTTTACAGCTGTTAATGTATCATCACTATCCGTGTCGTCATCGGTCGCCGTACTCAATACACCATCTGCAGCCACTTTGGTAAGTAGCGCACCTTCATCTAAGCTAAACCCAAAGTGTTCACCAATAGGCGCATCATTGGTATTTTTTACTTCAATATTAAATGTCAGTGGATCACTGTCCTCGGTCCCATCTGATACCTGTATACTCACATTCGTCGTGGTACCAACATCCTGATCGGTAGGTGTGCCTGAAAGTAAACCTGTCGCAGTATCAAATGTAGCCCAGCTAGGCTTATTTGTTATGCTAAAGGTTTGTGTGTCAGCTGTATCAGGATCTGTGAGTGTTGGCGTAAAGCTATATTCAGCATCTTCATCTATAGACGTTATTGGCGAACCAGATAACACAGGTTTGATATTGTAACGCTTGATAACCGAAGTCGTTACGTCATCTGCTTCATTTCCAGCTGAATCCGATACAGCCACTGATAATGTTAATGTCCCCTCATTTAAATTGGTTACATCCACGTCAGTGATTTCTGCCGTTACCGCACTTATGGTGGTAGCAGCACTGCTAGATACTATATTTGAACCATCTGTTATTTGGTATGTAAATGAGCCACTTCCCTCTAGAGAACTCAAAGTAAAGCTTAACGCTGCTTCATTGCTTCGATTAATTTCAGTTTGCGTAATTGCTGCACTGTGCCCTGTAGGGTCAACATTATCAAGCGTAATTACTTTTGTTGCTAAATCAGACAGGTTACCCGCACTATCCGTCTGAGTTGCGCTAACCGTTAGCGTGCCATTATTTAGTGAACTAATATCCAATTCACTACCTGATAATGTCCAATTACCGCTGGCATTCGCAACAACATTTTGGCTTACTCCTGCGATATCCACGGATACAGTCGCACCTGACTCAGCCCCCGAACCTGTGATCTCAACATCGTTATCTTCATCTTTATTAACAATGCCGTCACCCTCTATAGGTGTATTAATGACGAGTGTACTCGGTGTTTGATTATCTAAAACAATCGTCGTAGTTGCCGCCGTTGAGGTATTCCCCGCGCTGTCAGCTTGTGTTGCTGATACCGTAAGCGTGCCATTATTCAGCGCGCTAATATCCAATTCGTTGCCTGACAAGCTCCAATTACCGCTAGTGTCAGCTGTGGTGGTTTTAGTCACACCGTCAATACTGACTGTAATTGTTGCGCCCGATTCTGCGCCGCCACCTTGCACGAGTACATCGTTATCCTCGCTGGCATTCACTTTGCCATCGCCTTCAATTGGCGTGGTGATCGTCAGTGCATTCGGCGCTTGGTTATCGAGTGTGATTGATGTGGTTGCCGCCGTTGAGGTATTCCCTGCGCTGTCGGCTTGTATTGCCGACACCGTAAGCGTGCCATTATTCAACGCGCTAATATCCAATTCGTTGCCTGACAAGCTCCAATTACCGCTTGAATCGGCCGTGGTTGTCGTACTAACCCCACCCACGTTAACCGTCACGGTGGCGCCTGATTCTGCGCCGCCACCTTGCACGAGTACATCGTTATCCTCGCTGGCATTGACTTTGCCGTCGCCTTCAATTGGCGTGGTGATCGTCAGTGCATTCGGCGCTTGGTTATCGAGTGTGATTGATGTGGTTGCCGCCGTTGAGGTATTCCCCGCGCTGTCAGCTTGTGTTGCTGATACCGTAAGCGTGCCATTATTCAGCGCGCTAATATCCAATTCGTTGCCTGATAATGTCCAATTACCGCTCGTGTCAGCTGTGGTGGTTTTAGTTACACCACCAATGTTAACCGTCACGGTGGCGCCCGATTCTGCGCCGCCACCTTGCACGAGTACATCGTTATCTTCGCTGGCATTGACTTTACCGTCGCCTTCAATTGGCGTGGTGATCGTCAGTGCATTCGGCGCTTGGTTATCAAGTGTGATTGATGTGGTTGCCGCCGTTGAAGTATTCCCCGCGCTGTCAGCTTGTGTTGCTGACACCGTAAGCGTGCCATTATTCAGCGCGCTAATATCTAGTTCGTTACCTGACAAGCTCCAATTACCGCTCGTGTCAGCTGTGGTGGTTTTAGTCACACCGTCAATACTGACTGTAATTGTTGCGCCCGATTCTGCGCCGCCACCTTGCACGAGTACATCGTTATCTTCGCTGGCATTCACTTTGCCATCGCCTTCAATTGGCGTGGTGATCGTCAGTGCATTCGGCGCTTGGTTATCGAGTGTGATTGATGTGGTTGCCGCCGTTGAGGTATTCCCTGCGGTGTCGGCTTGTGTTGCCGATACCGTGAGCGTGCCATTATTCAGCGCGCTAATATCCAATTCGTTGCCTGATAATGTCCAATTACCGCTTGAATCGGCGGTGGTGGTTGTCGTCACGCCGTCAATACTGACTGTAATTGTTGCGCCTGATTCTGCGCCGCTACCTTGCACGAGTACATCGTTATCCTCGCTGGCATTGACTTTACCATCGCCTTCAATTGGCGTGGTGATCGTCAGTGCATTCGGCGCTTGGTTATCAAGTGTGATTGATGTGGTTGCCGCCGTTGAGGTATTCCCCACACCATCTACTTGCGTTGCCGACACCGTAAGCGTGCCATTATTCAGCGCGCTAATATCCAATTCGTTGCCTGACAAGCTCCAGTTACCGCTTGAGTCGGCCGTGGTTGTCGTACTAACCCCACCCACGCTAACCGTCACGGTTGCGCCTGATTCTGCGCTGCCACCTTGCACGAGTACATCGTTATCCTCGCTGGCATTGACTTTACCGTCGCCTTCTATTGGCGTGGTGATCGTCAGTGCATTCGGCGCTTGGTTATCAAGTGTGATTGATGTGCTCGCCGCCGTTGAGGTATTCCCCGCGCTGTCGGCTTGTATTGCTGATACCGTAAGCGTGCCATTATTCAGCGCGCTAATATCCAACTCGTTGCCTGACAAGCTCCAATTACCGCTCGTGTCAGCTGTGGTGGTTTTAATTACACCACCAATGTTAACCGTCACGGTGGCGCCTGATTCTGCGCCACCACCTTGCACGAGTACATCGCTATCTTCGCTGGCATTGACTTTGCCATCGCCTTCAATTGGCGTGGTGATCGTCAGTGCATTCGGCGCTTGGTTATCGAGTGTGATTGATGTGGTTGCCGCCGTTGAGGTATTCCCTGCGGTGTCGGCTTGTGTTGCCGACACCGTAAGCGTGCCATTATTCAACGCGCTAATATCCAATTCGTTGCCTGACAAGCTCCAATTACCGCTTGAATCGGCCGTGGTTGTCGTACTAACCCCACCCACGTTAACCGTCACGGTGGCGCCTGATTCTGCGCCGCCACCTTGCACGAGTACATCGTTATCCTCGCTGGCATTCACTTTGCCGTCGCCTTCAATTGGCGTGGTGATCGTCAGTGCATTCGGCGCTTGGTTATCAAGTGTGATTGATGTGGTTGCCGCCGTTGAGGTATTCCCCGCGCTGTCAGCTTGTGTTGCTGATACCGTAAGCGTGCCATTATTCAGCGCGCTAATATCCAATTCGTTGCCTGATAAGCTCCAATTACCGCTTGAATCGGCCGTGGTTGTCGTACTAACCCCACCCACGTTAACCGTCACGGTGGCGCCTGATTCTGCGCCGCCACCTTGCACGAGTACATCGTTATCTTCGCTGGCATTCACTTTGCCATCGCCTTCAATTGGCGTGGTGATCGTCAGTGCATTCGGCGCTTGGTTATCAAGTGTGATTGATGTGGTTGCCGCCGTTGAGGTATTCCCTGCGCTATCTACTTGTGTTGCTGATACCGTAAGCGTGCCATTATTCAGCGCGCTAATATCCAATTCGTTGCCTGATAATGTCCAATTACCGCTCGTGTCAGCTGTGGTGGTTTTAGTTACACCACCAATGTTAACCGTCACGGTGGCGCCCGATTCTGCGCCGCCACCTTGCACGAGTATATCGTTATCCTCGCTGGCATTGACTTTACCATCGCCTTCAATTGGCGTGGTGATCGTCAGTGCATTCGGCGCTTGGTTATCAAGTGTGATTGATGTGGTTGCCGCCGTTGAGGTATTCCCCACACCATCTACTTGCGTTGCCGACACCGTAAGCGTGCCATTATTCAGCGCGCTAATATCCAATTCGTTGCCTGACAAGCTCCAGTTACCGCTTGAGTCGGCCGTGGTTGTCGTACTAACCCCACCCACGCTAACCGTCACGGTTGCGCCTGATTCTGCGCCGCCACCTTGCACGAGTACATCGTTATCTTCGTTGGCATTGACTTTACCGTCGCCTTCAATTGGCGTGGTGATCGTCAGTGCATTCGGCGCTTGGTTATCAAGTGTGATTGATGTGCTCGCCGCTGTTGAGCTATTCCCTGCGCTATCTACTTGTGTTGCTGATACCGTAAGCGTGCCATTATTCAGCGCACTAATATCCAATTCGTTACCTGATAATGTCCAATTACCGCTTGAATCGGCAGTGGTAGTTGTCGTCACGCCGTCAATGCTGACTGTGACTGTTGCGCCTGATTCTGCGCCGCCACCTTGCACGAGTACATCGTTATCCTCGCTGGCATTGACTTTGCCATCGCCTTCTATTGGCGTGGTGATCGTCAGTGCATTCGGCGCTTGGTTATCAAGTGTGATTGATGTGGTTGCCGCCGTTGAGGTATTCCCCGCGCTGTCGGCTTGCGTTGCCGATACTGTGAGCGTGCCATTATTCAGCGCGCTAATATCTAGTTCGTTGCCTGACAAGCTCCAATTACCGCTTGAGTCGGCCGTGGTTGTCGTACTAACCCCACCCACATTAACCGTCACGGTTGCGCCTGATTCTGCGCCACTACCTTGCACGAGTACATCGTTATCTTCACTGGCATTCACTTTACCGTCGCCTTCAATTGGCGTGGTGATCGTCAGTGCATTCGGCGCTTGGTTATCTAAGCTGATGGTCGTGGTTGCTGCCGTTGAGGTATTCCCTGCGCTATCTACTTGCGTTGCTGATACTGTAAGCGTGCCATTATTCAGCGCACTAATATCCAATTCGTTGCCTGACAAGCTCCAATTACCACTTGAATCGGCCGTGGTTGTCGTACTAACTCCACCCACATTGACAGTGACTGTTGCACCAGATTCAGCGCCAGCGCCAGTGATCAGCAAGGCATCATCTTCTGCAGCACTGACCTTACCATCTGTTGAGATCGGAGTAGTAATTGTCAATGTATTTGGTGTTTCATTATCAAGTGTGATTGATGTGGTTGCCGCCGTTGACGTATTACCCGCACTATCCGATTGAGTTGCTGAAACACTCAAACTACCATTATTTAACGAACTTATATCTAGTTCATTACCTGCAAGACTCCAGTTACCACTTGCATCGGCGGTAGCAGTTTTAGTGATCCCGCCAATATTTACAGTAACGGTTGCACTTGACTCTGCACCAGAGCCTTGCACCAGTACATCATTATCTTCTGCTGCATTAACTTTATTATCAATTTCAATTGGCGTTGTAATCGCAACAGCACTTGGTATTTGATTATCTAAAATAATTGATGATGTTGCGGCTGAAGATGTATTGCCCGCGGTATCTGTTTGCGTCACATTGATTGATAATGTGCCATTATTCAATGAACTAATATCAAGTTCATTGCCACCAGCAAGTGTCCAGTTACCGCTGCCATCAGCAGTAACAGTTCCTATCACACCATCAACCGAAACTCTTACCGACGCGCCGGCCTCAGCTCCACTGCCAGATATAACAACATCATTGTCTTCACTGGCGTTTACTTTACCATCACCTTCTATTGGTGTCGTAATTGTTGGCGTACTCGCACCAGCATCAATCGTGATGCTAAGCAATGCTGATAATGTACTATTATTTCCTGCCAGATCTGATGCATAAGCCGTTATTGTGTGTGAACCTGCTGATATAGCCGATGAAGGTGTGAAACTCCAAATACCACCAGCGGGGACTGTAACAGTACCTAAAACACCGTCGACATTTGAAGTCAGTGTAATAACATCTCCCACTGTCGCAGTACCATTTAAAGTCGGTGTGGTATCTGTTGTTATATTATCTGTATTTGAAGTTCCTGTATCACTGGCAGTATCTAAGTCAGGTATACTTGGCGTGCTTGGCACAACAGTGTCGAGTGTAATAGCAATACCCGTTGACGCAACGGATACATTGCTAAGTGCGTCAGTCGCTTTTGCTGTAATCGTGTGTACAACATTTGCTGTCAGTTCACTCGTTGTGATTTCCCATGTTCCATCGGTTGCAGTGCCAGTACCAATTACCGCATTACCCGTTTGATCACTAAGCAAGGTAATACTTGCCCCCACCTCTGCTAGGCCTGATAACGTTGGTGTAGTGTCATTCGTATAATTATCAGTATTTAAAGACCCTGAATCTGAGCTTGCAATTAAATCCAGTGAAGTAGGTGCATTTGGTGCTACATCATCAGTAACAGTAATAGAAAATGATTCTTGGAAGGTCGATGTACTATCATCCGATTGTACGCAAACTATGTACGTACCACCTGAAATTGCGGACTGAGTCTCTAAAATACTGCCATTTATTTGAAAGCTACTATTGCCTGTATTAGACGAGCAACTACCACTTGTCGAGGTATTTGGTGCCACCAACGTATATGTATGACTGGTATCATCAAGATCAGTTGAACTGATTGTTGCAACATCAGCTCCTGAAGCTGTGACAGATTGATTAATAGTTGTTGCAGATAATGAAATATCAGTAGGCGCATCATCTAGCTGCGTAATTGTCACTGTAGCCTGATTAGTTCCGGTACTGTTTAGTATTCCATCGGAGAATGTATAATTTAATGAAACTGAGCTTGACGGATCATCTGAGTTATTAGCATACGTCAAGGTTTGTAATACAGCATCAACCACCGCAGAACTAGCATTACTATTAAATGTTAAAACCAACGTTCCTGCGGAGTTGGTTGTAACAGTCCCGACGCTATTACCGTTATAAGTGAATAACTCACCTTCGGTAAGTACTCCTAAAAGGCCCGAATTACCAAATACATCTTTACTGCTTGCGCCACCGCTTCGATTAATCGTTAAACTTGCATTATTGTAATTTCCAACACTGCCATTGAGCGCATCAAGCTCAGTGTCGGCAATAGTTACGTCACTATCCAGAACAACAGCTGTCCCATTTTCTATAAATGTCGCCCCTCCATTGAGAGCACTAAATACAGGCGCTGAATTTGCTGAAATAAAGGTAATAACGGTATCTGATCCGCTATCAGCAACAGTAAATGCAAGATCATTGCCTGGTGCATTAGTCAGTGATAGCGTTAATTCTGAAATATTAAAATCAGTGGCATTCGTATCAACTTCTAATGTACTAGTACCATTAAATTGCACGTTTGCGGTTGAAAGACCCGTTACACCCGTTACGGTAATTGTGTCTCCAACCGCTAAGTCTGTAATCGTATCGCCATTGAGCTGTGAACTACTGCCAACAAAATTATCGTTGCCAGCATTACCTGTTAAGGTATCGGTTCCACTTCCTGGGCGCAAAGTATCAGCGCCAGAGCCGCCTTTAAATGTATCGTCACCATTAAAGTTTGATGATGTGATAGATAAAATATCCGAACTAAATGCACTTGCATCTAAGCTCACTGATGCCGAGATAGCACTACCGCTGGCATTTGAGAATGACACAGTGGCGCCATTAGTATCAAAGTTATCAGACAACGTAATTGTGGTGTTACTATTTGTACCTAACGACAACGCCTCAATATCTGAGACCGTTGTGTTCGTAAAATTAAACGTACCACCGTCCATTAATTTCAACGTATCAATACCAGCAGAGCCTGTGATAGCAGTGCCAAAATCACTTATATTATTCGCATCAATAGATACCGTTGCCGCAGACGATAAGCTCAATGTACCAATATTAAAAAATGAACCTGCTGTTACATCCGCACCATCGATTGCACTTACACTATCGGCTACTGTCGGTTCGCCGAATAAAGTACCACTAAAACCAGCAGCACCAATTGCAAACGTGACCGAGGTATTACTAGAATTATCACTTATATTTTGAGTTGCTGAACTCACTGTTATAGTGCGGCTATTTGAAGAGTCATCCCCCACATTATATGTTTCAACATCAAAGAGTGTAGAGAAATCTCCATCCCCAGTAATATTCACAGTTTGCGTACCGAGAGCGGATATAGTGCCTGTAAAAGCAGCTTGTTGCGAGCGCGTCATAGACACTGTTGCGCCACTGGCCAACGTTAAATTTTCAATATCGCTAATCGTAGCTGCCGTGATATTAGCACCCGTTGAAAGGGACAATGTATCGTTGACTGTACCCTTACCTGTTAGTGCTCCGGTTAATGTTAAACTACCCGCAACAAAAGTGACGGCATCTGTTTCTGAATTCGCGGTTATATTTTGAGAAGCAGAACCAATTGAAATCGTTCGCGTATTTGTGCTGTCATCACCAATTGAAAATGTTTCAATATTGCTAAGCGTCGTTAAATTACCATCACCCGATACAGTAATAGTTTCAGATCCAGGCGCTGTTACTGTGCCTGTAAATAAGCCGACTTGTGATGCTAAAAAATTAACCGATGAGTTGGATGCTAAGGTCAGGTTTGCAAAATTAGATACTGTAGCGCCTGTTATATCAGCACCTGTTGTCATGCTTAAGGTGTCGCTGCCACCATTTGCATTGAGTGTACCCGAAACCGTTAAACCGGCAATATTTACCGTATCTGCGCCCGCGCTACCGGTTATATTTTGGGAGCCATTTGATAGCGTAATTGTATTTGCAGTGCTCAACACATACGTTTCAATATCACTCGCAGCAACTAACCCATCCGTTGTCGCAGAAATAGTAATTTGATCTGTACCTGCGCCTGAAATTGTAGAAAACGCATCATGCTGCGCTTCTTTCATCGTGACAGATACGCCGCCGCTCAAATTAAGCGTTTCAAAGTTTGAAATCGTTGCCGCCGCTAAACTCGCGCCATCAGCTAGCGTAAGTGTATCTGTGCCATCCCCACCATCGAGAGTTCCTCGGTACGAAAAGTTGGAAATATCGACTGAATCAGCTAAATTACTGCCTGTAACAGACTGATCTCTATCTACAAGCGTTAATGCAATTGGTGTATTCAAAACGTATGTTGCAATAGTACTATTGGCCGTTAAATTTGCATCGCCCCCACTGCCTGCTGCAATTGTAAATATGGGAGCACCGCTCCCCGAAATAGTCGTAAATTGCTCATGCTGCGCTTCACTTAGCGTTAAAGTGGCGCTGCTAGGCATTGTTAATGTTTCAAAGCCTGTTAATGTAGTAAAAGCCGTTAAATCGGATCCAGTCGGAACGTGAATGGTATCTGTACCAGTACCACCATCAGCCACTGAACCTGTAATATGTGATGGATTGCTTATCGTTAATGTTTCGGAGTCACTACTAAACGTTATTGCCGGATTTAAATTTGTACCATCTAAGGTGCTAAAACCCGCTGCTGTAGAGCTAGCTGCTGTAAGATTAGCCACTGAAATTGTCGCGGTACGGCTAGTACTGTTTTCAGTGCCATCATTGATAACAACTGACACTGTCCGCGAAGTTGTGTTGGGCGACGAACTGGTATTGTTATACGTGATTGCTTTAAGGAAAGTGGTAACTTCAGCCGTTGTTGCAGTTGCACCTGTAATAGAAATTGTGTCTTGTAAACTAATATCTGATGCACCACTTACACCCCCAAGTGCATTTTGCGCACTGGCAGATACATTAAGACCTTCAAACACCCCGTCTTGATCATTTGTTAATGCAACGGTTATTGTTGTTATTGAGTCGCCATCACTATCACCGGCTTCAGCATCGGGTGCAATCACGGTAGCAGGGCTGCCTTCAGTAAACGCCGAAAAACTCCCTGTACCTGGAATCCCACCATTTAAATCAACAGCTGGGGCTGAATTTGTAGAAGTACCTGCGGCACTCAAAGACACATTATACATACTCTCATTTGCATCAGTGTTGCTAATTCTTAAATTACCTGATATCCCACCAACTGTTGTCGTTTGTACAGTTACAAGTATCGTACATTGCATACCTGAGCTTAATGTTTGACCATTCGTAGCACATGTACCGCCTGTAATTGAAAAGTCGCTACTTCCACTTGTTATAGAAACAGCCGTAGTCGTTAAATTACCAGTGCCTTCATTTTTTACCGTAAAGGTTTTTGTTGTAGTTGCTACACCATCCGCTGCAACACTGCCAAAGTCTTCGCTTACAGTTGTCGATCCACTTTCTTCAACATCTATTTCTGGCGATGACCCACAAGCGCCAACACTACCACCTCTCAAAGTACAGCTAGAAGAGCTTACAGTGGTGCACGCCCCGCCTGGTAGGGTGCAGTTTGCACTTGCAAACACCTTTCTTATTAGTAAATCACTTTTTACTTGTGTATTATCGCCCTTAACAATACTTACTTTTTGTTCATTCGTTTCAAGTAATCCCTGCTCTTTTAAAAAGCTTAATGTATTATTTATATCTGGGTTTACTAAGTGTGATTGGGCTTTTTGCCCTCGACTAAATGTCGAAAATGGGCTTTTTGACTCTATACCAACTATTTCATCTTCAGTTTCTCGCGCTAACTTTTTTGAAAATTGTTTTAAATCTACAGCTTCATTTACTGTTTCTGCGTAAGCCCCGCTAGCTATTACTGCAGAAATCGCAACCCCTAAAAAAGTTTTATTTAAGCTTAAACGTTCCATGATACTCATCCTCGACAAAATTCAAAAATATGGCTAGACAACGCGTCTGAGCTTTGAAATAGCTCTGGTTTCCTGCTGTTCGGTACAACAGCAATATCGTAAATCTGTTTTACATCACCCGTAAAAGTCAAATTACCTACCACCTCACCTGTATTTACATTCACTAACCATATTGCGCACACACTTTTCCCATCTAATAATCTTGGGTTTGCTTTAAAGCGAATATGCTCTTCTGATTTACGTAATGTACTCGTACCGACAAGCATCAAGTCACCAAAAAACGTCATTCCCCTTGTAAAACCTTGCAACTCACATAAAACTCTATTAGTACCTGACTTTGGATCGTATACATGAATATCGCCATCTCCAGATGCACAATAATACACCTTGCCTGCGTGGCATCTTGGCGAATGTGGCATTGAAATACCTGATTTGATGACCTTATTTTCAACGACATCAATAAGCACCCCTTTATTCCCTAGCTCTTCACGCCAACCTTGTGCTGTATCTGATTCACTAAAGGCTGTAGCATAACGAGGCACACCATCTAACAACGCCATGCCATTTAAATGGCATCTATTTTCCGGCTTCAGTTCTGAAATAAACGACGGCACCCAAGCAGCGACAAAACTATGGTCAGGACTTAACTTACTTAAACAAGAGAACATCGAGTTAACTACCCACAAACCATCATTACCCCAACAAATATCATGGATGTTGATCATACCTGTTGATAAAGTCGCTCTTTCTATAAACAAACTGTCGGCTGCCTTTACACTTTTGACTTGTTCATCCCACTCTTCACGAAATTTGGGGCTATCTCTGAGTTCATTATCTTGTAATTTTTTTGGCAACTCTTCATAACGATCAAGGTTCCCATTAATAACATCAGCATAACCACTTGGTGTTTTTTGAAAGTCGATTACTTGATTTAGTGTTCCAAGCGTGACCCTATTTTCGTCGGCATAAAGTCCCATTGGTCTTGGAAATGCCTTTAATTTTGTTTCTAGTTTGCCATTATTGGAACGCACTAAAATAACACGTTGTGATTGATAACTTGTCGCAATCAACGATATGCCCAACTGAGCCAATATTTTTGGGAAGTTGTCACTGTGGGTGCTACTAAAATCTAACGGTTCCATTTCAGTGCTCATTAATTTCACTACCTTTTGATCTAATCAAAGTTACACTCTTTATATTATTTTTATTAACTACATGTGCAGGCAAAATATTTTCAACCATCGTTAATTTTGTTAACGGGTATTCAACTCCGCATGCTTTTAGCTGTGCCACAACGCCTGAAACAATAGCGGCTGATGATGAGGTGCCACCAAAATTTACATACCCATTAAGTGACGTTGATTCAATTGAAGAAGGGGCGTAATAATCAACACATTGCCCATAATTAGAAAACTCAGCAACATTCCCATTTTTATTTATTGCTCCTATAACAACCACTGAACTTAATGCCGATAGATGATTGACTTCACAAGCTTTCTTACCCGAATTCCCTGCTGAAACAACGATAATAGGTGCATTTGATGCAGATGCAACATTCTCAATTACCAGTGACGTAATACCCGATAATAACGGTAAAACCCAACTACAGTTGATAACATCCGCTTTCATCAACTTAGCGACCTGAAATGCCAATATTATAGAAGATGACCATGTTGAAACTTGCCTGATAGCTATTATTTCACTAGTCGGTGCGAAACCCTCAACCCCTACATTATCTTGCTTTGCAGCAATAACTCCAACAACACGTGTACCATGATAATCAGTTGGGTTTTTAGCACTGGTTGCCAGTGTTTTTTCATCAGGGTCATATTCAAACAATACTGTTAAATCATCAAACTCTGGGTGAGTAAAATCAAAGCCGTCATCAATAATTGCAACCCGCACAGTATTCTCTGGTTTATCGCATAAAGGAGCATTTTGTGACACAAGCACGCTGCTAGTCTGCGTGCTTGTTCCTGACGTAACTAACTTTGTGACAGGTGCAATATCTGGTTCGATCTCTAGCACATCTTGATGTTTGCTTAACGCTAAATAAACATCAAAAAAATATTCGGATCTAGGTGTTACCCAGTAAACCAATTCACTTCCTATATTAGCGATTACTTGAACTTGTTTTATTTCATCATGTAGCTGTGAGATCTCATCGACTGATAGCAAAGAGAGTATTATTATTTTTTTGTTAAAAGCGTACATCTTCCCTGCATCATCAATCAAAAAATTACTGTCATGCTTGGCAAATACAACACTACCTTTAGAGCTTTTAAATTGCAGCTTGTCTAAACTCGCCTGAGCAGATACATCTCTTGCAAATAAGCACACAACTATAATTAAACAGCTGAAAACAATATGCCAATTAAGGTATTTCAACATAAGTAAATAACAACCAACAGAGCTCTTTCAAACAACATATAACTTACTTCCTGCACAAACATAATCGTTTTTCATTATATGTAGAATACAGATTTCAAACTAAAATCTGTATTCTCACACATCAATTTCTTGGTGGATAAATTCCATCTAGTGCAATGCAAAAGTTTAACGCTAAGCTAGGTTGCATATTTTCATGCCGCTGACTCTTACCTGACGATGCTAAACTGCTGCTACTCATAGCACTTGTATTACTATCCAGTGGCGCAGTATATCGCAGTGCACCACCTGAGGAGGCAACGTCTATTGCAAGTTGATTATCACTTGGTTGGTCAGTATTACCAGCTTGAAATACACCTGAAATAACATGGTCATGCCTAGGCAGCTGTATGGGGGCCAGCGCTACTTGGCTAACACCACCAAAGGTAGAAAATGGCCGAGTCGTTAGTCCTATCCCTGATCCCGCATGCATTGGTGCTCTGCCTTGTAAATCAGGGACTCCAAATGTTGTTCGTCCATCACCACCGAAATTAGTTCCCAGCAAACTAAATAGCGCTGTAGATTGTGAAATACTGAGTATTTGCCCTGCGCATTTAGCCCAAGCTCTAGGACTATACGTAAGACCAAATATTCTAATTTCAGCCATAAATGGTTCAGCCATAATATTTCTCCTTTAATTTCTTGATGGGAAGAGGCCGTTGAGGCAAATAATAAAATGTATAGCCAAATAAGGCATCATATTAGTATGCGGCTCATTAGCACCCACAGTTTCAACTGCAGCGTCATTTAGTTGCTGACTTTCTCCCGTGACAGCGCCTGATATATAAGTTGACTCAGTTGCAGGGCTTCTCGCCAAAACATTACCAATGGCTGTAGATGTAGTTGCACGATTATTATTTGCCTGCAAGCTATGGGTGTGTGCTGGCATCTGCTGTGGTAGAAGCGTCACTTTTTCTACGCCAGCCTGACGCGCTATAGGGTAAGGTTGTAATCCTGGGCCTTGCCCAAAATGTACGGGTACACGCCCTCTTAAATCAGGCAGCATAAATGACGAGCGCCCATCACCGCCATATTGTGCGCCAATCAATGCAAATAACACTTGGTTTTGACTTATTGAAAAAGTAGACCCGCTACAAAATGCCCACTGCCTAGGTGAGAATGTAGTAGCAATCATTTTTATTTCACCGACAAATGACTCAGACATGCTAGTTTCCTTTTTTAATTTCTAGCTGGAAAGGTACCTTCCAGTGCAATACAAAAATTAAGTACGAGTAAAGGTTGAAGATTAGTATGTGGCGACCCACTCCCGCTACTACTAACAACATCCTGAGCAAGTTCTGTCAAATCTAACGATGAACCGTATACGAAAGGTTCAGCTGAGGTACCCTTATTATCCTTTGATTCAGAAAATATACGATCTGTAAACGCGGGGCTATTAGCGGCTATGCTAGCCGTAGCTTTTACTGCATGCGTATGCGCTGGCATTTCATCTAACGTTAACCTAACCGTTTCCTCCCCTGAACTATCTCCAGCATAAAAGGGACGGTTTTCAGTGCTCAAAACCCCACTACCGATAGGCGTGCGCCCCCGTAAGTCCGGTAACTTAAAATCACTTGTTCCGTTACCACCGAACTGAGTCCCTAATAGAGCATATAGTGCCCCATTCTGTGTAATTGCGATAACTCCACCATTACAGAATGCCCAATCTTTTGGGGCAAAATCAAACGCAAATGGTCGTATTTCAGATATAAACGGATCAGCCATATAAATCTCCCTACTCACTTTTATTAAACGAATAATTTAGTCTATTAAACACGAAGTACTATTTTTGTGTCGTGATGTATATCTCATACTCAGTTTCGCTATTTGGTGATAAAAACAGCTCTGCATCATTAAATGCATCGTGTGTGAGTCGATATGTGCCTTGTTCTAAAGGTTCATTTGCAGAGCCTTTAAGCAAAACACGAAATGCATCCCATTGTTCCCCATTCAGTTTTGTTCTATCAACTGATGATACCTTTAACTCTACTTCACCATCTTGACCAGCAACTTTAACAATGGATCCTTGTGCTCTTTCAACATTTTCAAACGTAAATTTTTCCATATTCAACTCCTGTGTTTAACTTCGCTTAGTCACACACCACTCATTAATTTCACTGGGTGTGGGTACCACGCCATAAATTCATATGGCGGGCTAATTGATTCAACTTGAAACCCTAAACGCGCATATAACTGCTTAGCAGCAAAATTATGTTGCTCAACGGTCAGTGTTAAAGGTGCACCAGATTGTAATGCGGCACTTTGAAACGATTGAATTATCGCTGAGCCAAAACCATGCCCTCTCGCACTTGGTAAAAAGCCAATATCGACGATACGAATTTCATTTGGGCCAAAATCAATGGTTGCCTTACCGATTGCTTCATGATGTTTTTCAATAATGAAGTACATTGCGTTAGGAAATTTTTCACCATACCCTTGTGTTTGTGCTTTAAATTGCATTTCTACAATTGACTCAACAAAATCTTTTTCGCCATCAATTAACTGTAAATCTTGGCGCATTGAACTATGCAGTTTTTCTAAAAAAGGCTTATCGTTTGCATTTGACGGTCTTATATTTAAGCCCTTAGGAATATTAAGTTTCATTACCTCTTTAGCTCCTTAGCTTATTTTTTACTGCAATATGTTTTTCTTTAGAGTTCATAATTAAATCCAACAACCACTCATTAACATTACAGTCTATGACTAGGTTGATTCTTGGTGTATCACCGGTATTTATTACAGAATGTTCCGCATCGGCATTTATATACCAACAATTGCTCTGATTCATTGGAACTTTTAAATCATCCACTAAAAATTCAACATGTTCTGATGTCTCTAAAGAAATATGAATACGTGCCTGGGCTGATAGCTCAATACTCAATCCAAGGTCTCGGTGGGGTTTAATCAAAGAGTTGGGGGAAAGGCGCATAAGCCGTGCAGATAAAATATTACATTTAAATTGTGACAATAACTCACTAATAGAAGGTAAATATTGAAGGTGATCGCCATCAATAAAACTTGAGCTAGACTCAATTGCGAAAGATTGCAGAATCACATGCTTATCAGCATGTTCAACAGGCACTCTTAAAGGCAATACATCCCAACCGCCCTGATAACACTGGGTATTAACATGTCTAACCCATTCCAATTTTTTTGCTACAACCAAATCGGCAGACATCTTTTTTACATTATAAAAAATTTCAAGCTTGGCAAACGAAATGACTGGAGAGACTATATTTTCACCAGCATTAACAACTTCAGGAATAAGTATGTCATCATTCATTATTATTTATTCTCAAACGAAGAGAATGAATGAGCAAGTATTTAATCTTAAAACAAAACGTACACAAGGTGGGGACAAGATCGATTTCTGTATGTATATTGTCGCGGTATGTTGAGCTACTTTCACTAACTATAACGGCTTTAGCACATGACTCTAATTGCATTTTAAGTAAAGACTTTAAATAACAAATTATTGGTTTTGCGCGCCGTAAACGCTTTATAAGCTGCGGACTATGTTTTTCCATACTTAAACATTCCTTTGAGCTTTTATTACAGTATAAAATTCTATCGCAAATTAATACTACATTCAGATAACATAATAGCCCACAAGACGTAGAACACAATTTTTTAGTTCTATTATTTTTAATAATCACTTACTTGAAAAGTCTACCAACTTATTTTTAACAATAAGTTATACATAAGTTTGGCATAAGTTAAAAATAAAAAATATTACACCCTATTACACGGCATTCTTTTTTATTCATAGCGAGTCTTTAGCTACTTACTTAATGGAGTCATGTTTATGTATTGTACAATACGAGGTGTATCCCCCTTATTTGGACAACTACCGTGCGGTAATGTATGTCGCCAAACAATTAAGCTACCTGCTTTTGCAGCCAATGGAGTGCTGTGGCATTTATCGAAATTAAAAGAATGTGGATTAGTATTTTTAGGTAGGTTAGCCAGCCAGTTATCTATTTCTTTATGAAAGCCAGGTACACAACTGAATGCACCTTGCTCAGCGGTAACGTCAGTAAGGTACAACAACCCTTGCGTTGCAAAGGTGAGTGGTTTATTAAAGTTTATATCCCAGTGAAGATTTGGCCCAGGAAACTGCCAACTTTCTGTCTGTGGTGGATTAAAACTAAGTCTGTCAGTGCTTACTATTAAGTTTTTTCTCCCCCAGAGTTGCTCAAAAACATCTCGAACTTGAGGAAGAGAGCGTATAACTTGCATGGTTATATCATTAAATATTTGTACCATAACCCCCTGTTTAAGCGCATGACAGCTATACCATGAAGCGGGGTTGTTTTTATCCATTTTCAAACGTTCATAAAGCATATTACAAACGTCTTCACATAATTTTTTTGGCACCAACGCTGGAATAATAACATAACCATTATCATCCCAGCTTTGCCACTGCAGTGGCGTTAAAATAGAGTAACGAGGTGTCTCTACTGATGCTGTTTCATTTTTTATGTCTGTTTCCTCAAAAAATGAAACAATGCTTTTATTAAGCTGATTTCTTTTTGCGTTTGAAATAGCTCTGCCATGCACTTTTTTTACCCAATTTTCAAATTCGAAAAAACTATCACTCGCAAAAATAGACTCTATAGTCGGTGTGAGCCCTAAGCCTAGAGTGTCCATTATCATGACATCAAGCGACCATTCGTCTTCTATTATTTTTTTATCCGCACAGCCTTGTTTTTGTAACTGTACTTTGTGCCACATTCGCTTTAATTGAAATAGACCTAAGCCTCCAGTTTCTTTATAACAAGGAAGTGTGCTCTGCGCTATTGTGTCCGAAGGTGGCACTTTTGCTATCAACTCATTTTGCATAATAACTCCTTTTCCTTGCCTGATTTCAGACAACTAAAACACCTTAAATTGATTTATTAACGCTGACTAAACTTAATTAGAATAGAGTGCTATATTATTGCAAGCAACAATTGTTGTAGATAAATACAGGGAGCGATATGGATACTGAGTTACTGAACAGATACCGTAATGCGGTTACACATTTGCTAAATGAGCCAGGTGATGCTGGGTTGATGAAGCCTTTTATCAACGATTTAAAAAATTACTTAGGGAATATTACGTCTATATCAACTGATTTAGATATGAATGACTGGAATGATGAAAATACATCCCAAGGCGTTGCAATTTCTCCCGTACAAGCCGCTAAATGCACTGAAGAGACTCTTCGTACGCAAATCTTTATGCAAGGTGTTAAATTCGCTATTGAAGAACGTTTAAAAGCAACGACTGATGATATTCATATTCTTTATGCCGGTACAGGCCCTTATGGTACGTTACTTATTCCTTATTTAAGTGTTGCCACAAACCCGCGCATAAAAGTCACTCTCATTGACATTCACCTAGAAAACATCAGTGCAATTAAAAAGCTAGTAAAGCACTTTTCAATCACCCAAAACATTGTTGCAATCACGTGTGATGACGCAACGCGTTGGCAAGCACCAGACTCCCAGCAATTTGACATTATTATTTCTGAAACCATGACGGCTCTTTTAAAGCGAGAACCCCAAGTTTTTATTTTTGCTCATTTATGTCAATACCTGAGTGAATCTGGCACCTTGATCCCACAAAAAATTTCTTTAAAGGCATGGCTAACACATTTTAACTCTTTAATGCAGACAGAAGATAAACCGAGCACTGACATACTCTTAAAAGAGTTTTATTGCTTAAATATCGACGAAGCTAAGCGTTTAAATACGGGAGATACATCCGCCTTTAAAGGCAGTATGCTGATCCCAAATGGCGTTGAAACTAATTACAGACTAAAACTAACAACCGATATTCAAGTATACAAACACCTTAAATTGACCGAAAACCAATGTAGTTTGAATATACCACTGACTTTTTTACCTCATGATGCGCAGCTTCGTGGCGGTGAAGCTATTCATTATGAATATATAATGCCCAAATGCGCAGACTTTATATTTAAATTCCCCATAAAAAATACAATTAAAACAGAGACTAAATTAGCTAAATTTACAGATCTTAATAATTTAGGTTTACCAGGCGTAAAGCGTATGTTTGAGCGTGCACAGGCAGCTAAATGCGGTCACTCCTTCAGCATAGCCGACGATGAATGGGCATTATGGACCAAGCTATTAGATTCATTAGCACTACCATACCATGAAACGACAGCTGCACTTTATCAAAGCCAACGTATTGAAGAATTCGAACATTGGTTAAACATTAATAGTAATCTAACACCATCATGATGATTAACTCTAAACACAACACAGATAAACAGTTAACAGACGTTAATAAAATTTTAGCCTTTCTTACTAATATTGGCATAAAGCACCGATATGAAACACTAGATGAAAAAACTTTTTTGCCTGGCCTTAAAGTAAATAATGGTACTTTATTACTTGATTTTGAAAAGGGATTTTATCCTGGTGACATTCTCCATGAAGCAGGTCATATTGCGGTTACCTCTGAAACAACAAGAACCTGTTTAACTGGGGATATGAAACACCATGATCATCAAGCGGCCGAGGAAATGACTGCAATTGCATGGTCATGGGCCGCTGCCTGCTATTTGGATATTGCACCCGATGTTTTATTTCATGAAGAGGGTTATAAGGGTGCATCGGCGAGTCTTATAGAAGCCTTTAGCACTAACACAGGGTTTGGTTATCCCCTTTTATATTCATGGTTTATGTGTGAACAGCCGAATCACCCTAACGGTTATCCAAACATGTTAAAGTGGCTAAGAGATGACGCCTATACCCAAGCTCAACTAAAAAAATTACGATTATAACTATAAGGAATATACGTGCTTGATAAAAACCTCACTCCAGAGCAACTTACAATAGTATGTGCTGATCTAGCCCATCTAAGATTAATAGCCGATTTAAAACTGGCACCTACAATCCCTTACTTTGCCGAAAAACCTTATCCTATTGGCCGTTGCAGAGAGATAAGAGATGAAGTATTCACATTATTACAAACGCAAATACCAACAACAAATAAACCTGGGCTTAGCTTGTTAAAAGAGCTTATTGCACAAGGCTCCCCATTGCAAAAAGCGTGGGGCTCTTTACGGGATGAGTATTTTCAAAACGCATTTATTTTGGGCCCTTGGTATATTGATGTTTCTAACGACACCGTAAATGCCAACAAACCCAGAATAGAAATTTTGCCTTTAGCAACATCAAACTTTACGCCCATCAAAGATTTTACTCAGTTTATAAAAATAGCACGGTCCTATTGGAAAGTAGATATTTATAGGAATGATGTTTGCCCCGCACTTGCTCCCTACATGCCACTACTATGTGTAGGCACTAATGGGGCTAGCTGGCTTGGGGCTGCGAACGACGACATGCTAAATATTGCAATTAATAGCAACTTTAAAGAATCAAGGCTTATTTTGAACTCTTTACCACGTGCTCCCGTACATATTATGCAGCGCTGGCAAAAAGTATTAGCTGGTTTTAGTAATGATCATTTGTTAGTACACGAAGGTGATCCCATCAAATATTGTGATGTTTATGCTAAAAGCTCATCTAAACCCGATCTAGTAAAGCGCGATGCAGCCGTTATAGCCTATTCATCTTTACCTAAATCAGTGTAATAAAAAGTTTAAAAGCGCAAGCTGCTTAATGAATCACTAGGGCTTGTTGACCTTTCGTGATTGATTTTGCAGCAGTATGTTTGGTCTTTAGGCAAGGCAGCGCCTATGGTGTGTGGTTGTTCCCCATAAATAGGCGATAACGCAGTATAAATGACAAACATGCGCTGCCCAAAGGGTTCTTCCTAGGGGCGATTGACTCTTTGTTGCTCGATTTTTACTTAGCCCGCTAGGTTACAAACCTCGCGCCGCGATTAAATCGCCCCTAGGTTGAACAAATTTCAACCCACAAAGGTCAACACGCCCTAGCAGACATTTTTATTAACCAAGTATACTTAAACATCATACATCGCGAACAACAGCACGCATTTTTAAAATTTAACTTCTAGAGGTTGTTATTGCTAATAAATTTGCTTTATTAATCTCTTTTTCATGACTAAACGATAAAAAAGCTGCTATTGTTAATTTATCTTAAAATGACTTCAAGGACTGGATCATGAATCAACACACAGCACATGAGTACCTAAAAAATAAACCTCTGGTCATGGTTACCCAACCTTTCGGCCAAGAAGTTGATGTATATAAAGTGAACCATAAAATGTTTGCAACACTATCCGTCGGAAACGAAGGGCAAACAGATGAAAATGGCAATTTAATCTGGTGGATGAATTTAAAATGCGATCCAGACGAAGCCCAAGCACTGCGTGATATTTTTCCGTCTGTCATACCGGGTTATCACATGAATAAACGGTTATGGAATACTGTTATTCTTGATGGCTCAATCCCTAATGGGGAAATTGAACGCATGATAGATAATTCTTTTAATTTAGTGGTCGCAAACATGCCTGAAAAAGACCGTAAAGCAATTGAAATACATCTATAAAAAATTGATATAAACTGCACTGTTCAATTTATTTGCTCAGTGCAGAGTAATCTATAATGATTGACACTAAACATTCCCTCTAACACACGCTAAAACACTATTTCGAGTTAATACCGGCCAAAAGTAAATACTTTCTTGCGTGACCAAGTACCTGCAGCAATACTAGGGCGTGTTGACCTTTCGTGATTGATTTTGCAGCAGTATGTTTGGTATTTAGACAAGGCAGAGCCTATGTCGTGTGGTTGTTCCCCATAAATAGGCGATAACGCAGTATAAATGCCAAACATGCGCTGCCCAAAGGGTTCTTCCTAGGGGCGATTGACTCTTTGTTGCTCGGTTTTTACTTAGCCCGCTAGGTTACAAACCTCGCGCCGCGATTAAATCGCCCCTAGATTGAACAAATTTCAATCCACAAAGGTCAACACGCCCTAATAAATCACCTGCGTTCACCATTAAATGACTTACGAAAGTATACCGTAAACATGACTGCCCTTTTGGTAAATTAATATCAGTTTTATTCACCGCTATTTCAAATATTTTGTGCCTATTTATTCGCTTTTAATAATTAAACCTTTAGTTGCCAGTAACTGCTTATTGGCTCCCATACGTATAAGCAATCCGCTATTTTTTAAATTTTAACTCGTATTTCAATGGTCCTTAAAGGTTTACCACACCTTTTAGCTAACTGAGCATTCGTAACATCGCGATCTTGCTCACTAATATACACGACAAAGGTCAATATTTTATTAGAGAGTGTAAAAGGCGGTGTATATTTGGGCATTATTTGTATTCATTGCTTAGGTGTTAAATTGCAGTGTGATAGTTAAAGTACCACTTTAAAACTTTATTTTTACAGCAAGCCCGCTATTTAATTTAAGTCAAATCCATAAAAAAACCGTTAATTTGATTGCTCAAATTAGCGGGTTTTTTAGGGTTTTTAAATCAACGAATTTAAAAACCTATATTAGTGGAGCTGCCCCGTCCGCAAAGCCTCGATTATTATAGGCCGTCAATAAAAACAATGGCTTACTTTAAAATCAGAAACTTAGTTTCTTATGCTATTTTTTAAGGTCTTGTGTAATTTTTTGAATTTGGACATTATGTGGACACATAAAAAACAAGGAAAGTTATGAGTTTCAACTTATTCAAAAAACACCTTAAGTACACAATTTGTATTATGGCAACAATAGTAGCGCTTATGAAGTTTTTCTATTTCATAGATGACTACAGTGATTCATTTAAGAGCAATATTGTTCCTGAAATAGTAGGGATCGCAATTGTAACGGGTATTTTAATCCGAATTCACTTTGTACCTATTTATATAATTCCTAAACTGATTTAGAATCGCCACTCTAATCTGTTTTAAGGAATTTCATGAAAAACCTGATTGTTATATTTTCATTACTTGCTCTGTTATGTACTGCAAGTTTTGATGCTGAAGCACGTAAAAAGTTCGGTAGTAAAAAGCGCGGAAAAACCCCTGAAACCCAACAAACTGCACAAAAACAACAAACCGACACCAATACTGTCGCTCCAGCAGCTAAGCCAAAATCAAGCAAAAAAGGCATGATGGCGGGCATCTTTGGTGGTTTGTTAGCCGGAGGCTTAATCGCCTCAATGATGGGTGATGATTTCGAAGGTATGCAAATTTTAGAAATGATCGTAATGGCCGGTATTGCCTTTATCATCTTTAAACTTGTAATGGGCATGATCCGCCGTAAAAATGCCCCAGCGATGGCGCATGCGCAAGGTACATTTAACGCGCCACAAATGAAACAAGCCGCACCAGAGCAAGCGACTGCTACAGGTTTTAGTCAAACGAATAACGTGCCTTTTAACCTGCCACCTAATTTTGATACCAATGGCTTTTTACAAGGCGCTCGTACTCATTACCACACTTTACAAACAGCGTGGAATGAAGCTGATTACAGCACGATGGCTGAGTATTTAAGCCCTGAGCTAGTGGCAGAGTTTAAAGCTGAACGCGAAACAATCCAAAGCGTAGCGACTGAAGTCATGTTTATTGATGCCGAGCTTGTTCGTGCTGATACAAACGCACAAAAATGGCAACTGAGTGTTCGCTTTAAAGGTAAATATCGTGATTTAGGTGATAATAAAGAAGAGCCTATCCTAGAGATTTGGCACTTAGAGCGCGGCACTGATAATGACGCACCTTGGTTAATAGTTGGCGTAGAAGATTTAATTGATTCATAAAATCTAATCACTAAAAACAAAAAACCGCACAACATAATGTTAGTGCGGTTTTTTATTATTTAAATAAACGCTATTTATATAAACGATGTAATGTAAATATAATTACTTACAAACGTCTGCAACAGCATTTGCAAAGTACTCAATGTTTGTATCACTGATACCTGCCACGTTTACACGACTTGAACCAACAATATAGATTGAATATTCTTTTTGTAAACGATCGATTTGCGCTTTATTAATACCTAAGAACGAGAACATACCGTTTTGGCGATCAATAAAAGAGAAGTCTTGTGCAATCCCTTTCGTCGCTAGGTTATCTTTAATAAGCGTACGTAAACCATTAATACGGTTACGCATTTCATCAAGTTCGCCATGCCACATTTGTGTAAGCTCTGTGCTACTTAAAATAGTATTTACAATGTCAGCACCGTGCGCTGGTGGCATTGAATAAATACCACGCACCACACTTAACAGTACTGAATTTGAAATATCAGCCGTTGCAGCATCTTTAGCGATAATAGAACATGCGCCAATACGTTCACGGTATAAACCAAAGTTTTTAGAACATGAAGAACAAATAATTAGCTCATCAACCGCATTCGCTAAAATACGTAAGCCGTTTGCATCTTCTTCAAGGCTTGAACCAAACCCTTGGTACGCAATATCTACAAGTGGTGTAAAACCAACATCTTTAGCAAGCTGCGCTACAGTGTTCCACTGTGTTTCGTTTAAATCCATACCACTTGGGTTGTGACAACATGCGTGCAATAAAACAACATCACCTTTAGGCACTTGCGTAAGGGTCTCTATCATTTCATCAAATAATAAATCTTTATTTTCGTAATCGTAGTACGGGTATTCTTTAACTGTCAGACCAGCGGCTTCAAACAAGCTGATATGATTAGCCCAAGTAGGATTAGTAACCCATACTGTTGCCCCTGGATTACAACGAACAATAAACTCAGCAGCAACACGCAGTGCACCTGTACCGCCGGGCGCTTGTGCTGTACGAACACGGTTAGCTAATAACGCTTGGTGCTCACCTAATAATAGGTTTTCCATTTGCTGACAGTAATCTAAATTACCTGCCAAACCAATGTATGATTTACTGGTTTCATTTTCTAGACGAAAGGCTTCGGCTTTTTTTACTGATTTTAATACTGGCGTATTACCTTGTTCATCTTTATAAACACCCACCCCTAAGTCAATCTTATTTGGGTTAGTATCTTGCTTATAGGCCGCCATAAGGCCAAGAATAGGATCTGTTGGTAATGGTTTTAATACTGAGAACATTGACTATCTCTTTCATTATTTAGGGGTTAGCTGTTGCACTTAGCTTAACATAAAAGGTCACTAGATTGACTAGTGTTATTTACACTAAAAAGTGAGGAATTTTAATACAGCAAGCAATTAATAGCGCTAATGTTTGTTGATTAAAAAATTCGTTATTGAAGGCCTCACCGTCAACAATACCCACACAACGATTTTCACTGTCAAAAAGCGGTAAACACGCTTCTGATTTAACTTTAGGATCACAAGTATAATACTCTCCACCCGCAGCCAAATATTGCTCAACATTGTTTATTACACGGCCTTTACTGCTCAGTGCAACCTGTACATTATTACTACCCGCTGCAAATGCTTCAGTAAGTGGAAAAAGAGGCCTACTTGGTGCGCCAAAATAAGCCAATTTCAGAAGCTGGGCGCCCTCTTGCGTTTGCGTATTTTGATAGATACCGTACCAATCAACATTCGTTTGACTTACAACATAATCAACGATGAGTTGTAATGTTGCCAACTTATTAGTGGTGTGCTGATCTTGGCTTACATAATCAGTTAACTTAAATGGCTCATCTTGTAAGTAACCAAATAAACTGCACGTCCCACCTTCGCCTAATTCAGGTATTTGATATTGCCAACGTACAGAGGGCAACTGTACCTGATGCCCAGTCAAATGCTTTTCAAGCTTGATAAGTTCCGCAGAGACTAATTGAGGTGACACATCTAATTGTGCCAGCGATAAATAAGAAGAAGCCATTTAGCCGTCCAAACATCTAAAAAACAAATCATAGCATGACAAATGACGTTCGACTAGGCTTGTAGCGATGTTAATCTATAACACATTTCTATTTGATTCCCAGATGCGTTATATGACACCTGTTCGGCTATTTCTTCAAGTAGTGATAACCCACGACCATGTTCACGCGTTAAACTATGTCCGTTGTTATTATCGGCGCTAAAACCATTACCTGAGTCACATATAGTAAAATAAACACACAAGGTTTCCGGACAATAACGCATATCAACAATGATCATCGCACCTGTTAATTTTTCTAGAGCGACTTCTCTTTGTTGGTAATACTCCATAAAGCCATCTTCTTGATTTTTAATATCGGAATCTAATCCCAAAACACCATGATCGAGCGCATTGTTATACGCCTCAGATAATAATAAAAAGATGTTTGACCGGTGCGCTTTCAACCCCCCGACTCGGGTAATTACATCGACTATCTCTAGTACCGGATCGGTTTGCTTTATTTGCGTTGAGTTTAAACTTAATGAAAAGTTAAAAGGTAGTGGAGAGTAGCTTTCTATTTCTTTTTTTGGTGCAGGCACAGCTAAACAGTTAAACAAAACTAAACTTAAATCATCTTGCTGTTTAGTGCCATGTGCAAAGTTTGTCACATGTTTAATCACCTCATTACTTGAGATTTGCGCTTTACTTGCTAATACCTCTATAAAGCGCTGCTCACCAAAATAGTCGTCGTATTCATTGGTGGTTTCAATAATCCCATCCGTCGATAAAACCAGCCGCATGCTGGGGTCAACTTCAAAATGAATCAACTCGCGTTCAAACTCATCGGTTTCTAATATACCTAAAGCCATATGTTGCGATTCTAATGTTTTTAAAACGTCTCCTTGTTGGTTAATTAAATACGCATCAGGTAAGCCACCTAACCAAGCCGAAATGCTTTTTCCTGAGCTACTTAACTCAATAATATTTGCAGCACAAAACATATGACCAGGCAATAGTTTAGCTAAAACTGTGTTTACTTCATTGGCAATATCGCTTACTGCCATGCCTTTACCGACCATGGTATAAAATACTCTAGAAGCAGGTAAGGCACCCACGGCAGCCGCTAAACCATGACCAGTAAAATCTCCCAACATACAATATAAACTACCAATAGGGCTTTGTGCCACTAAACACATATCACCATTAAACATTGATGCAGGCGAAAGGTGAAAATCTATATTTTCAGTAAATGCATGTTGATTTTCGAGCGCATTATTAAATATATGCTCAACTATTTCATGCTCTCGTTCAGTTTGATTATAGTGATATTCTAATAACTTATTTTGCTCGTGGGCCTTCAAGCTCAGTTGTCGAGTACGGCTATGAGCTTTGATTTTTGCACTTAAAATAGCCTTATCAAAAGGCTTATTAATAAAATCATCCCCTCCCACCGCTAAGCAACGTTCAAAACTGCCTTTTTCTTCTAATGCCGTAATAAAAATAATAGGTAAATAAACATCACTACTTAATTTTTTTATCCTTGCTGCTGTTTCATAACCGTCCATTATTGGCATTAAAACATCCAACAAAACAATGTCTATTGCTTCTTTTTCTAATAGCGCTAATGCTTCTACACCGTTACCTGCTAATAAAACATTGTAACCCTGCTGCTCCAGCATAACTTTTAATAGTGTGCAATTTATGGGTTGATCATCAACAACAAGAACGCGCATCATCAGTCGATATCAAATTTTTTATCAAAACGAGATATCTGCAGAATTTTTTTCAATTGCGGTTGGCAATTACTAATATGAATCGCGTTAACAGATGTCCCCAATGTTTTTTTCATGTTAAGTAACATACCCAACGCCGAGCTATCCATATAGTCGGTTTCGCGTAGGTCTACAACCACCCTCACTGTAGTATCATTTATACCAGCGTAGGCTTGGCGAAACGATTGAACCAAATTAAAATCAAACTTCCCTTTAATTTGAATCGTTAGTGTAGTGCCATCCGCTGAGGCACTCTTACTTAAACTCATACTCAACTCCTGATCAGATTATCCGTTCTTATTGCTTTAAATATAACTGCTTAAAAATAATTAGCCAAAAATAAAAGCACCTAAGCGCAAATTTGTTATTAGATTTGATATTATAGACGTTATTGTTATTTAACTTTTTTCACCGCAGGCTAAGCATGAGTGATAGTAATCTCGTTTATTCAACCGAAACAGGGCGCATCAGCCAACCAAAACCAACTAAAGAAATTGAGAGCAAAATCTTTAAAGATGGCGCCCTGCGCATCGAACGCCAAACAAAAGGCCGTAAGGGCAAAGGCGTTATGTTGGTCACCGGCATTGATAGCGAACAACACGACTTAAAAAAACTCGCTAAAACTATTAAAAGCAAAATGGGCCAAGGCGGCGCAGTAAAAGACGGCATCATAGAAGTACAAGGCGACGACCGCGACAAACTTAAAGCCATCCTAGAGGCACTTAAATTTAAAGTAAAAATTGCCGGGGGATGAGCCGCTGGGTTTATAAATGCGCTGCTGATATACAAAAATACGCAGCGATTACCCCTGTTACCCAACGCAGTGGCAAGAAAGAATGAATACATTGGCGATACTCGTGCACTAAATTTTTAAGGCAAACATTTGTGGAATGGGCAGGGTTATCTGTGCGTTATTCATTTTGGGCTAAAGCATATTATCGGCAGCAAGAAACCAAAGAAAAACCCCATAATACTATCATCAGATCATTGTCATTTAAGTGGATACGAATCCTATTTAGGTGCTGGAAAACACATACGCCCTACGATGAATCAACTTACTTAATGCATTGAAAAGTAAGGGATCACCGCTGTTAAAATTTGCGGTGGAAAGTGAGCTTTAGCGCTTGCTGTCCACATCAGGGCGTGTTGTTAGATGCGTATTTTACACAAACCGTAAACTTTTGAGCTAATTTTACAAGCATGTAACTGACAATAGGAAACAGCGGTGTAAATAATATAAATATTAAGAAGAGTCCACCATCCATTAGACCTGCTTCAGTATTCCTTAATGGAGTTATATAAATAGCTATCAACACAAGCGCAAAAGTAAGTGGCCCTGTAAATAAGGTAATTACTAATTTAGATACAGTATTAAGTTGTTGCTCATATGACTTTGCATAATATTTACATACTAAAAAAGAAATATAGAAATGAACAAAAAGAAAAACACCTAAAACTAGATAACCCACCAAACCTCCCTATACGTATAACGAGGCTGTAGAATAACTCGTTTTTTAATTTATTTTTATTGATGCTTCAACCATAGCTGAGTTCCTATTTTGGTTCAATCGGTTACTTCGATTTTACATAAATATAAAAAAAGGATTTAGTGTTGTTTTAATGGGCGTTTTGGAAGGGATTGCAGGTGTGTGAGTGGTTTATTTGAGGTGATAAGAGTTTACCCTATTTGGGACTGTTGAACTTTGTAGTATGTATATTAACGCCAGTATTGGTAGCCAAAGCGAGAAATACAATGATAATACTTTATATCAAGCAAACTTATTTGACGTTTTCTTGCGATAGCCATATGACATTCTGTTTGTTTTTTGCACTAATTTAAAGCAAGTAAAAAATATGGAAAATACAAAATTTAGGATGGATGTCATCTTTGTTATTTATTATATTTGCGATTGCCAAACATTTAGTTTCTCCTCACTAGAGTAGACACCGCTAATCCCAACAGCTAGTGAGTTGGAAAAAGGAATTAAAGCTAGACTATTTATACCACATCGAAAAGGAAGCTGCTCGTGTGACTGCGACACAGCGCTCATTCTTATTTGCCCCGCGAGTTCGTCTAACCAACAATAAAAAGTCATTCTCACATTAGGCTTTGCGTTTGTATAAACATCCTTACTATCACGTAAAAAAGCAATGATTGATCCTTCGGTATTACCTAATGCGTTTATTGCAAAAGCCATCATATTCTCTTGAGCTTCAACATTAATTTCACTAGATACAATGACTCTCAAAGATCCAGCCAATTCCTCTAAATCTGAATGCATTTCAATTTAAACCTCTAGCACACATAACGAGGCTGTAGAATAACTCGTTTTTTAATTTATTTTTATTGATGCTTCAACCATAGCTGAGTTCCTATTTTGGTTCAATCGGTTACTTCAATTTTACATAAATTTAAAAAAGGATTTGGTGTTGTTTTAATGGGCGTTTTGGAAGGGATTGCAGGTGTGTGAGTGGTTTATTTGAGGTGATAAGAGTTTACCCTATTTGGGACTGTTGAACTTTGTAGTATGTATATTAACGCCAGTATTGGTAGCCAAAGCGAGAAATACAATGATAATACTTTATATCAAGCAAACTTATTTGACGTTTTCTTGCGATAGCCATATGACATTCTGTTTGTTTTTTGCACTAATTAAAAGTTAGTGCGAAATATAGAAAATACAAACTTTAGGATGGGTGTCATCTTTATTTCTTATTGAGAGATGTTTGGATCAATATTCATTACGGGAGATGAACCGCCCATTGCGGACCCGCATGATTGGTGGTGTGGGGGCTGGAGGTTAGAGACCTCCGGCTACCCGATTATGCGTATTTTAACCTAAACTCTGTACAAGCTAACTGCTTATTATTTAATACAATAAAGTTAGGGACATTACCAATAGGCTCAAAGCCTTGTTTTAACAATACATGCTTTGAAGCTGGGTTGTTTTCTAATACTTTAGCTTCTAAGGAACGAATGCAAAATTTTCTTTTTGCAATATCAATTAGTGAAGCCAGACAAAAGCTTGCATAGCCTTGAGATAAAAAACGTTTTGAAACCCTATAACCGACAACAGCTTTATTAGTGCTAATATCTCTTAAATTGGCTCTTGCGACAATTTCATTATTTTTAATAAGTAAACCACAAAACGCTGTACCAGAATTTACCTTATTAAGTTCTGCATCAATGTGGTTTCCGACACCTTTAGCCGAATAAAAATCATGTCCTCGAGGCTCAATTAATGATTCAAACCATGATCTATTTTCTAGCTCGAAAGCTAATAATTTCTCCAAATGATCTTTAGATAACAGCTCAAGTTGCATTGAAACTCTCTATACGCATAACGAGGCTGTAGAATAACTCTAACAGCCAAATTCAATTAAAAAACGAGCTCCTGTAATTAACTCTAAGCGTTTTTAAAGCATTAGATAATGCATTTGGAACCCATAAAACAGGCTGTTTTTCTTAAAAAAGAGTAATTCTACAGCCACAACGCCGCAATAAGCGGACTAAAATAGTGGGTTATAATGTGTAGCGGAGCGAAACGTAACCCACTGTTTTAGTTCCGTTTAATTGCCTTGTTAGTGCTTTATTCTGCATTATCCTTTTCTTCGGAAGAAGTTATTATAGAATGAATAGTCATTCGCATTAACACCCACCAAGCATAAATAGGAGCTTCAGAATAAGCCGCATTATCAGTCAATAACCCATGAGCTACTTCATTTCTTAAGTTTGGCCCTATTGAATTCGTAAATAGAGCTGTTAACTCAAAAAGATGGTCTTGCCCAAATACTTCTAAAGACTCAGGCATATCTAATAGTGTACTCAAACCTTTTTCATGCTCTATACCAGTTTTATCTAAATGAGTAGTATGTGCACCTGCTTCCTTTAACTGTTCTCGCACAATTTTTTCTAGTTGAGGTGCGAGAATGTGAATAGCAGTTGAAAACTCAAATTCAAGGCCTAACCATAGTGCATGCGAAATCAGGTGTACGCTAGATTTCGGTATCAATGGGCTGTAATCGCACATTTCAAAAATAAAATTCTTACTAAAACTGTGTTCACTCAATATCTGGTGTAGAGCAGGAACAATTGCAAGCTTGACGTTTAATTCAATATTTCGTGAGAATGTTCTAACCATATTGTCGAAAAGAGTAACATTTACAGATTCTTGGTCGTCCCCTAAACCAACAGATGGAGTTTTAGCTATAACCCGACCATCGCTTGCATATTGCGTTGAACCAAAGAAAGAACTAAGAAAATTTGAATTCATACTTTTCTTTTCTCTTTCCATTAAAGAGTCATATTTATCTACATTACAAATTCCAGAAAAATAAACTAATGCTTCGTATTCAGAGCCTTTCCCAGCAACATGAGATTTAGACAACTGAGCAACTTCATCCGCTCCTTCAATTGGTGTTTGAAAAAGTCCCATTTCATTTAGGGTGTGCTTACCTGATTCGTTGAGGCCATGCCTTAGCTTTGATATTCTTTCATCAATAGAATACTCCTCACGATATTTTGCTGGCACCTTTCTATATGCATGTATAGCATTCTCAAATAAGCTATTAGCTATTAATTTTGATCCCGCCCCAAGATTAAAGTGGTTTTCTGCATCCAAAGCATACGATTCCGCAGCTTGAACCAATGTAACTACATGCTTGTCCTCATTTAAACTTTTTTTGTATTTTCTAGAACTAAGCTCAAAATAACGAATAGCATCTTTTAGATGGCCTTTTGACTTCAAAGATTCACCGAGACTTTCTAATCTCTCAGCTATATTTAAGTTGTGTTCTTTTAATGCATTTAGGTTTTCAATGAGATCAGCGATAGAGTAAGCAATATCTACAAAATCTTCTGCGTTATTGTTGAATGAAGAAATTATTATCTCCTCGATTTTGGTAATTCTCTCTCTATCGTTAAGTTGTCTTGCTAATCTATATGCCCTTTCGATTTCTTTTTTCCCAGCGTGTCTCCACGTGTCTACTTTGATTCCATCTTTTATATAAAAATCGATTGCACATTTAGCATGTGATGGCTTTTTAGGTTTACAGCAAATCCATAATAAATCGTATACTCTCGCTTTTAAAGCAACATGGCTAATGCGTTCCACTAAGTTAGCTAAAATTGTTAATTCACTCTGAGAAAGATCTGCTGGTAATGCGGAACGTCTACCATCTGCCATTTGCATTAAAGGCTGAAAAGGTTCGTTGTTACTTTTGGGGGTAAGCATCATCGATGTAATGTTTTTAAAAAGAGACAATACATTTTGTTCTTCTACAGCGTAATCTCTATCTTCTCTACTGCTTTCACGACCAAATTCTGTTGATAAACTTTGTAAGCTTTTACCCCCTTCATTTTCAATTATATTTTGAAGAAAACCAAAATCACTTATTTCCATTTATCAGCCTTAACATTATTTATAGTTGTATTTTTTTGAAATTCGCGGAGTAATAATAGATTAACCGCAAGAGCACTAACATTTTAGTATTTATGCGACACGCAGTTTGTGTTGCATAATCGCTTGTTGGACTGAGGCGCTACCTGCTCGGTGTGTTCGCGTTGGTATTGTTTATGCTATGGGAATTTGCTTTTTATGGCCTAACCGATATTTAGCCAATTTCA
>NZ_JABEPJ010000015.1:0-104426 GCF_013002825.1 Pseudoalteromonas sp. NEC-BIFX-2020_002
GTGACTACCCGGTAAAAAGGCTCGCTCAGTTTCAACATCAGGACGGATATCTATTTCGCAGGGTTGTTCATTAAATAGGTCATAAGTAACATGCAACTCAATTGCGGCAGGACTTATAGCAGTAAAACGACCAGCAAAAACCTGAGCTAGTTCATCATGTAGAGCAAATGAAGAGCCATCTTGTAATAACACGCGTTGTATTCCACGCTGGATAAAAAAGGGTTTATCCAGCGTGTTTAGAGTTAATTTAGACATCGCTTGAATAACGAGTTCACGGAGTAATTCAGTCAAGGCTGGTTTCGGATTTGGTTATGAAAAGGTTTATAACTGATTGTGCAATCAGTCTGCGTTTTAAGGTTTTGATGGATATCTGACAAGTTAGCATCTTGCAAGCAAGATAAGCTTTTAAATACGGCTTTGAGTAAAGAAACAATCGACAAACATCGATGGCGGACTTGAAACCCAGAGGTTTTTGCAAGCGCGATTAGGTGCTTTTCTGAGATGAGGGCTTTTAATTGATTTGAAACTTGGTTAATCTGCATGTGAACTCTGTTTTTAGTCATTTTTTTATTGGCGTAACTATTTGATCATTAAAAGAGTTCAACTTCAAGTTTCTTAAGATCCAACCTATGTTCTTAAGTTATCTAAAGCAGCAAGTATCAGTTGGGATTAAAAACGATTTAGACAAACGCACTATCTAAAAATAATCTCTGGTTATAAAATCCCACTAACAGCTAGATTTTAATTAAACGTCAAATGCTTACCCTCACTATCCCTTCCATTAATACGCGTGCGCTGCGGCTCATGCTGGCTTTAGTAACCTGCCAGTTACCATTATTGAGCGTGGCTTTTGCGCCCACTTTTAAGGTGCCTGAAGGGTGACCAAAGTTGACTTCACTTAATTGTCCGCCACCAGCGGCTAAATTAACTAACGTGCCTTTAATTGCGGCGGCTGTGCCAATAGCTACGGCTGCGGTGCCCATCATGGCATGATGCAGTTTACCCATCGACATAGCACGTACTAATAAATCTATATCATTGCTGTTAATTTCTTTGCTGCTTGATGCAATATACGTGAGTGGTTTATTTACAAATGCCACTTTTGGAGTGTGCTGACGTGCTGCCGCTTCACTAATATGGCTGATCAAGCCCATTTTTACTGCACCATGAGCGCGAATGGATTCAAGCTTTGCCAGTGCTTGGTCATCATTGTTAATATCCTCTTGCAGCTCGGTGCCGGTGTAACCGATATCTGTTGCGTTGACAAAAATAGTTGGGATGCCAGCGTTGATCATAGTCGCTTTAAGTACACCAAATTCAGGTACTTCAAGCTCATCAACCACATTGCCCGTTGGGAATAACGCACCGTCACCATCGGCAGGATCCATAAATTCTAGCTTTACTTCTGCGGCGGGAAACGTCACGCCATCAAGTTCAAAATCGCCAGTCTCTTGTACTTCACTGTTAGTTATTGGCACATGGACTAAAATGGTTTTTTTAATATTCGCTTGCCAAACACGTACTATGGCAACGCCATTGTCAGGAATACGACTTTTATCAACAAGACCATTACTAATTGCAAATGCACCTACGGCTGAAGTTAAATTACCGCAATTGCCGCTGAAATCAACAAAAGGCTTATCAATAGCTACTTGGCCAAATAAGTAATCAACATCGTGATCAGGCTGCTCACTTTTGCTTAAAATTACCGTTTTACTAGTGCTTGACGTTGCCCCGCCCATACCATCGGTTTGCTTAGCATAGGGATCGGGACTGCCGATAACGCGCAGTAATAAATCATCTCGCGCAGAGCCTGCCACTTGGGCAGCCTCCGGTAAGTCTGTAAGGTTAAAAAACACACCTTTACTGGTGCCACCGCGCATATAGGTAGCTGGCACTTTAATTTGTGGTTTGAATGTCATTACTGTTCCTTATGCGCTTTGTGTTGATTCTAAAAAGTCTTGCGCAAAGCGTTGTAACACACCCCCTGCGGCATAAATTGATAGCTCTTCTTGGGTGTCAATTCGGCACTTTGTTGGCACGTTGAGCACTTCGCCATCTGCGCGAGTTATGGTTAAATTAACCGTTGTACCAGGGGTTAGTTCACCTGTTACATCATAACTTTCACTGCCATCTAGTTTGAGGGTTTTACGAGTCGTGCCTGCTTTAAATTCAAGTGGTAATACGCCCATCCCTATTAAGTTAGTACGGTGAATGCGCTCAAAGCCTTCTGCAGCTATGACTTCAACACCCGCTAAGCGTACACCTTTTGCTGCCCAATCACGCGATGAACCTTGACCATAATCAGCCCCTGCAACGATGATCAACGGCTGTTTACGCGCCATGTACGTTTCGATTGCTTCCCACATACGAGTAACCGTGCCTTCTGGCTCAACACGAGCGAATGAACCTTGCTTTATCTCACCGTTTTCAATCACCATCTCGTTAAGCAATTTAGGGTTGGCAAAGGTCGCGCGCTGCGCTGTTAAGTGATCGCCTCGGTGTGTTGCGTACGAGTTAAAATCTTCTTCTGGTACGCCCATATGAGTGAGATATTCACCCGCCGCGCTGCGGGCCATAATTGCATTTGATGGTGATAAATGGTCCGTTGTTATGTTATCGCCAAGCACTGCTAAAGCGCGCATCCCTTTCATAGTCCGCTCACCTGCTAATGCACCTTCCCAATAAGGTGGGCGGCGAATATACGTACTTTGTGCGCGCCAGTCGTAAAGTGGGTCGTTATCTTCACCGTAATCAACGGTTAAATTAAACATGGGCTCGTACACTTTTTTAAACTGTTCTGGTTTTACACTCTGCTTAATAACGGCATCTATTTCTTCATCTGATGGCCAAATATCTTTAAGGGTAACGTCGTTACCGTGTTGATCTAGACCAAGTACATCTTTTTCAATATCAAAACGAATAGTTCCAGCAATGGCATAGGCCACCACTAACGGAGGAGACGCTAAAAATGCTTGTTTTGCATAAGGATGAATACGACCATCAAAATTACGATTACCCGAAAGTACTGCCGTGGCGTATAAATCACGGTCAATCACTTCTTGTTGAATAACCGGATCAAGCGCGCCACTCATGCCATTACACGTCGTACATGCAAAGCCAACAATACCAAAACCAAGCTGCTCAAGTTCTGACAATAATTTGGCGTCTTCAAGGTATGATTGCACCGCCTTTGAACCCGGCGCGAGTGAGGTTTTAACCCACGGTTTACGACTTAAACCTTTCGCGTTTGCGTTACGGGCAATTAAACCTGCGGCAATCACGTTACGTGGATTACTGGTATTAGTACAACTGGTGATAGCTGCAATAATACAGGCACCATCGGGCATTAAACCGACTTCGTTCTCGACTACACCTGAAATACCTTTTGCAGCCAAATCACGGGTAGAAACACGGCGATGTGGATTTGAAGGACCTGCAATATTACGCCCTACACTTGATAAATCAAAGGTTAGTACACGTTCGTACTGCGCTGTTTTTAGACTATCGCTCCAAAGCCCGGTAGTTTTAGCATAATTTTCAACAAGCGCAATTTGCTCTTCTTCACGCCCTGTTAAGCGCAAATAATCAATGGTCATTTGATCGATATAAAACATCGCAGCAGTGGCACCAAATTCTGGTGTCATATTTGAAATGGTTGCACGATCGCCTAATGTTAATGCGTCAGCACCTTCGCCATAAAACTCTAAATAAGTTGATACAACGCGTTGTTCGCGTAAAAATTCGGTGATAGCAAGTACGATATCCGTTGCAGTAATACCCGGTTGGCGCTTACCAGTGAGCTCAACACCTACGATGTCTGGCAGGCGCATATAAGAGGCGCGACCAAGCATCACACTTTCAGCTTCGAGACCACCAACACCGACTGCAATTACGCCAAGTGCATCGACATGTGGTGTGTGGCTATCTGTACCAACAAGGGTATCTGGAAAAGCAATACCATCGCGGTTTTGGATCACTGGCGACATTTTTTCAAGGTTGATTTGATGCATGATGCCGTTACCCGGTGGGATCACATCAATATTTTTAAAGGCCGTTTTTGTCCAGTTAATAAAATGGAAACGGTCATCGTTTCGTCTGTCTTCTATGGCGCGGTTTTTTTCAAATGCATCAGGATCAAAGCCTGCGTGTTCCACTGCCAATGAGTGATCTACAATTAACTGTGTTGGTACGACTGGATTTACTTTCGCCGGATCGCCGCCTTTTGCTGCAATGGCATCACGCAAGCCTGCTAAATCAACCAATGCGGTTTGCCCTAAAATATCGTGACATACTACGCGTGCTGGGTACCACGGAAAATCTAAATCTTGTTTACGCTCAATCAGCTGCGACAATGCTCCGGTTAGCATGTCTGGATCACAGCGGCGCACTAAATTCTCTGCTAATACACGTGATGTGTAAGGCAAGGTAGCGTATGCACCTGGCTTAATGTCATCAACGGCGGTTTCGACATCAAAGTAATCTACATTACTGTTTGGTAACGGTTTTCGATATTTGGTGTTATTAATAATGGTCATAATAAAAGTTCGCTAATAGGTGACGGTGGTTGCACACGTATAGTGTGTTTAAGGAAAGTGTGAAAAAGAAGAAGCCTTAAAAACTATGTACAATTAAAATGTGCAAAAAGAAAAGGTGAGCGCTTTAACACTCACCCTTTTGGTCTTAACGTGATTCGATTGGTGTATAACTGCGCGCATCTGGCCCAGTGTAATCGGCACTTGGGCGGATAATACGGTTGTTAGCACGTTGCTCTTTTACATGAGCAGTCCAACCAGTTACACGACTCATCACAAAAATAGGGGTAAATAACTTAGTTGGAATACCCATAAAGTGATAGGTCGATGCATGGAAAAAATCAGCGTTACAGAATAACTTTTTCTCACGCCACATGACTTCTTCACAGCGTACTGATACTGGATAAAGTACATTGTCGCCGACTTCAGCAGCTAGTTTTTCAGACCATTTTTTAATGATCACATTACGTGGATCAGACTCACGATAAATGGCATGACCAAAGCCCATGATTTTATCTTTACGCGCAAGCATGCCCATAATTTCTTGCTCTGCGTGATCGGCATCAGTAAGGCCTTCAATTAAATCCATTGCCGCTTCATTTGCGCCGCCGTGTAATGGACCGCGTAACGTACCAATTGCACCAGTTACACATGAATGAATATCAGATAGTGTTGATGCACAAACGCGACCGGTAAAGGTTGAGGCATTAAACTCATGCTCTGCATATAAAATCAGTGACACATTCATCACTTGTGCAAACAGTTCTGACGGTGCTTTATCATGTAGTAGTGTTAAAAAATGTGCGCCAACTGAGTCATCATCAGTGTGTGTTTCAATACGAACGCCATCATGGGTAAAGCGATACCAGTAGCAAATAATACTTGGGAATACGGCAACCATGCGATCAATTGCATCATTTGCTTCGTTAAAATCATTTTCCATTTCAAGATTACCCAGCATAGAGCAACCTGTACGCATTACATCCATTGGGTGAGCATCTTTTGGAATGTTTTCAAGCACGGTTTTAAGTGCCGCTGGCAAACCACGTAAGCTTTTTAATTTAGCTTTATATTCAGCAAGTTCTGAAGACGTTGGCAATTCGCCACGTGAAAGTAAAAACGACACTTCTTCAAATTGCGCTTTTTCAGCCAGCTCTGCGATATCGTAACCACAATACGTTAAACCTGATCCTGTTTGTCCTACTGTGCACAATGCTGTTTGACCTGCTACTTGACCACGTAAACCTGCACCACCTAATGCTTTATCGACCATGAGTATTCTCCTAAATTTTGTTGTTCTTATAATTGGGATTATTTATTTGCTGAAAAAAGATTATCAAGGGTATTTTCATACGTGTGATAATCTAAAAAGTCATAAAGTTCAGCACGGGTTTGCATGTTTTCAATTTGGCTTTGTTGCGAGCCTTCATTTAAAATAGCAGAGTACACATTAAGCGCCGCTTTATTCATCGCTCTAAATGCACTTAGTGGGTAAAGCACCATTTGAACGCCAACATCTGATAACTGCTCTTTAGTGTAAATAGGCGTTTGACCAAATTCAGTAATATTTGCCAAAACGGGTACGTTAATCGCTTTAGAAAATGCTTGATAATCAGCAAGGTCGTGGACTGCTTCAGCAAAAATTGCATCAGCACCCGCTTCAACACAGGCGGCTGCACGGTCAATTGCGGCATTTAAGCCTTCTTTTTGGAATGCATCGGTGCGCGCCATAATGTAAAAATCGCTGTCAGTTTTTGCATCAACGGCCGCTTTAATACGGTCAACCATTTCACCTTGAGAAACAATTTCTTTATTTGGGCGATGGCCGCAACGCTTTTGCGCAACTTGGTCTTCAATATGAAAACCTGCCGCACCTGCTTTGGTCATTTCTTTGACTGTGCGTGCAATATTAAATGCCCCGCCCCAACCGGTATCAGCATCAACAAGTAGCGGTAAATCGCTTGCACCAGTGATACGACGAATATCTTCAAGTACATTATCAAGGCTGGTCATACCTAAATCTGGCATACCATATGAGGCATTGGCAACACCTGCACCTGATAAGTAAATTGCTTGGTGGCCCATTTTTTCAGCCATCATTGCTGTGTACGCGTTAATTGTTCCTACCACTTGCAGTGGGTGGTTATTCGCTATCGCCTGTTTAAACTTTGATCCTGCTGACATTGCTGTCTCCTTTGAACGGTAGCTGCTCGAGGCAGACTCTATTTTTAAATTTTAACTATGACAATTTTGCTATTAGTTATTTATTGACTGCACTTTTTTGTGCAGCCAATAAATCAAATTTGTTTTGAACATTTGCTTGCGATGCACTGATGTGGCGTTTCATTAATAGCTCAGCTAATTCACCATCGTGGCTTTCAATCGCATTAATGATTGCTAAGTGCTCATCAAACGCTTTTGATACTCGCGGGCCAACCATGCCCATTTGCACACGATACATACGAATTAGCTGATAAAGCCCATTACTCAGTAGATGAATAAGATGCTCGTTTTTACTACCTTTAATAATGCGATAATGAAAATCCAAATCACCCGCTTCTTGATAGTACGACTCGCCCTCTTTTACTCGCTGAGTTTGTAGATGTTGATTAAGTAATTGTTTTAAGCTTTGCACTTCATCTGCTGCCATATTGTCGGCAGCTAATCGACAAGCTAAGCCTTCAAGGGCACTGCGCACTTCGTATACTTCTATCAAACGCTCTGCAGTAAGGGCCACCACGCGACAACCCACATTGGCTTTGCGCTCAACTAAATAGCAACTTTCAAGGCGGTTTAATGCTTCGCGTAATGTCGCACGACTTACCCCATAGCGCTTTGCCAGTTCAGGCTCTGAGATTTTGCTGCCTTGCTCTATCGTACCTTCGACAATTTCACGACGCATATCCACAAACACTTGATCGGAAGCTGTGGTAATAGGTGTTTTGCTAAAAGCGTCTTGCGTCATTTAATACTTCTCTAAGATTGTCGACAATTAATGACTACACTATGGTCTTTTGCTGAAAATGTGTCAAGCCTAAATCACCAAAAAGAGTGTTTAAAACCGACTATTGTCGACATAAAAATAGATAACTATATTTAAAAGCTCAAAATGCAAATAAAAAACCAGTAAATGTCGACAGGAATAACAACCATAAAATTTTATTTAAGGCGACCCTCAGTGCCAGTAATAATGATAGAATACACCTTTAAAATTCTCTGTGAGCTTAGTCTTGGACGCCAATACCTATATCCCCCAGCCTTTTATAGATGACGTAAACACCTATTTACCAGCGCACCTAACACTCGATGACTTTCTCAGTGCCTGTCGCAGACCCCTGCGCAAATCTGTACGCGTTAATACTCTAAAAATGTCAGTTGAGGATTTTAAGCTGGCAGCCAAAGAAAAAGGCTGGCAATTAACGGCGATCCCATGGTGTAGCGAAGGTTTTTGGTTAGTACGCCCTGAAAAAGAAGAGCAAGCATTAGCCCTAGGGAACACTGACTTACACCTAAGTGGTGCCATGTATGTTCAAGAAGCCAGCTCAATGCTGCCACCAATGGCACTCAAAGAGTCATTAATTGATGCAACACATGTGCTTGATATGGCATCAGCCCCAGGCTCTAAAACCTCACAACTTGCCGCACTAATGAATAACCAAGGTGTTTTGGTTGCTAATGAATTGTCGTCATCTCGCTTAAAAGTACTCAGCGCGACATTAAAACGCATGGGAGTGGGCAATTGTGCACTCTCACATTTTGATGGTGCTATTTTTGGTGATTACATGTATGAGTGCTTTGATAGTATTTTGCTTGATGCTCCCTGCTCAGGTGAAGGTACCGTTCGTAAAGATGCTGATGCACTAAAAAACTGGTCAATTGAATCAAATATTGATATTGCTAAAGTACAAAAAAACTTAATTAAAAGCGCCTTTTATGCGTTAAAACCCGGCGGCACTTTAGTGTACTCAACCTGTACTTTAACACCGCTAGAAAATCAGCAAGTGTGTGACTACTTGCTAAGCGAATTTCCAGAGCAGCTAGAAGTACACCCATTAGATGATTTATTTACCGGCGCAGAGCTCGCTACAACGTCTGAGGGTTACTTACACGTTTGGCCACAAACTTTCGACAGCGAAGGTTTTTTTATTGCCAAATTTAAAAAGCTGGGTAGCTGCGATAACCCTAATCAAAAAGTTAAAAAAGGCGCTTTCCCTTTTCAACCTTATGATAAAAAAGCAGCCTTGGCATTTAATAGCGAACTTAAAAAACAATTTGCTGTGCAACCTCTTTCTGGCAGCTTAATGCAACGCGATAAAGAATTGTGGTTATTTCCTGAGGAATTTGATGCCATTGAAAATAAAATAAAATACGCTCGCTTAGGTATACACCTTGGCATGATCCACAAAAATGGGGTTCGTCTTAATCATGAATTTGCCACTGTGTTTGGCGGACAATGTTCAAAAAACGTCTATGCGCTAACTAACGAACAAGCCAATGATTACTTTCAAGGTAAAGATATTCGTTTAACTGAACCAACGAGTACATTAGGAGAAGTAATACTAACGTTGTGCGGCTGCCCAATAGGATTAGGTAAATGGCAAAAGAATAAAATCAAAAATTCATTGCCACGAGATTTAGTGCAAAATACGCAATTAATTGTTTGGTAAGAAAAAATGTTAATAACAAAAACATAAAGTTTTATTTTTTACTTTATTTTAATACAAACCATTGTTTTAAAAGCAGTATAAAAATCACTCATTTTATTGTGTCTTTTTACATATGTTAACTACACTTAATATTACTTTCTACTTCTCCCTTAATGAATTTAGAAGGTGTTCCCAAGTTAGCGCAGGCTCGTCAAGAGCCACCCCTAAGCCCAGAACAATGCAGATTCGTTCTGGGCATTTTTTATCTAAAAGCAATAAAAGCGTAAAACTTTTTTAAACATGTAGTTTTCTATTGCCTTATGTGTGCTTTGTTGTTTTTATAGGTAAAAAGCTAACTCAAAGGAATTACTATGCCTAAGCCATTCACTTTCATCTCTATTGCTTATTTATTAACAAGCGCCTCCTGTTTTGCACAAGACTCAACAAAATACCTAGGTTTTACCTATCCAGACAAAGCACAAAATGCGGTGAGTATTACCTTCGATGATGCAAGAGAAAGTCAAGTCGATGTAGGCACTACCATACTCAATAAGCACAATGTAAAAGCGACTTTTTACGTATCCCCATTTAATGTTGAAAAGCGCCTTAAGAAATGGCAAAAAGCAGCTAAAGCTGGCCATGAAATCGCTAATCACACTAGCAGCCACGTTTGCACAGGTAATTTTGAGTGGCTTAGAAAACAAGGTTTATCACTTGAACAAACGACACTTGAGTGGTTAGAAAACGATATACTAAGTGCGCAACAATACCTCGCGAAGCTTTTAGACGTTACCCCGCGAGCATTTGCCTACCCTTGCGGGAACACCTTTGTTGGTCGCGGCATAAAGACCAAAAGCTACGTACCTTTAATTGCCAAACATTTTGATAGTGGCCGAACCTGGTTAGACGAGTCTGCTAATAATCCTAACTTTACTGACTTTGCACAACTAACGGGTCTGCGAATTGATGGTATGAGCTTTGATGAAGTCATTACTATGACTGAGCAATTACGTAACAATAATGCGTGGTTAATTTTAGCAGGCCACGATATTGGCGAAAAAAGCCAGTATTCAACGGATGCGAAAGTTTTAGAGCAGCTTATTATCTACTTTAAAGACCCAAAAAATGGCTACTGGCTCGATACGGTAAGTAATGTTGGCGATTATGTAAAAAAACAGCGTAAATCAATCGACTAATCATTCGTTAAATCAAATTCTGTGGTGCGATTATCGGGATGAAGTAACTGATAACGCGCCAACTTCCCTTGCTTTAAATCAATTAAGCTAATAGCAGAGTCGCTCACAAGGTACTTTTGTCCATCACCTATTGTTTGGTGTTTATCAACTTCCATATGCCAACGTTTCGTAAAGAAATTTAATGGGCTTTTCGGTGAATATAAAATTGAATCGAGCTTATCGAGTATATTAATTAATTTTCGCGGAAATTCATTTTTAATGCCACTGGCGGTAAGTTGCCAGATCCGATTCGGATGTTTGCCAAAGCGTTTTTGCACTGAAAAGCAAAACGAATAATGTACATCGCCTGATAATATCAGCGTTTCTTTTGGAGTGTCGTCGCGGCGAAAGGTATCGAGTAATTTTTTAGCTGAGCCTTCATGGGCCATCCAGTTTTCAACATCAACTAATAATGGCTGCCCACACATATTAAATAATGCTTGAATTGCCTCTATTGATTTAACCCCAAACACCGGCGCAGGTGAAACGATAATCACTTGCTCATACGTAAGTAAGCTTGCTTCAAGCTCCATGAGTCGTTCCCAATCAAGTAAGCCTGAGGGTTCATTAAAGTTTTGTTCATTACGCCAACGATGAGTACGAGTATCTAACACCACCACCTTTGGTACAGTGTTAAGCTCATAATGCCAATGGTTAAATTCCAGTATGGTTTTATCAAATGCTTTAAAGTGCCACTGTTTTTGCTCAGTCAAACTTGCTTTAAATTCATCGAGTAAAACAGCTGTTTTCTTACCTGCATCATTACCAAAGCCCTGGATTAACCAGTAACTGATCAAACCATTATTAATAATACGCCGACTTACTGGGTGTTGATAAATCAACTGCTCCCACCCTGCTGTTAAATTCCAATCATCGGTCACGTCGTGATCATCAAACATCATTAAAGTGGATACGTTTGCAAATAACACCTGCACATCTTTTAAACCTTCACTAAAGCCGACTAAGGCCTGCTTTTCGCTTTCAAATATCTGTTGGCATTTATTGCTTGATGCTTGATAAGTAATGGTATCTATACTGATATGCGCCCATACAATCGAACTAAAATTAAGCAGGTATAGCGCTATAAACTCTTCAAACGCAATTAAGTGATTGGCTGCTTTTAAACTTGAAAAATGCGGCTCATCTTTTTTGAGCCAATACCCTACGCCTATTTTACTGCGTTGCTGCCAAGGCACTTTAGGCAAAAATAGGTGCCGCTGATAGAGTTGGTCGGTTAATTTTTCAGGCAGTGCTATATCAAGGGGTTGTTCTTTATAAATACCGAGTAAATCAATCAGCCTATATATCGCAATTAGCATGGCGCCGGCAACGTCATCTGCGTAAACCTGATCGCCTGAGAGTAATAAAATATCAGCCCCCGCTTTGCTATTACTGCGATTTTGCTGTTGAAAATCATTCGCTGCAACTAAGCTGTCTTTTGCTGGATGATGCGGATTACGACATGAACCATGTAATATCTGCTCGAGTGTATGTGGAATTACAAACTCAGGGGTTGCCTTACCTTGGTAGCAAAAAACACTTAAATCCACCTCTGCAGAGTCGTTAAATAAGCGATAGCTTATCAATTTATCAATGGGGAGTGTGGCAACCACAGGCTTTATTATTACAAAATGCAAATAAAGATGAGCACCTAAAGCAACGCTATGATGCTCGCTGAAGGTGTCTATTTTATCAAACTCTATACGATACTGTGATGCCACAGACGTGGCAAATTGTATGCAAACTTCAGCAGCATCTGCGCGGCGCACCATCGGCCCCATTAATAAAAGAGGAAGTGATGCATCACTCATGCTTAATTATCCTTTGTTCACTAAATTAAATAATGAATAAAAATTATTTGTAGTGGCAGTCGCTAACTCTTTGTAGCTAATACCTTTTAAATCGGCAATGTAATAAGCAACATCTTGCACATAAGCAGGCTGATTGGTTTTGCCACGATAAGGCACTGGCGCTAAATACGGCGAATCTGTTTCAATCAACAATCTATCTAACGGTATTTGTTTAACTACGTCTTTAAGTTCTACTGCATTTTTAAATGTCACAATGCCAGAGATGGAAATATAAAAACCTAAATCAATGGCTTTTTTTGCCATATCCCAATCTTCTGTAAAGCAGTGTAATACGCCACCACATTTTTCTGCATTGTGTGCGCGCATCAGGTTGATAGTGTCTTCTCGGGCATCACGAGTGTGAATAATCAGCGGTTTTTGCAGCTCATTCGCTACTTCAATATGACCGACAAAACTTGCTTGTTGTACAGCATGCGTATCTTTCGCGTAATAATAATCAAGGCCGGTTTCACCAATAGCCACTACTTTTTCATGGCTCGCTAAATCTATTAAACGTTGTTTATCTAACGCATCTTTTTGATCTAGCGGGTGTACACCGCATGACGCTGATACATCACTGTAACCTTGAATTTTTTCCAACATAGATGGAAATTGATCAAGCGTTACACTGACACACAAAAAGTGTTCTACCTGTTTAGCCCTTGCACTATCAAGCACTTGGTCTAAGTTTAAATCGAGTTTATCAAAATCGAGACGGTCTAAATGGCAATGAGAATCTACAATCACGTTACTGCTTACTACATGGTATAAGTTGGATTACCAGAGTTTAACATAGTCCCTAGTAGTTTTTCGATCTTCGCATTAAGATTGGTTTTATCATCGATAAAACTAATCCCTATTCCTGGTGGGTTAGAACTTTGCGCGCCTTGGGGTGTGATCCACGCAACTTTCCCCGTAATGACATCATCTTCTAATGCATCAGGTAAGGTCACTTTTAATGCCAGTGAATGGCCCATTTCATAACGCATATTAGTGCGTACAAATAGCCCGCCGGTTTTTAAATACGGCATATAGCAACGGTATAATTCATCTAGATCATCTAAATCGACTAATAATTCTTGCACAATCAATCCTATTTATAGCTTTGGCGTAAACGATACGCTAATCGAGAAACAGCCAAAGGCAAATTCAATCCAAGTATCTGTGTGCTGTTTTGGACAAACTCCGCTAATGCGCTCTGCGCATTTTGATACGAGTCAAAATCCATTCCAGCAATGAGTTGTTGTTTTAATTGTTCACTTAAAAATAAACAAAATACCCGAACACGCTCTGTATCTTTACTAATGATATCAACCAACGCGGTGAAATTATGGCCTTGTTTAAGCTCAGTTGCAAACTTATAAAGTTTATCAATCATTTCCAGCTGTTCGTCTTGTTGCCAACGTTCAATGAGTAACGGCTGTTGAGTAAATAAAGAAAGCCATTCATAGGCAGGAATTTGTAACTGCGAAATCCACATTTTTGCTGCATTTACATCACTAACTTTTACTTGCGTTAGCGCACAGCGGCTTAAAATAGTCGCTGGCAGTTGTGTTGTCGCACTCGTGGTCAATAATAAAAACCGACGCGGACTTGGCTCTTCTAAGGTTTTTAACAGGGCATTTGCTGCTGCGGTGGTCATTTTATGACAGTCGTTAATAACAACCACTTTATTTGCATTTTGCGCCGCTGACTGATTCATAAAATCACTGACACTGCGAATATCATCTACACCAATACTTTGCCCATCAGCTTGCACTACATACTTGTCCGGGTGAGTCACAGCTTGATTGAGATGGCAGCTTTTGCAGTTTCCACAAGGCACTAAGTTATTAGCCGATGAACACAATAATGCATTCGCTAATTGTTCAACTAAGGCACGCTTACCCACACCTTGCTGGCCATTCAATAATTGTCCATGATGAAAGCGTCCTGCGTTAAAACTTGCTGCTAATTGTTGTTCAACATGACTAAGCCAAGGATAAATCATTTTAATGGTTACTTTTAATAAACTGATCTAGCACAGTGATAATATCTTGATGTACTAGTTCGATACTTTGCTGTGCATTTACGGTCTCAATGCTGTCGTCACACTTTGCTAATTCTAAATAGCGTGTGCGTGTACGTTCAAAAAAACTTAAGGCTTGTTGTTCTATACGGTCAAGCTCACCACGCCCTTTAGCACGAGCAAGGCCAATAGCAGGGTCAATATCCAAATAAATGGTTAAATCAGGTTTTAAACCTTTTAATACAATACTAGCAAGGGAATCCAAAGTGTTTGAAGCAATTTCACGCCCACCGCCCTGATACGCTTGCGATGATAAATCATGACGATCACCTAGTACCCATTGTCCTTTTGCCATCGCTGGACGTATAACATTGTGCAACAGTTGAGAACGAGCAGCATACATGAGCAAAAGCTCCGTCTCGCTGGCAATCTCTTCGTCGTGATTGTCTTTTACGATACTACGCAGTGCTTCAGCAATGGGGGTACCACCGGGCTCTCTTACATTGATAAAATCAACGCCATGCTGCGCTAAAAACTGTTGGCAAATTGCTATAGCGGTTGATTTTCCGGCGCCTTCTAAGCCTTCAATCACAATAAATTTTGCTGCTGTCATGGTTTCTCTTTTTTGTTTGAAAAAGCATTAGTAGGCTTTCTCGTTTTATATTTTTTAATCTATTTGTTTAACTGCTTTTGATAACGCAAGTAATCTTGTACCGCTTTATTATGCTCTTTTAGCGTTTTTGAAAATTGGTGGCTGCCATCACCTTTTGCCACAAAATACACAAACTCAGATTTTGGTGGATTAACCGCAGCAAAAATTGCAGGTTTTGATGGCATTGCAATAGGCGTTGGCGGTAAACCATTTATTTTATAGGTATTATACGGCGTATAAGTCGTTAAATCTTTGCGTTTAATATCGCCATCAAAATCAGCGCCTATGCCATAAATCACAGTGGGGTCCGTTTGCAAGCGCATTTTTGTGTTTAATCGGTTAGTAAACACAGATGCGATTAATGGCCGTTCGCTAGCAAGACCTGTTTCTTTTTCAATAATGGACGCCATGATTAATACTTCGTAAGCAGACTTTAAAGGTAAGTTAGGAGCTTTATTTTGCCACGCTTCATCAAGCACACTTTGCATTATCTTATGCGCACGCTTAAGCACCGAGCTGGCAGTATCATTAGCATGATAATGATAGGTATCAGGAAACAGCCACCCTTCTAAATGTTTATCTGAGCCTAAAACTTGCTGAGATAGCTCATCAAGTATTAAGTCATTACGAAGGTACTCTGCGTGGCTAATTGCTGCTAACACTTCGCGCAATGATTGCCCTTCAATAATTGTAAAACTAAAGCTGGCCTGCTTACCTTGGTTAATACGGCGAATATTATCTAAAACGGTGCCTGTATCAAGTTGATATAAGCCCGCTTTTAAATCAGTTAATGTTGGGTCCAATTTAGCGAGTACTTGATAACGAAAGCAATCTTTTAACCACTGTTTGGCCTGCCATTGTTGACATAGCTGGTTAAAACCCGTGCCTTTTTTCACTTCAAATAGCGTGTTTTGAGGCGTTTTTAATGGACTATTAATTGTCGTTTGCAACTGTTGGTAGCCAATACCAGTGACAAATAATGCCAATAATACGACCGTGATAATCACTTTTAACACGCTGACTCCTTGAGTAATAAATCTTCCAGTAAGGCTACACTGGTAGATAATTCATATTTTATATTATTGATCGCTGTCACAGGCACAATACCCATTAGGCTATTACAAATAAAAACAGCTTCCATTTGCTGTAATTCCTCAAGTGTCATATCAATAAATTGCACGGGTAATTTATCACACAGAGATTGCAGATAAACCCCCCGAATACCGCAGTTTTTCAAATTAGGACTAAAGACGCAGCCTTTATTAATGGCAACTATGTTTGCTGCGGAGGTTTCTATCACAAAATTATTATAATCTAACACGATCACATCATCACATGTTTGATGCGCCATGGCCTGTTTTATCATCACCTGCTCTAAGCGATTTAAGGTTTTTAAACCTGCAAATAAAGGTTGCAATGCTAATTGCACCGTGCTGATAGCTAATTTAATGCCTTGTTGTGCAAGCAAAGGATAACTGGCAGGAAAAGGTAGCTGCGATAGTATAATAAGTGACTGTGGTAGCTCAGGCAAACCATATCCTCGGCCACCACTGCCTCGCGTTACGACAATTTTTAGTACGCCCAGTGCTGTTGTGGCGATATAATCAGTAATCTCTGATTCCAGCTGCACAAAGTCTAATTCGCTAAAGCCTAATCGCATTGCGCATTCAATTAAACGCATTCGATGAAGTGGCCAATGGACCACTTGACCATCCTGCACTTTAGCGGTGGTAAAAAAGCCATCCCCATAATTAAAGCCGCGGTCTTGACTGCTTATCGTGGCTGATTGCTCTTTGGAGGCTTTTTTTATTATTTGAATTATTTTTTTAGGCATATTTTGCATATAAAAAAACCCAGTAACAACTGGGCTCTTCTTGGATATCGTTGTTAAAAAAGATTATACCTTTTTAAATAGCAACGAGCCATTAGTACCACCAAAACCAAATGAGTTACATAGCGCGTAATCAAGTTTCGCGTCACGAGCGGTGTGAGGAACATAGTCCAAATCACATCCTTCATCAGGGTTATCAAGGTTAATTGTTGGTGTTACTTTTTGATCTTGTAATGACAAAATTGTAATGATTGACTCAACAGACCCTGCTGCACCTAATAAATGGCCCATCATTGATTTAGATGAACTCACCATCACATCTTTTGCTGCGTTACCGAAGATTGATTTAACCGCTGAAGTCTCAGCTTTGTCGCCAGCATTAGTCGATGTGCCATGTGCGTTAATGTAACCCACTTGGTCAGCATTAATTTGCGCATCATTTAGCGCATTTTCCATCGCAAGAGCTGCACCTGCACCGTCTTCTGGTGGTGATGTCATATGGAATGCATCGCCGCTCATACCAAAACCAACTAACTCTGAGTAGATTTTAGCACCACGCGCTTTTGCATGTTCGTACTCTTCAAGTACGATCACACCTGCGCCATCGGAAAGTACAAAACCATCACGATCTTTATCCCACGGGCGCGATGCCGCTTGCGGATCGTCGTTACGGGTAGATAAAGCGCGTGCAGCATTAAAGCCACCCATACCAATTGGTGTTGACGCCTTCTCAGCGCCACCGGCTACCATGGCATCTGCATCGCCGTAGGCAATCATACGCGCCGCGTGACCGATGTTATGCAAACCCGTTGTACAGGCAGTAACAATTGAAATATTTGGACCACGTAGACCGTGCATAATCGATAAATGACCTGAGATCATATTGATGATGGTCGATGGTACGTAAAAAGGAGAAAGCTTACGTGGGCCACTGTTTAATAATTTTATGTGGTTCTCTTCAATCAGCGTTAAACCACCAATGCCTGAACCAACAGCAACACCAACGCGCGGTGCGTTCTGCTCTGTGATCACAAGGCCAGAATCTTGTATTGCTTGTACACCTGCCGCTATGCCGTACTGAATGAATAAATCCATTTTTTTAGCATCTTTCTTTGGCATGTAAGCCGATGCATCAAAATTATTCAGCAAACCTGCGAATTTGGTGCCAAAACTTGAAGTATCAAAATGCGTAATAGTTTGAATACCACTTTTGCCGTTTAACAAGTTTTGCCACGTTGACTCAACATCGTTACCTAGCGGTGTCAACATTCCTAAGCCAGTTACGACTACTCGACGTTTAGCCACGGTTTGCCTCCAATATGGGAATTATTATTTTTCTGGTGGGTGTAATAGATTAAGGGTAGCGAATGCTACCCTTAATTTGCGATTGATTACTCAGCGTGAGCTGTAACGTAATCGATTGCAGATTGTACTGTAGTGATCTTTTCAGCTTCTTCGTCTGGGATCTCAGTGTCAAACTCTTCTTCAAGAGCCATTACTAATTCAACAGTATCAAGTGAATCTGCGCCTAAGTCATCAACGAAAGAAGCTTCGTGCTTTACTTCTTCTTCTTTAACACCTAGTTGCTCAATGATGATTTTCTTTACGCGTTCTTGGATGTCGCTCATTCTTCTTTCCTTTATTAAAAACGCCAATGCGTTATTTTCAGATTGCGGCGTAGTTTACGGCGCATAATTCTGTGATTCAAGGATTTGCTGATAATTATTTATCTGGTCAAACCTCTTGAAGGTTATTTGGCTCTTTTATCGCTTATTTTCACAACGAATTCAAGTATGTTTAAAGCAAGTTCACAAAAAATTCAACATTTTTCGACAAACTCACCAAAAACTAAATAGGAACAAAGTTCCTTATACCATGTACATGGCACCATTTACATGCAAAGTTTCGCCTGAAACATAAGCAGCTGCATCAGATGCTAAATAACAGACTGCGGCTGCAATCTCATCTGGTTGACCTAATCGTCCAGCTGGAACATTAGCAAGCGTAGCTGCTTTTTGTTCATCTGTAAGCTCGTCTGTCATATCAGTTTGAATAAAACCAGGTGCAACAACGTTAACTGTAATACCACGAGAGGCCACTTCACGCGCTAATGACTTAGAAAAACCAATTACACCCGCTTTTGCTGCGGCATAATTAGCTTGCCCTGCATTACCCATCGTACCTACTACCGAGCCGATGTTAATAATACGACCATTCTTTTTCTTCATCATCGGACGTAATACCGCTTTTGACAAGCGAAAGATAGAGCTTAGATTAGTATCAATGATATCGTCCCACTCTGACTCTTTCATGCGCATAAGCAAATTATCGCGAGTAATACCGGCATTATTAACTAATACATCAATATCACCCAAATCCGCTTTTATCGCAGCAAGTGTCGCCTCAATCGATGCAGGATCAGTTACGTTTAATGCATAACCTTTACCGTTATCGCCTAAGTACTCGCTTATATTTGCAGCGCCCGACTCACTCGTTGCAGTACCCGCTACTTTAGCACCTTGCGCAATTAAAGTCGTTGCTATTGCTTTACCGATACCACGACTTGCGCCAGTAACTAGGACAACTTTGCCCTCTAGTGAAAATAAATTTGCCATTGTTATCCTACTCTTATTTTGCTTCGTCAATGGCTGATTGGCTATTAACCGAACCACATACCATTGCTTTATCAATACGCTTTGCAAGGCCTGTTAATACTTTACCAGGACCAAATTCGTAACTTTGGGTAATACCTTGCGCTACTAACGCTTGTACTGTCTCAGTCCAACGTACTGGGCTGTATAATTGACGCACCAATGCGTCTTTAATCGCATCTGCTGCGCTTGCAGCGGTTACATCAACGTTATTAATTACATCACACTTAGGTGTATTAAATGTTAAAGCCGCTAAATCCGTCGCTAATTTTTCTGCTGCAGGCTTCATAAGTTCACAATGTGATGGCACGCTTACAGATAAAGGCAATGCACGTTTGGCACCGGCTTCTTTACACGCCTGTGACGCTCTATCAACTGCGGCTTTATGGCCTGCAATCACAACTTGACCTGGTGAATTATAATTTACTGGCGATACAACCTCACCTTGTGCAGATGCTTCGCACGCAGTTTGGATTTCATCATCACCTAAACCAATAATTGCAGCCATAGAGCCGACGCCTGCAGGCACAGCTTCTTGCATGTATAAACCACGGTTTTCAACGAGCTTTACAGCTTCCCCTAAACTTAATACATCGGCACACACCAATGCTGAATATTCACCTAAGCTGTGACCAGCCATTGTTACTTCTGCATCTGAATTTGCTGATAACCATTGACGGTAAATAGCCACTGAGGCTGTTAATAGTGCAGGTTGAGTACGATGGGTTTGATTTAGTTCTTGTTCTGGTCCATTAAGTACTAATGCAGCCAAATCATAACCTAGTGCGTGTGATGCTTCTGCAAACGTTGCTTTTACTATATCCGATTGCTCTAAAAGTTCACTTAACATACCCACTGATTGTGAGCCTTGACCTGGAAAAACAAGTGCAATTTTTTGTGCCATACTTTGCTCTTTAAATTAAACAAATAAATAATTGTTTAAGTAAACGCCTGACAACAACATCTACTCGTCAGTCGCTACTTTTTAGTTGAATGTGTTTGCTCGAAAATAGCTGCAATTTTTTCAGGAAGTTGACGCTCAACTTCTTTAGCAGCTTCGTCGATAGCAGCATGAAATGCTTTAGCGGAGGCATTTCCATGGCTTTTTACGACAATACCGCGCAATCCTACCAGAGAAGCGCCGTTATACTGGTCGGGGTTCACCCTTTTATAGAGTTTTTTTATTACTGGGCGTAGCAAAAAGGCTAAGCATTTATAGAAAAAGTGCTTGCGCAGTGCTTTAGTAAGCTTAAACATAATGAGTTTTGCAATCCCTTCGCACGTTTTTAAAGCGACATTGCCCACAAAACCTTCGCAAACTATAACGTCTGATTTACCAGTAAATATATCACTGCCTTCGCTATAACCGGTATAATTTATATACTTACATTGCTGCATAAGCTCTGCAGCTTGCTTAATATCTTCATGGCCTTTAATCGCTTCAGAGCCAATATTTAATAAACTGACTTTAGGATTATCACAACCAAGCGCTTGCCCTGCGACCACCGACCCCATAATGCCAAACTGATACAAGGTTTGCGCATCACAATGCACATTGGCGCCTAAATCAAGTAAGTAAACAGGGTTTTTACGCTCCGTTGGTACTGCTGAAATTAATGCTGGGCGCTTTACACCTGGAAGCATTTTCAGTACATAGTGAGCCATGAATAATAGTGCACCGGTGTTTCCGGCACTCACACACGCCTGTGCTTCACCTGATTTAACTAAATCAAGGGCAACGCGCATTGAGGAATCTTTTTTTGCTCGCACAGCAGAAGACGGTTCACAGCTATTGGTGACAACTTCAGTGCAATGACGAATAATTAAACGAGGATGGGAAAGAGAATCAAGCGATTCGAGTTCTTTAGATATTACTTGTTCGTTACCACATAAGATTAAACTTAAGTTGGCATTGGCATTTACCGCGTTAACGGCTGCGGGGATAGATGAACGGGGGCCATAATCGCCCCCCATCATATCTAACGCAATGGTTAGATTGGTCAGCATAAAAGCAATCTCTTATTTAGAAATTACTTGAACGCCTTTGTAGTAACCATCTGCAGTCACATGGTGACGACGATGAGTCTCACCAGATGTTTGGTCTACAGTTAAAGTTGGACCACTGATCGCATCGTGTGAACGGCGCATGCCGCGTCTTGCACGAGACTTTTTGCTTTTTTGTACAGCCATAGTCTTCTCCTAAGAATCTTTCTTAAGTTGTTTCAAAATATCAAATGGATTAGGTTTATCATCTTCCGCCTTTAAAACACCAAAGCTGGCAGGCTTTGCTGAATAACTGCATGAAGCTTCGTTGTGGGTAGCAACTAATGGAACTGCTAAAATTAGTTCGTCTTCGATTAACTCAAAAACGTTAATTTCACCATTTTCATCAAGCGCTACTTCATCGTAGTCTTCTGGAAAAATATCTGACTCTGTATCCTCTCCAATTGGGGAATAAACAAAGTCTTGAACCAAATCCAACCCTAAATTACCATTACAACGTTGACAAGTGACAGTAACGTGTGTGGACAAATTGCCTCTAATCACAGCGAAACCTTGATCGTCGTTTTTGCAATGAATTTTTACCGCTATTTCACCTACTTCTTCCTGCACAACTTCCCGTAAACGGGTAAGTTTTTCAAGCGGTACAATGCCGTCATACTTTAAACGGTGTTGAGCTGCTTTGCCTGGATGAAGAGTGATGGGAATTTTCACCTTTTGCATAGGGGCTGCATCATATAGATAGTTACTTGGTTAGTCAAAGTAAAAAACCATTTTTAACTGGTTTTTCGTGATTCATTTCTTTGTTTTACTTACGGATCTGATTTATCCTAACTCAATCTGATTTTCATTAGGAAAACAATCCATGAAGCACCCTCTCATTTTAGCCTCAAGTTCACCCTTTCGTCAGTCTTTATTGCAAAAATTTAATCTACCATTTGATACTTTTTCACCTGATGTTGACGAAACCCCTCACGTAAACGAAACACCGATTGCGCTTGTTTCTCGATTAAGTGAGCTCAAAGCCCGCGCTGCAACAGGCCTTTTTAAAGCGGGTTTAGTCATTGGTTCTGATCAAGTTGCAATATTTGACCAGCAAATTTTGGGTAAACCCCACAATAAAGAAAACGCAATAAAGCAACTGAGCCTATTTAGCGGTAATACAGTCACTTTTTTAACTGGCTTGTGCGTATACGACATTCTTTCAAACACAACAAAAACACGCGTCGAACCCTTTGATGTCACGTTCAAAAGCCTTTCGCATGAGCAAATAAGCGCTTATTGCGATGCTGAACAACCTTACAATTGTGCTGGCAGCTTTAAAAGTGAAGGCTTAGGTATTTGTTTATTTGAGAAACTCAATGGCGATGATCCAAACAGTTTGATTGGGTTACCATTGATCAAACTCAGCCAATTATTGACTGAGTTTGGGGTTGATGTATTAAGTAATCAAGCCTAACGATCAAGTAAGAGCGCACCTAATTGCTGATACGAATCAACCGTAGCAATTGGCGCAAACTCTTGCAGCTGTTGGGCGTTGTGTACGCCCATCGTCACACCTAGGCGGTCAATATTGGCTGCTTTCGCCATGGCCATGTCGATTTTAGTGTCACCAACCATTAACGCATCAAGAGCACTCATATTGAGCTCATCAAGTAATTGTAATAGCATATCAGGCGCTGGTTTTGACAATGCATCATCGCTGGTGCGCGTTGCAACAAAATAATTCCTAAGCTTTGTTTCATCGAGTAAACGCTCAAGCCCAGCACGGCTTTTCCCGGTTGCAACAGCTAACAACACACCACTATTTTTTAATGCAGCTAAAGTTTGCTCAACACCTTCGAATAAAGGGGTTGGCGTTACATCTACATATTTATATTGATGTTTATAGCCTGCGATCAAGTCAGCATATAAATCTGCATCGTTAGGAAATAAAGTAGCCACAGCCTGTTCAAGTGATAAGCCTATAATATTGGCGGTTGCTTCGTCACTCGGAGCAACTAAGCCACATAATATCGCAGATTGATGCATGCAGTTTACTATTTTTGTCACTGAATCCATCACTGTGCCATCCCAATCAAATATCACTAATTTATAGGATTTCACGATTTGGCTGCACGTAATGTTTTAATACAATTAACAAGTGCTTTATCAAGTGGTGCTTCAACACGCATGGTGGTTTCGTTTTTAGGGTGATAAAAACTCAAGTCATGTGCATGCAAAAATAACCGCCCTAAACCAATTTTACGCATCGCTGCATCAAATGCTTGGTTACCGTATTTGTCATCGCAAGCAATAGCATGCCCACGGCACTGAGTGTGAACACGAATTTGGTGCGTACGACCAGTAACGGGTGATGCCTGCACCAGTGAGCATTCATCAAAACGTTCTAATACTTTAAAGCGTGTATGAGATGGCTTACCTTCGGTGTTATTAACACGAACAACACGCTCACCCGATTGCAAGGTGTTCTTCAACAGCCCTTCGGTAACGTTTTTATCTTTTGAATCCCATTGCCCATCAACCAATGCCCAATAGTTTTTTTCCATGGTTTTTTCACGTAACTGTTCATGAAGACTGGTCAGGACAGAGCGACGTTTAGAAATCAATAAGCAACCTGATGTATCCCGATCTAACCGATGCACAAGCTCTAAGCTTCGCTCTTCAGGGCGTAGAACACGCAACGCTTCAATAAGCCCATAACTTAAACCGCTGCCACCGTGCACAGCCATGCCTGAAGGTTTATTAATTACAATAAGATACTTGTCTTCAAATAAAATAGCGTCTTCAAGCTTAGTTACTACATCTAAATTTTTTGGCACAAACTCTTCACGCTCAGCGATTTTAATTGGCGGGATACGCACAATATCGTCAAGTTGAAGTTTGTAAACAGGTTTGATACGTTTTTTGTTCACACGCACCTCACCTTTTCGAAGGATTCGGTAAACAGCGCTTTTAGGCACCCCTTTTAAGTGGGTAATAAGAAAGTTATCAATCCGTTGACCTAAATGGTCTTCGGTAATCGTGACGAAAGATACTTGTAAGCCGGTTTTTTCTGACATTGCCTAATCACTGATTTAAGTAAAAATAATTTAGTTGCTAACACGGTTATAATAATGGGATAATCGCTAGCGCAAATATAAATTTGCACATAACAACGGTGCTTTTTAACACATTAATACATTCGTGATGCACATTCTGGGTAATTGATCATACAGATCCGAGTTAAGTTTTCCAAAGCTTTTATACATACCTAGTTTGCACGTGCGTTCAATTAACTCCGATGCGCGTAATATATCGCTAGTTAAGTTTGACCACGATGTGTTTTTTAATGTTGATAAAAAAAGCAATGAACAAATAATTTGTCTGATCGTGACGGCGTACGATACGCCGTTCAGCAGATGCATTGTAAATCGTACAAGTTAATTTAATACATGGTCGACTCTGGGCAGAACTCAAATAGATAACTGTAAAAACAGTCATTTGTTTTCCCCCTATTTAGAATCTAATAACGTGACAACACGTTATTGTCAGCCAGCACCATAAAGATACTTAAACGGATACAGAGCAAAGCTCCCCCACAGATCCAGTCGTGAGATTGTATAAAAAGAAGCGATGGGAGCAACTGAACAGGCGAAAAGTTTCGTCATGTCAGAGACATAACACAGTAGAGTAACAATATGAAACGTATGCTAATCAATGCGACGCAGCAAGAAGAAATGCGCGTAGCACTGGTTGATGGCCAGCGCCTGTATGATTTAGATATCGAAAGCCCGGGTCACGAACAAAAAAAAGCCAATATTTATAAAGGCAAAATCACACGTATAGAACCGTCACTAGAAGCCGCTTTTGTTGAGTATGGCGCTGATCGTCACGGATTCCTCCCTTTAAAAGAAATTGCTCGCACTTACTTCCCGACAGGTTATACCTTTCACGGTCGTCCGAACATACGTGACGTGATCAAAGAAGGTCAAGAAGTCATTGTTCAAGTAGATAAAGAAGAGCGCGGACAAAAAGGCGCAGCTCTTACTACGTTTATTAGTGTTGCTGGTAGCTATTTAGTGCTTATGCCAAACAACCCACGTGCTGGCGGTATTTCTCGTCGTATCGAAGGTGATGAGCGTACAGAACTTAAAGAAGCATTAAGCCGTTTAGAACTGCCTAAAGGTATGGGTTTAATCGTGCGTACTGCAGGTGTTGGCAAATCATTTGAAGAGCTTAACTACGACTTAAAAGCGCTATTAGTACATTGGGATGCGATTCAACAAGCGTCTGATGGCGGTAAAGCTCCGTTCCTAATTCATCAAGAAAGCAACGTGATTTTCCGTGCTATTCGCGATTACTTACGTCGTGATATCGGTGAAATACTGATTGATAAAGCCCGAGTATTTGAAGAAGCAAAAGCGCATATAGAGCGTTTTCGCCCTGACTTCATGAGCCGTGTAAAACTTTATCAAGGTGAAGTCCCACTGTTTACTCATTATCAAATCGAAAGCCAAATTGAGTCAGCATTTCAACGTGAAGTTCGCCTGCCTTCTGGCGGTTCAATTGTAATTGATCCAACTGAAGCACTTACCTCTATCGATATCAATTCATCAAAAGCCACTAAAGGCGGTGATATCGAAGAAACAGCGCTTAACACCAACTTAGAAGCTGCTGACGAAATTGCTCGCCAATTGCGTTTACGTGACTTAGGTGGCTTAATCGTTATCGATTTCATCGACATGACACCACCACGTCATCAACGTGAAGTAGAAAACCGCTTAAAAGATGCTGTACGTCCAGATCGTGCCCGTGTACAAATTGGTAAGATCTCACGTTTTGGCTTACTAGAAATGTCGCGTCAGCGCTTGCGCCCTTCATTAGGTGAAGCAAGCCAAGGTCCATGCCCACGCTGTAGTGGCCAAGGTACTATTCGTTCAAACGAGTCGATTGCATTATCAATCCTACGTTTAATCGAAGAAGAAGCGATTAAAGACAATACGTCACAAGTTAACGCACAAGTGCCTGTTGCTGTTGCCGCTTATTTGTTAAATGAGCAACGTCGTAGCGTACATCGCATTGAAAAACGTCATAATTGCGATGTTGTGATTATTCCTAATCAACACATGGAAACGCCTCATTACGAAGTTATGCGCTTACGTAAAGACGAAACCATCGAGACTGTAAGCTATGAGCAAGTGATTGCTCCTGAGCAAGAAGTATTTGAAACATCAAAAACACCAACAGCGGTAGTACGTGAGGAGCCAGTTTTAAAAGGTGTGGTAATGCCTTCGACACCGGCCCCGCAAGCTGTTGAAAAGCCAGCTCCAACGCAAACAGCCAGTCAGCCAGCTGCAGAGCAAGTTAGCTTGCTGACAACTATTAGCAACTGGTTCAAATCGTTATTCGCTGATTCATCTGAGAAGAAAGAAGAAACAAAGAAACAAGAACAGCAAACTGCACAGAGTAACCGCAATAACCGCAATCGTAACAATGATGGTGATACTCGTCGTCGAAACAATCAACGTCGTCGTAACAACAACTCACGTAATAAGCCGGTTAATGAGCGTTCAACAGAAGAAGCTGTTGTTGTTAAAAACGATAATGCATCAACAAGTACTGAGCAGCAGGAAAGAAACGATAATCGTAATAAACGTCGTCGCAATCCTAACTCGCGTAAACGTAATGAAACTCGTAATGACGATAAAAAAGAAGTGGCAGTTGCAGCAGCAACTACACCTGAAGTAAAAGATGTTACAGTTGAAACTACTGAACAAAAACCAAAAGTTCGCCGTCAACGTCGTAACATACGTAAAAAGGTACGCTTACAAGCTGAAGATAGCCAAGTTGTTGCAACTGATGATCAACAGCAAGCTGTTGCTGATGAAAAACCGACTCAGACCCCGACAAAAACTGAAGACGTTGTTGTAGAAAAAGCACCGATTGTTGAAACACCTGCACAAGACATTGAACAGGTAGTTGTGAATGAACAAGATGCTGCCTCTGCAGATGAAGAGCAAGGCCAAACACGTACACGTTCACGCCGCTCACCTCGCCATTTACGTGCCGCAGGCCAACGTCGTCGTCGTCCTGAAGGTGAAGAAGCTACTCAAACACAAAATACACAACCGCCAGCGTTTATTCCAGTTGCAGATCAAGCCGCAGCCGAATATGAAGCGGAGTTAAAAGCAAAAGAAAATGCGATTACTGAAGCGAATGAATCTGCTCCTGAAGTAGTTAAAGCAGCACCTGTTGTCGCAGAGCCTACTCCTGAAGTTGTTGATGAAACACCTGTGGTTGCTGAGTCTACTTCTGCTGTAGTTGAAGAAACACCTGTGGTTGCTGAGTCTACTCCTGCAGTAGTTGAAGAAACACCTGTGGTTACTGAGCCGACTCCTGAAGTGGTTGAAGAAACACCTGTAGTTACTGAGCCGACTCCTGCAGTAGTTGAAGAAACACCTGTGGTTGCTGAGCCAACTCCTGCTGTAGTTGAAGAAACATCTGTGGTTACTGAGCCTACTCCTGCAGTAGTTGAAGAAACATCTGTGGTTACTGAGCCGACTCCTGCAGTAGTTGAAGAAACACCAGTTGTTACTGAGCCTGCTCCTGCAGTAGTTGAAGAAACACCTGTTGTTACTGAGCCTACTCCTGCTGTAGTTGAAGAAACACCTGTTGTTACTGAGCCTACTCCTGCTGTAGTTGAAGAAACACCTGTTGTTACTGAGCCTACTCCTGTAGTAGTTGAAGAAACACCTGTTGTTACTGAGCCTACTCCAGTAGTTGAAAAAGCACCAACACAAACTGTTTCTAACACTAAAACAGTGATCACAACTGGAAAAGCAAGTGCGCCAATGGCACAACCTACACCAGTCGCTGATAGCGATGTTGTTCATACGCCTAAGGCAATGGCACATGATAAGCGTGAAGCGATTCCAGATAGTGGCTTGCGTGCCGGTTCATTAAAGCCAGCTGGTCGTGCTAGTGCTGCAATGACTAAAACATTGAGTGTTAATTAACATATCTAGTTTAGCTTAAAGCACACTAAAAACCGCGTTAACTCATAGAGTTAATGCGGTTTTTGCTATTTAATTACATCAAATAAGCATCTAAACAAACATTCACGTTAATAAAAGATTACAAACTCCCGCTACTCATTAACAAGTACATTAACTACTATCGAAAAGCTCAATATATCAGTTAGTTTTTACACACTAATAAAGTACAGACATGTAATATTTCTGTAGGTAATTAGCAATAAATTGACGTTAATATCATTTTCGAAGGAAAGTAAAATTATGAAAGTACAAAAGTTTGCACTAACAAAACTCGCCATAGCTTTTGGTCTAACAGCAAGCTTGGCAGGTTGTTTTAGTGATAATGACATAAAAACACCAACACAAAAAGTTCAAACACCACCGATTGCCGTTGAAGCGCAAGCGGGTTCATTTACAGTACTGGTAACTGACGCTGTCAATTCCGCACTTGCTGATACAATTGAAGCTACAATCACTTTCAAAAGTGAAGATAAGCTATTAACAACAGCAGGCGATGAATTAACAGACGCAGATAAAAAATCAACGGCTAGTTCATTTGGTTTCACAGTCTCCGAAATTCCAGAAACAGGTGTTACTTATGAATTCACAGTAACAGCAACTGGCTACTTATCTAATACAGTTTCATTAACTTTAGACTCACAGACAACATCTACCGCTCAACAAGTACGATTAACACCGCGTAACTTAGCTGCAAACGAAAACGTTGCCATCGTAGCTGCAACAAAAACGCTAGCTGAAACAGCTGGCGAAGGCGTTCAAGCTACATATACTGCTGATGACGGCCTTACTTTAACTGGCGCTGAAAAAATCACACTGACTCAGGAACTATCTGATGCACAAAAAGATAGAGCCGTAGGTGGTGTATCAGTTTCTCTAAAAAATGGCACTAAATTCCTCGATAAAGAGGGTACAGCCCTAGCATCTGCACCATCGCTTACTGTGGGCTATTTCGCTAATGAAGCAACGGGTCATACAGAAGATGAAACTATTGAGACCTCATCTCTGGATGCTTTCCCTGGCGGTTTAAACCTTACTTTAGCAGGTGAACAAGGTGACGATGCAGAAGTTGGATCATTCACTTCTGGTGGATTTGTAGCTATTGAATTAACTGATGATGCTGGTAACAAAGTTAAAACGTTTGGTAATGATGCTGATAACAAACCTATTACACTCGAAGTAGCCATGAAGCTTGATAAAAATACAGCTAACCCATGTGCTGTAGTTTATGATGGAGAGATTGAAAATATCGCCGCTTTTGCAGAAGTAAATGGTTTCAAAGATGGTGTTTGTACTCTCAACGAAGCAACTAAAGTAATGGTTGAACCTAAGCACATTTTCCCAGTATGGAGCTATGAAGAAACAACCGGCCAATGGTCGTTTGAAAGTTATGGCCTTGTATCAGGTGACCGTGCCGATACAACAACCACATTTGATGTTGCTGTAGAGGTAAGTCACTTATCTTATTGGAACTTAGATTACTTTACTCGTGCAATTTCTGCGGATAAATGTCCTGGCCGTCGCTTAGACTTCAACATTGTTGATGCTGATGGAAACCCAGCGACTCAATACGCTGATGTCCTTGTAGATGCAAATGGCTATCGCCAAAAAATAGGAGCTTTTAACCGTCGTGATTTGTCGAAAGGCACCTTTTTAAACCCACCGGCTTTTGCTGTAGACCTACAAATGATTGGTGATGTAACCGTTGATGGTGTAATGACTCGCTCAAACATCATTGATGGTATCGTTGGCGAAGCTAACGATGATGGTATAGTAACTAAGCTTGAATTTGATAATTTATGTGATTTAAACGGTAAAACAATTAAATTAACAACTCAACCTGCAGCCCAAATAACTCAAAAAGTAACTGCACAATTGGTATGTACGGCCGATGAGGATGCTGATGTAGCTGCTGAGCCCGTACCAACCCCCACTGTTGTTCAGTTATTCAAAGGTAATCAATTCTTACAAACACTTTATCCTAATGGCATGTTTGAAGTGTCGCTTGACGCTGGTGAAGCTTATACAATGAAGTATAAAGATCCCGAAGCAAATACTTGGTTAACGAAAGATGTTACAGCAAGTACAACCGCTGTGACTTTAGACATTGAACGTGCTTGCCCAGTCACAGAGCAACCTGTAACTGGAACCACTGGTGGTTCATAATAGGTCCTATATATCAAGATGCAGAATTCAGCGTTCCACAGGGGCTCAATATCAAGGCGTTACTTTGCAATAATGGTCGTCCCTTTTAAGAAGTAACAACGTTGAGAGTAAGCGTCTGTGACACGCCCAGAAGGTTGGTTTAAAAGCGATTTATACTGCGTTATTGATTTTAACAAGGGAGCAGCCATTATTTGCAATCAATGCCTTGCCTAAATCGCTTTTAGCTCCAACGACGCTCGCATCTTAAGCTGGCTTGAGTATAAGTAAACAGAACCAAAGCCGCTTATTAGCGGCTTTTATATTACAAATTATATTAAGTTCATCATTAACTCATAATGAAATTATAAAAATATTGTCGCGTAAATTCACTTTGTGTTTGCTGGAGATACTCTGCTGGAGAGCTTAAACAATAGTAATATAATTAAATCAATACGTTAATAAGTATCTCAACACACGCTCAAATTAGATAATTAACTTTCACTCGCTAATTTGTACGCCTCATATTTTTCACATTCGAGTTCTGCTATATTTTTATCATAAATAGATTGAGACATATCAGATTTCAATGTTAACTCCTTGCATCGCTGTTCTAACTCTCCAACCTTTGGAATCGTTGGATCGATATTATGAAGTAAGATATGTTTATCAATTTGCCCTCCCCTAGATTGCATTTGACGCTGGATATCTTGAGCAACCATTTGCTGCTTAAGTTTTGCTTCATTGTGCATTTGTTCACTCATTTTGTGATAATCAACGACTACTTTTCTTTCAACCAATTTGTTATAACAAACCAACAACACAAATATAGCCAGTAAAAAATAAATAATCCCTTTCATATTAATAATTTCCCCTTGACAGAATAATGGGTTTTCTAGCCTAATACATCACTATAATAAAATACTCATTCGAGTCAATTCACAAGGAGGTTTTATGCGTAATAACCTGATAAAATTTAAGTTGCTTATTGGTTCTGTATTATTTTCAGTGTCCGTTTGTGCACAACAAGTTTACAGCTGGGTCGATAAGAATGGTGTTCGTCATTTTTCTGATGTTCCTACGAGTCAAAGTGCGGAAGTAGTCGAGGGTATTGAGTCAACCCCCACTCCAAAAGCAAAGAATAAAAATGAAAACCAATCTCATGGCTCTGAAGAAGAACATGAAGAGTATACCCCCGGTGCTGAAGTTCCCATAAAAGGCTCGGGCACAATACTCAGTTGCAATAAGTCTATCTCATATCATGGTAATTATTATCAAGGTAGTTCTTCCTATACGATGAATAAACAGTACACTACAAAAAAAAATGCGATGAATGTTTTAAAGACGCACGAAAATAGTAAGGATAGATTAAAAAAAGAGAACGAGAGGTTAAACGCTCATCTTGAAAAACAACAAGCTCATTATAATAAAAATAAAAGTAACTCGATAAAATATGCCATTGAAAATACAATGGACCAAATTGCTGAAAACAACTGTGAAATACAGGTCCATTTACGTTATATGGAACTCACGCAAGAAAAAATAAATTCATTATAAAAACCAAGGAATGATATGACCAAACTTATACTCACTATGCTACTTTTATCAAGCTTTGTCACACAAGCAAAAGTGTATATGTGCGAAGATGAACAAGGGAATGTGTCATATACCGACATTCCTTGTAAGAAAAGTGCATCAACCGTTGCCCAAAAAAATGAAAGTGCTTCTCAAAGCCCAATAGTTAACGAGATCCCTAAAGAGATTAATACTGTCAAAGATGCTTTGAATTATATTGGCTTGAACCAATTAGTACTTTTGAATTTAGATTTAATTGAGCAGCAATATATCATCCCGCAAGGTAGTTTTAATTACGAGTACTCTTTTTTAGCCCCCAGTAAATATCAATATTCAAATGTTCCTATCCATAATGTGAGTGCAAGATTTATAAATGGCATGGGTGAAATTGTTTATCAAGGGAAAATGTACGCAAGAAATTTTTCATCTACGCCTGACAACAATGGTTTTTTCAACGCCACTTTTTCTGATATCAATAAACGAATGATGGAAATGGGACTAGAAGATCAGACTGAAAACACGCTTCGCTATGGAAAAGGCAACTGGAGGTGGAATCATCGTAATTTTGCCTGTCATGCTCAATCAGACTTTAGGCCAAGAAGTTCTGTAATTGGGTTAAAAATTACGTGCAAAACACAAAAGTAATATTACTGTGAAGTTCATAGAAAATTAACAGTAAGTACAACTCAAACAAAGAATAAAGCCGCGTCAGATCTCGCGGCTTTATTTGTAACTCTGTTTTAAGCTTACTCTTTCTCATTTTCCATAAAGCGCTGTAACTGATCTTTTAAGTTAGGCGGAATGCCTTTGATAACCAACGTATCAGTAGCGTCGTTATACATAACGCGTTCACCTAAATGCTTACGTTCAAAGCTAATGCTTACACCACCACCAAGACCTGAAAACTTAACCATACTTGTCACTGTTTTCTTGTCAACTGGAAATGACTCTTCTAAATCATAACTTTGCTCTTTACAAAAGCTTTCAAACGGGTTGTCGTCACCTTTAGTCAAGGTTGCGGATAATTCGCTGACATTCGCGTCTTCACCTGTGGTGACACAATCATTACAATAATCGAAAACTTGTTTTCGCAAGTCGTCTTTTTCAGACTTATCAAATTGTTGCTCTGATAGGTAATCTTCAACTGCACTGAGCATCACTTGACTTTGCTGCTTAGGATCAATGCCTTCTTCACAGCCTAAAAAGTCTAAAAAGAAGTCGGCTACTTTACGCCCAGCTCGCCCTTTAATAAACGAAATATAACGATTATCTTCAGCTTGAGTATCCCATGCAGTTAAATCAATACGTGCAGCAAGTTGCATGCGAGATATATCTAAATGACGTGATGAGGCTAAATCAAGTTCAGAGGTAATTGAATAGTGCTCTTTAATGTTGATCATCGCAATCAACATATAATCCGTTGCGACGTATTGGTAATGACAAAAAATTAAATAGCCGGTTTCGTTAAACGCATACTTATTTAATTCTTCTTTTAATACAGTAGTTGCTTGCTCTGTCATGTGCCAAAAGCCAAGTTCGTCATTACGATAACTTTGCATTGCAGATGCAACCACACTATTTTTATCTCCGCTAAATGCACAATAACCTTTACCAGGTTTACCGTTATATGCGTGATGCAGTTGCTCGATGAATACAGCGACTTTTTCATTCACTGCCATTTCGTCATTGCGCAAATGAATTTGCGTATCGTCGTCTTTTTTGTCTACATAATGAACGACTAACTTTTTAACATCTATTGCCATCTTTGTTTTTCACGCCTCTGGTGTTAAAATATGAGAATATAACTCTTTTATTGAACCAACTGATGCCAATCTTATCAAAATATTCTAATGATGAAGTAGAACAAATCGTCGATCAACTCATTGATGTGTTAACTAAACACAATGCGCCGGTTGATTTAAGTCTTATGTGTTTAGGAAATTCTATCACGCATATCTTAAAAGAGCATGTACCAACAGGGAAAAGACAAGCCGTTGCGGATAACTTTGCGAAAGCACTTGCGCAATCGGTTAAATAAACTTTATGAATTTATCGCAGCACAATCAGTTTTCGTCTAAAGCGAGTCAATTATTAAGTTGGGGCCATTGGTTCACCTTCGCTAATATTGGTTTAGTTTTGCTTATTAGTTTAAGTTACTTATTTGCCGACTCGCCACCGACAACTGCAATCGGGTATGTTTATATGCTAGTTACTTGGCTTAGCCACACTAGCTTTATTACCTTTATTGCCTTTGTGCTGACGATTTTTCCGTTAAGCCTTATATTCCCCTACCCTCGGCATATTCGTGGAATGGCCGCCATTCTTGCAACCTGCGGAGCATCACTACTTACGCTTGACGCTTACGTATATTTTAATTTAGGTTATCACTTAAGTAGTTCAGCATTGCCTGAAATTGTGACTTTATTATGGCATAGATTAACCAGCAGCCCGGGGTTAACCAGTTTACTTGCTGGCGGGATTGTCATACTTATTTTTGCATTTCAATTACTTGCAAGTAACTATACTTGGCATCATTTAGCACGTTTAAAACAGTATAAGTTCGCACGATACGCCAGCTCATTTTTATTAGTATGTTTTGCTATGAGCCACAGTATTCATATTTGGGCTGATGCTAATTTAAAATTTGATATCACCAAGCAAGACAACGTGTTGCCGCTATCTTATCCAACCACGGCTAAAAGTTTATTAGCAAAGAATGATTTATTAGATATTGAAAGCTACAAGCAGGCACACAATGTTAAACTCACATCGCAAAATATTAATTATAGTGCCCCTTCACCACTAACCCGATGCGAAAATTTTACGCCCGCAACCATTGATATCTTAGTATTTAGCTCTACAGCAAATCTAAATGATTTTGCTAAGCAGCATACAGACTTATATAAAACAGAGCAGTTTTTACAAGCTGTTGATCATCAAGATGCACTTTTTAGTCTAATTTATGGCCTGCCTGCTTATTATAAAGCAGTACTTATGGACGAGCAGAATCTTCCTGTGTGGCAAACACAACGTCGTAGCCTTTCGGTCACTGGATTTGAAGATTTCACATATATAAATGGAGCTAAAACAAATGGTGCTGCAATCCGTATCGTAAATGCAGATGCACAGACCACAGTTCGTGATAATAACACCCATATTTTCGCTTTTAGTTTAGCGACTGATAACAATAGTGTTGTTAGTGTCTCTACTTTATATAGCTCAGATAAAAAAGTCACTCGAGCTGATGGCCTAATCCAACCAAGCGATCTCATTGCTACCAGTGTAGGCCAATACTTAAAGTGCCCTAATGTTACAAAACAAAGCATGCTGGGCGTTAATTTATATAGTAAAAAAGATGATATCGGTGTTAATTATTCACAAGGTGTCTTCATTGCGTACAAAAAAGATCGCATTACTTTGATTGATTCTGAGGGTAATTATAAAAATATATCTGCTGCACAAGGCTTTTCAATTGAGCAAAGTTTAGATATCCCATTTTTAGTACATAGTATTAAAAAGCTAAGAACATTTACGCATTAGCCTACACAACAGCCCTTATAGATGTCTATTAGGGCTTGAGCATTTAATTTGCGATTTGCCCTAGTTAGGTTATAGTTTTTATTATTACCTGACTAAGGAAGGTTAAAAGTAATGAAATCACCCGCAATTTTTTTTATTTTCTTTATCGTTCTTTTCACATCAAGCCTAATAGCTAATGATACTCATTACTATAAATGCATCACGGATAAAGTAACGACCTTCAGTCAATTCCCATGCAGTGGACAAGCAACCCAGCATAAAGTCACAACGGCTAACGTAGCAGACTCATCCAAAATTGATCATACTAAATCCCTCAATGCACTTGAGCGCGAACAAATAGTACGCAACCTCCATAGCGAGATCCGCAGCGTAAAACATACACTTGCAATTTTAAGCCGTAAACGCGATACCGCTGAATATAATCAGCAAGAACGCCTAACACGCCTGATGAGTGATGATGATAAAAAGCACACTGCAAAAGACATTAAAAAGCAGATCAAACGAATCGATAAAACCTACGCAAAAAAGAAAAAATCAACAGAAAAAAAACTGGCTGCATTAGAAAAAAAGTTAAAACGTTATGAATAAGCTATTGGGTTTTACTAATATTTAGCATACTCTTAACATCAGTAGAGCATATACTCTACACCGTATTCTAGGAGTAGCCATATGTGCGCGCACGAGATTGCCGAATTCATTTTAAAAGGCTTTAAAAAGCACTATTTATTATTTCAAAAAATTACAGCACAAGCCCCGCTTGCCTTTGCGCATAAAGACTGGTCTAAAATGCACGAAATTAGTCGTTTGCGGATCAGTTATTACGATGACCGAGTAAATGAAACAACGCAACAACTCAAAGACGAGTACCTAACAACACAACTTGATGAATCGCTATGGCTTGCAACAAAGCAGCACTATCAACAGTTCTTGCTTTTTCACCCACAGGCAGAATTAGCTGAAACATTTTACAACTCTGTTTTTTGTCGATTATCTCATCGTCGTTATTTTAATAATAATTTCATTTTTGTTAAAGCCACACTCGCTGATGCCCCTGCGTTACCAATTGAAGCAGAGTATCGTAGTTATTTTCCTGTTATTGATGGCTTAAAACCCACGATCCGTAAAATTATTGAGCAATTTGACTTTAAAGCCTCTTTTAATGACTTAGAACGCGATATTCGCTTACTTGTTAAAGCATTTTATAAACAAGCGCCAGATACACACCACAGTGCATGGCAAATGCGTTTTGATATATTACAAACTCCCTTTTATCGTAATAAAGCCGCCTACATTGTAGGCCGTGTTGTTTCGCAAAGCGGTGTGCAGCCTTTTATTATTGCCGTTCTTCACCATGAAGATAAAGGTTTATATTTAGACGCCCTACTCACTAAATCATCACAAATGCGGGTTATTTTTGGTTTTGCCCGTGCTTATTTTATGGTTGAAACCCATGCGCCCTCTGCATTAGTCCGTTTTTTAAATCAGCTAATGCCGAATAAAACCCTTGCTGAACTGTACAACGCGATTGGTTTTCACAAGCAAGGAAAAACCGAGTTTTACCGTGAATTTTTAACGCACCTAGAGCGCTCAAACGACGATTTTATTATCGCCCCAGGCACACCGGGAATGGTGATGATGGTATTCACGCAACCTTCTTTTGGCTACGTGTTCAAAATAATTAAAGACAAATTTGGTGAGAGTAAGCCTTTTGGTCGTGACACTGTTCTAAAACGCTACCAATTAGTTAAAAGCCATGACCGAGTCGGCCGGATGGCTGACACCATAGAGTATTCTAACGTCGTATTCCCACTGGCACGCTTTAACGCTACATTATTAACACAGTTAAAGGCAACAATAGGGTCATCAATGGTGATTGAGGGGGATTTGTTGATTATAAAACACCTCTATATAGAGCGAAGAATGACACCGCTGAACTTATTTCTAGAAAGTGCCAACGAAGAAGATGCACGTACTGCCATTATCGAGTACGGGCAAGCGTTGAAAGAGATGATTGCGGTAAATATTTTCCCTGGCGACATGCTTTTGAAAAATTTTGGGGTCAGTAATCACAAGCGAATCATTTTTTACGATTACGATGAAGTCCAATATCTTACTGATATGAATTTTCGAGCCTTACCTAAACCAAAAACCTACGATGATTACTTAACTAACGAACAAAGTTACTCTGTGGCACCCCAAGATGTATTCCCAGAGCAATTATGCACCTTTGTAATGCCAAACCCTTGTTATAAAGCGATTTTTACGAAAATGCATCCTGAATTACTCGATGTCGAATTTTGGCAACAAGCGCAAAAAAATGTTAAAAATGGCCTTGTTAGCCACATTTATCCATACCCTAGCTCACAGCGTTTTATCCATAGTTGGTAAACGAAAGGACACACAATGAACATCAGCAAAATAGACTTAAATTTACTTGTTTATTTGGATACGTTATTACGCGAATGTAATGTTACGCGTGCCGCAAACCAACTGAGCATCACACAGCCTGCAATGAGCAATGGCCTAAAACGCTTACGTAACTTATTTAACGACCCCATTTTAGTTCGCACAAGTGATGGTATGGTACCCACAGAGCGAGCGCTTGAATTACAGCCAGTGATCCGCGGTATATTAATGACACTCGAAGAGACACTTGCTCCTAACCGCGAGTTTGAAGCCAGCCAAAGTAAACGCGTGTTTCGTATTATGGCTAGTGATTACGCAGCCAGTACACTTGCGCCTAAGCTACTCAGTAAGCTGCATACAGAAGCACCTGACACCACTTTAGACATTTTGACTCCAAGCGATGTAACCTTTCATGATGTTGAAAATGGTAAGGTCGATATGGCGATCAATCGTTTTGAAAATTTACCGCAATCGTTTCATCATAAACGTATATGGAAAGATAGCTTTTGTTGTTTAGTTAAGGCTGACAACCCGATAATTGAAAGTTTTAGTCTAGATAGTTATTTAAAAGCACGGCATATTTGGGTAAGTAAAACAGGCTTTGGTGTGGGTGTTGGCATGGATCCTAAAGATGTGCAAAAACTGGGCTGGGTAGATGAAGCACTCGCCCACTTTGGTAAGCATCGTAACATTGCCACTTTTACACGTAATTACCATGTCGCAATTCATTTAGCAAAAGAGCAAAACTTAGTCGCTACATTACCCTCAAAGGCCGCCAATATTTATTTAGATGACCCAGGTTTAAAGATCCTCGATCCTCCTTTCCCAATTCCACCTTTTGAGTTAGATATGATCTGGAGCCCGTTACTGCACAGAGACGCAAGTCATATTTGGTTAAGGCAAAAAGTAGCTGAAGTTGCTGATGAGTTAAAGTAACAGTCTTACATACTCCTGTGTAAAATTTGCTTACGTCTATTTCTAAGTGAGTCTGAGAAATTAAAATAACGCTTTAAAATCAAACGTATAACACAAACAAAATAATGGAATGACCATTGCTTTAAGTTAATTGAACTTTAATATTCATTTAACTTAAAGAGGTCAACATTATGAATACCCATCAAGGAACAGAAGTAAATCATATCACTGACATTATCCAAGTAATGAACAGCGGCATCGATTTTTATGAAAAAGCTCAGGAGAAAGTTCAAGATCCTGCCATAGGTGCACTTTTTCAACGTATGATCGACGCACGTAAAGTGAGCATTGAAAGCTTACAACCTTACGCTATTAATGAACAAGGTGAACGAGAAGATGGCTCCTCTTTTGCTGTTGAAGCTCGCCGTGCTTACACCGCGCTTATTACTAAGTTCAGCTCAAATAACGACCAAACCTACGTTAAAGAGCTAGAAGAAGTAGAAGACAAAACACTCGAAGAAATAAAGTCAGCCATGCAAAAACCACAGCCACATGATTGCGAAGCTGCATTATCAAAAGTACTGTTAACAATGCAAAGCTGCCATACAGAAATGAGCCGTATGCAAAAGCATTAATCAAACTTGTTATACAAAGCCCAGTGTTCACGCTGGGCTTTTTTATGCCCGCATAAAATTAACTTTTATAACAATGCAACGCAAAGAATTAATAAAAATAAAATATTTATTTAACCACAGCTCATTTTCACTCTACTAGTCTTACTAATAGGTACCTAATACCGCTGTGGCGCCGCAGCATTTATTTAAACTTAATAAATATAATAAGGTTCCATTATGAGAAATAAACAACATGTAAAACAAAATAACGCCGAGGCAGATATGACGCCCATGCTTGATATTGTGTTTATATTATTAATTTTTTTTATTGTTACAACTTCATTTGTTAAACCCGTAGGTATTGAGTTACAACGCCCTGTAGATAACCCTCAAATAGATAAGCAATCTAAAAATGCGCGCTTCACCATTGACCAAAGTAATGCGGTATATTTTTCCGGACGGTTAATTGATTTAGACCAAGTTGCAACTAATCTCGCCATGTTCGCAGCCAAATATGAAATTACTACCGTACAAATTGCCGCGAACGAAAACAGTACACATCAAACATTAGTGACCGTAATGAATAATATTAAAGACTATAATAATTACCCTATAGCACTCACCTCCCACTAAAAACTATAAAAGGGCCTTTCGGCCCTTTTTCATAAATAAATCTTTTCGTCACATGTTTGTAAAGATAGCCGTTTATTATTAGCTTTAACAAGACTGGTCTAGACCAGATATTTTAAACTTGAGGCTGAACTAATAATGAAACGACATGCAATAGCAACGGCAATATTACTAAGTACCAGTGCATTACTTGTTACCCATAATACAGTTGCTCAAAACGCAACATTTGTAGGTACAATTAAAGATAACAAAACACATTTATCAGGTGCGTTAATTAGCATTGTAGGCACTGATAAAAGTACGGTTACCAACTATCAAGGCCAATTTGAACTACCTAAGCTTGATGCGGGTAGTTATCAATTAAAAGTATCTTACTTAGGGTATCAACCTTATTTAATTGATATAAATATTGCAGAAGATGAGGTAAAAAAACTAAAACCAATCACCCTCTTCGCAGTAACAAACGATAATGCTATTGAAGAAATTATTGCCGTAGGACACATTCAACGTGGTGAAATGGCCGCTGCAAATAACCAAAAAAATGCTAAAAGCATTAAAAATATTATTTCTGCAGATGGGATTGGTAAACTCCCCGACCGAAATGCTGCTGAGGCTGTGCAACGTATCCCAGGTGTATCAATTGAGCGAGATCAAGGCGAAGGTCGCTTTGTTGCCGTTCGCGGTTTACCAGCACAGTGGAGCTCTGCAAGTATAAATGGCGATCGTTTACCTACCGCCGAGGAAGAAACCACCAGCCGCGCCACTGCATTTGACTTTTTCCCTAGTGAACTCATCGAGTTTGTCGAAGTATCTAAAGCGCTTACACCTGATATTGAAGGCGATGCGATTGGCGGCAACGTAAACTTTGTAACCAAAAAAGCACCCGATGATTTTGTATTTAATACCAATCTTGCTATTGGCCAAAATGAATTAGCTGATGGTACAAATTACTCCGCTAATGTGCTTTACGGAGACAGACTCCTTGATGACAAGTTAGGGTTCTTAATTAATGCGACCGCTTGGCAACGAGATTGGGCTACTGATAACTATGAACCTCGTCGTGGTAATGACGGCTTAGGTATTTATCGATTAGAGCTACGTGATTACACGGGTACACGCGAAACCTATGGCCTCAATGGTGCTATTGAATATCAGCTCGAACAAGGAACGTTAAGTGCTACAGCTATGTATGGCACACTAATAGATGATGAAACGCATTATAAACACCGCATGCGTTTTGATAAAAACCGCGCAGAAGTACAACATATTCGAAATGAATTAATTACTGAAATGACCGGTTTCGAGATTGCCGGTGAGCACTACTTCGGTTACGACAAAACCCTCTCATGGAAACTCTCTAGTTACGAAAACGAGTTTCGTTATGGTGATACACCTAATACCGATGACAACAGCTATTTTGTCGTGCGATTTGATCAAAAAGATGTCGGCTATCAAGGGCTAGAAGACCGTGGAACGGGTAAAAATTATGCCTATAACACGGTTGATAACGGCAGCGATCCTTGGAATGCAATCAGTAATCACTTACCCAATGGGTTTTCATTCGATCCCAGTAAAGCAAAGCTCTCTTGGGTAGAGCTTTATAAAGTATTCGTTAACGAAAAAGATAAAATTGTCGCCAGCACAGATTTTGAATGGCAACTAGACAGCGATTTAATATTAAAAGTAGGTGCTAAATATCGTGATAAAGAACGCGTAGCGCGTTTTAGTGATGAGTTTTACGCATGGGATGAAGCTCAGTATGGCGTAGCACCTACATTAAGTGACTTTAGTTTGTCAGACCAACCAGGCAGAAATGACTACTTAAATGAGCTAAATGTTGACTATCAAAGTCAATTTTCGCAGGTTGCCGCAACTGATGCTTTGGCACAATTTTGGAATAAAAATAAAGAAAAATTTGTACTTGATAAGAGTGAGTCTGCTTTAATCGAAAATGGCGGTGCACTTGGTCGTAATTTTGATGTGAGTGAACAGCACGCATCGTTATACGCAATGGCAACTTATACCTTCAATAGCCAGTGGGAAATGTTAGGTGGATTACGATTAACACAAACCGATACGAAAGTTGACGGTTACCTGTATTTAGCTGACGAGGATAAAGTCATCCCTAGCAGCGCAAGTAACGATTATCTCTCTGTGTTACCAGCATTGCACCTTACCTATCATTTTGATGAGCAAACAAACTATCGCTTAGCGTTAACTCGCTCATTTTCTCGTCCTGATTTTGGCTCCCTTACCCCTGGCGCAACTTATTTAGAAGCAGAAAACGAACTTGTTACTGGTAATCCAGAGCTTGATCCTACTTATTCAAATAATCTCGACTTTATGGCTGAGTACTTTTTTGAAAGAGTCGGTTTAATTTCTGCGGGGGTGTTCTACAAAGATATCAGCGACCCTATTTTTCAAAGTAGTTCAATGGGTAAGTTTGGCAACAAAAGTAGCGTCAATATTATTCGCCCAGAAAATGGGGATAGCGCGTGGCTTGCTGGAGTTGAAATGGCTTTTAATCGTGACTTAGCCTTTATTAATCCTGCTTTGGAAAGTGTGGGCGTTATGGTCAATGCTACATTTATGGATTCACAAATGAGCATCCCAGGCAGAGCCGACAAGGTCGCGATTTCACGCCAAGCCGATAATTTATATAACTTTACCTTGTACTACGATGATTCATTTTTTGCTGCGCGAATTGCGCTTAACTATAAAGGCGAATATATCGAAGAGCATGGCAGCAACTCACAGTCTGATAGCTATTATGGCGATAACACCAGTGTTGATTTTACTACGTCATATCAGCTTAACGATAATGCATTAGTCTATTTAGAGTTAAACAATCTAACTAACGAGCCACTTAAATATTACTTAGGCGATGAGAGTCGCCCTTTGCAAGTCGAATATTACGGTGTGCGTGGCATGATTGGCATTAATTACCAATTCTGATCACTTCTATGTTGTGCGGGGCTATGCCCCGCAAAGGACTGCTTTATGTTTACTCAACCACAATGGCTAAAACGTGCTCACGGTATTGGCTTTGTTTTATTCGCCGCCAGCTCTGCGTTTATGACTTACTTTTGTATGTACGCTTTTCGAAAGCCCTTTACTGCAAATAGTTATACCGAGTTTGACGATCCGAGCTGGCAAGTCAGCTTTAAAATAGCTTTAATTCTTTCACAAGTTTTAGGCTATCTATGCGCTAAGTTTATTGGCGTTAAGGTCATTGCAGAAATGCGTCACCAACAACGCGGTCTAGCGATCATTGCCATGATCGCGGGTGCCGAATTATCGCTGATTTTATTTGCCATCACACCGGTTGGTTTTAATATTGTCTGGCTGTTTTTTAACGGTTTATCGCTTGGCATGATTTGGGGAATTGTGTTTAGTTTTTTAGAAGGCAGGCGCACCTCTGAAATTCTTGGTGCGGTGCTCAGTGTTACCTTTATTCTCGCCTCTGGTTTAGTCAGAAGTGTTGGCAAATGGCTAATTGACACTTTAAATGTACCTGAACTGTGGATGCCTGCTGCAACCGGCGCGCTTTTTTTGCCGATACTATTACTGAGTGTTAAATGTTTAACATTATTGCCCGATCCAACCTTGGCAGATCAGCAAGCCCGTCAACAGCGCTTACCTATGGATGCCAAAGCACGCTGGCAGTTTTTTAAACGTTATTGGTTTGGTATCAGCGCTTTGATATTGAGCTTTTTACTCTTTACAGGCTTTCGTGATTTTCGTGACAACTTTGCGGCAGAAATATGGCAAGCACTGGGGTACGGGCAAGAGCCTGCTATTTTTGCTTATGCGGGGATCCGTATGGCACTCATCGTACTAATCGCTTTGGGCGCAATGGTACTGGTGAAAAATAATAAAACCGCATTTTACGTTAATCATGCATTTATATTATTTGGTGCTTGCTTACTTATAAGCAGCACTTTGGCTTTTGAAAGCCAATTACTTAGCGCCAAAGCTTGGATGGTGTTACTCGGTGCAGGCCTTTATATTAGCTACATTCCCTATAACTGCTTCTTATTTGATCGAATGATTTCTGCCGTTGGTTCAACAGCTAACGCAGGGTTTTTAATATATCTAGCCGACTCTGCTGGCTATTTAGGCTCTGTGGGCATTTTACTCTATCGTACCTTTGTAATGCCTGAAATCAGTTGGCTGAACTTCTTTATTACGGCCAGTTATTGGGTCGGCACTGTGGCTGGGTTTTTAGTTCTGTGCTCGTTAAGTTACTTTTCAATTCGTTTATCTACACAAAAAGCACCTTCGCCAACATTGGCCTCTATAAATATTTAAGGAACATTATGACAAAGTTAGAAGCACTCATTTTAGATTGGGCCGGCACGGTTGTTGATCATGGCTCAGTTGCTCCAACCACCATTTTTGTTGAAGCATTTAAAACCGCGTTTAATTTCGAAATCAGTTTACAAGAAGCGCGCATTCCAATGGGTATGGGTAAATGGGATCACATCGCAACATTAGGATCACTTGCTGATATTAAAGCGCGTTGGCAAACACAGTTTGGTGCGCCTATGAGTAATGACCAAATTGATCATATTTACGAGACTTTTATGCCATTACAAAAAGCCAAAGTCGCTGAGCGAGCAATGCCAATCGCAGGGGTATTACCGGTGTTAAATCGCTTAAAGCAACAAGGTTTGAAAATAGGCAGTTGCTCAGGTTATCCTCGCCAAGTTATGGATATATTAGAAGTTGCGGCGGCTGAATATGGTTATAAACCCGATCACAGCGTGGGCAGCGATGAATTATCAGCAGGATCTCGCCCAGGTCCTTGGATGGCCCTTGAAAATGTAAATGTATTGGGGATCAGCAATGTCGCACATTGCGTTAAAGTCGACGACTCAGCACCTGGTATTGCAGAAGGCTTAAACGCCGGAATGTGGACAGTCGGCGTTGCATTAACAGGCAATGCAGTGGGCCTAACAGAGTCACAATGGCAAGCATGTTCACAAACCGAACAAGATGAACTTACTCGTACAGCCTACCAACAACTTTATTACAGTGGCGCACATTACGTGATTGATTCACTCGCTGATATTGAGCCTATTCTTATGCAAATTGAAGCAAGACTTGCACGTGGAGAGCGCCCTTAATGACATATCAACCTTTTTGGTTTGATAGCGCTATAAATGAGGAGGCCGCTGCGCCTTTTCATTTATTACCCCAAGGGCACCACACTGATGTGTGCATTATTGGTGGCGGGTTCACCGGCCTTTGGACTGCAATTAATATTAAACAACAACATCCTACAAAAAAAGTAACCATTATTGAGCAAGGATTATGCGGCCAAGGCGCATCTGGGCGAAATGGCGGCGCAATGCTAACCTGGTCAACAAAGCTTCCTAGCCTAATTAAGCTCGTTGGTTTAGATAACGCGCTATTTTTAGTTAAGCAATCTGAACTAGCCGTGCATGAAATAAGCGCATTCACAAAAGAACAAGGTATTGACTGTGACTGCAGAATCGACGGATGTTTTTATACCGCCTCTAACCGTGCACAACTGGGCTTGCTTGATAACGCTCTGGATTGTTTAGAGCAGTTTAAACTCAATTCTTGGCAGAAGTGCACTGCTGAGCAACTGTTACAAACAGGCTCAAAACAAAATTTGCATGCTCATTTTTCTGCTAATGGCGGCAGTATCCAACCAGCAAAATTAGTCAGAGGGCTTAAGCGTGTTGCCCAACGAATGGGGGTTGATGTTATTGAGCATTGTCGTTATATACAGCATCATGACCATGAGCCAATAAATGTCACCACCAATCAAGGGGCGTTAGTTTGTAATACCCTTATCTTTGCTGTTAATGCGTGGCTACCCACTTTACAAAACCAGTTTTCTCGCTCTGTAGTCTTGGTTTCAAGTGACATGATCATCACCAAACCAATACCTGATGTACTCGAGCAACTCAAGTTAAATCATGGTAGTGCAATTATTGATTCTCGTACTTTTGTTAACTATTACCGCAGCACCTCAGATGGGCGTTTAATGCTTGGCAAAGGTGGAAATTTTTTCAGTTATGGCAATAAAGTACATCCCAAATTTGATCAGCCAAGTCACTATAAAAAATTACTTAATAGCTCATTGGCTCATTTTTTCAAAGGGCATGAACTGCCTATCGAACGCACATGGACTGGGCCATCTGACAGAAGTGCCACTGGCTTTCCTTTTTTCGGGCATTTAAACGCACATCCGCAAGTGCTTTATGCTGGTGGTTATTCTGGTAATGGTATTGTTCAATCTTATTTAGGCGCAAAAATACTCTCAGCTATGGTGCTTAATAATAATCCACAATGGCAACACTGCGGATTAGTAAATCAGCCGCTTAAGCAATTCCCAATAGAGCCTATTCGTACCGCTGGCGCCTATATTGTGCGTAATGCTATTCGCCGTAAAGAGTTGGCTGAAGATTTAAACTTGCAACCGCATAAAATAGACTGCTACTTAGCTAAACTCAGCGGTAGTGCAGCAAAAGTTGACATGCAATCACTCAGGTAATATACAATGTCTAAACAAGATTTTCCTGCCATTGCTTCAACAGTAGCAGAAATTAGTTTTTTATATCTCACTTACGGGAATATTCACTACGATGAAGCCTGTTCGCAGTTTGCTCACGGTGCACAATGTGCCTCATTAGCGCAACGCCAAGGTCACAAGGATGATATTGTGATTGCCGCATTTTTACATGATATTGGCCACTTAATTGCACAGCACCAGCAAAAATCAGATATGAATCAACAAGGCTATATTCATCATAGCCAGCTTGGAGCTGATTTTTTAAAAGCTCACAATTTTAGTCATGCAGTGGTCCGGATGGTGCAATATCATGTGCAGGCCAAGCGTTATTTGGTGTCAACTTCAAAGTGCTATCGTGCTTTACTGTCAACCGCAAGTCGAAAAACACTACAGCAACAAGGAGATGGATTAACAAAACATCAGCAACAGGTTTTTGAAAACCAACCTGACTTTGAAGATTTACTTACATTACGTCATCTCGATGATGCAGGTAAAGATCCAGATATGGTTACATCAGCTCTGTCATACTGGTTACAAAAAATTGAGCTGCACTTACAGCACGTTAGTGCATACGCAAAAAAATTTAACCTAGAAAGATAAACTGCCCCTAAACTAAGCTGGCAAATAATTAACCTGAATTTTGGTTAAGATATTTATTAACATACTGATTTAATAATATAAACTGAATGCTATAAGCGTTAACAGTGGTCGTTTGAGATGGGTTAATTATTCACACCTCAAGTCAATGAACGGTAAACATAAAACTATGCTTTTATTTCAAGAAATTCGCAATTATATCCTCGCCCTACTCCAGCAAGACGAAATTGCCACGGGCAGTAAGCTGCCATCAGAGCGGGCTTTACAAGAGCACTTCAACTCTACACGTATCACTGTGCGTGAGGCATTGATCCGATTAGAAGCAGAAGGATTAATTTATAGTCAAAAACGAAAAGGCTGGTTTGTCACTCCACATAAACTAAAATGGCATCCCGCAACAAAAGTTAACTTCTACGAACTTGCTAAGCAGCAAGGCTTCACAGCACAAACACGTTTAGTGAGTGCGAACAAAATTGATAATATTAATTTTACCGATATTTTTAGCGCACAGAGCCTATATCATCTGCAGCGAGTGCGTAGCTTAGACAATCGTGCAGTCATGTTTGAAGACATTTTTTGTGATGCGCAGCGCTTTGACGGTCTTAATAAGCATTCGTTAAATAGCTCAATTACCGAGATCATGGCCAAACAGTATGCAACAAATGTAGTAAAAGAACAGAGCATTATTAGCGTAACGGTGCTTCCTGACGATGTCTGCGATATGCTTGAAAAAAACAGTGGTACACCATGCTTAAAAGTAGTGCGTCAGCGTTTTGATGAGCAAGAAAAATTGGTTGATCATAATATTGAATATTGGTTACACAATGCGATTGAAATGATTGTCGAAGGCCAATAAAGCGATACGTCTAATATCGCTTTTATAGCTCAATTTATACTGTATCTTGCCAATAAAGATTACTTGCAACGGCGTCAATCAAACGATGCATATCGGCTGCAAATACATGGCCAATGTTACCAACACGAAAGCAATCCGCATCTGACACTTTACCAGGGTAAATCACAAACCCTTGATTTTTTAGTGTATTATAAAACGTTTTAAAATCGTAACCCTGTCCTGTTGGTGATAAAAACGAAGTAATAATCGGTGAATGCACTGACGTATTTAATAAAGGAGAAAAACCAAGCTTTTTCATTCCCGCGACAAGAATATGCTGATTTTCCTTGTAACGTTTATAACGCTCTGTGATCCCTCCCTCCTCTTCAAGTTCGACTAATGCCTGATAAAAAGCCCGTACAACATGAGTTGGTGAAGTAAAACGCCACTTACCATTGTTTTTCTCCATACAGTGCCACTGTGCAAAGAGATCTAAAGAAAGGGAACGTGAAACGCCTTCACTTTGCGCTATAATGTGCTGTTTGCAAACCACAAAACCAAAACCTGGTACACCTTGAATACATTTGTTTGCCGAGCTAATCATCACATCAACATGCCAATCGGCCAAATCGAAAGGGATCCCGCCAAAACTGCTCATTGCATCTAAAACAAACACCTTGTTATACGTTTTGGCCAACTGTCCCACTGCTTCGGCTGGATTTAACATACCCGTGGTTGTTTCGCAGTGAACCATCGCTATATGCGTAATATCAGAGTCGTTTAGTAAAACAGCTTCAATATCAGTTACATTTGGTAGTTGGGTTTCGGTGTAATTGATAATGTGTGTATTAATATTCAAATAGGTAGCAATTTCGCCTATTCGCTCACCATACGCCCCATTATTAATAACCAATAATTTATCACTGCTTTTTATTAAACTGCCAAGAGCAGACTCCACACTCGCTGTCCCGCTGCCTTGCATTAGCACACTGGTGTAACCTGGATGTGCAGTAGCAAGTGCCACCAGCTTAGCTCGGATTGCTTGAACTACACCTTGGTTATATTCATCATCCCACGTACACCAATCCTTTAGCATCGCTTTTTTTACTGTATCAGAGGTGCTTAGCGGCCCTGGGGTTAGTAGTAAATAATCATTCATTGTAATTTCCAACTCAATCTGGTCTAGTCCAGATAGTATTGAAGATTTTATCTTTAAAAAACAGTGAATTTTTTATGACAGATCAAAGCGAAAAAAGGGCCTTTCAGCCCTTTGAATATTAAATAACAATAGGAAAGTTATTTATTAAAAACGGTATTCTGCGCCGATATAATAATAAGCACCATTAAAGCCAAATGGAGCCGAACGGCGTGAATACTCAAATACACCAGGGCTACTAACAATAGTATTACCATTTGCATCGACAATGGTGCCTAAACGTGAATTACCTATTTTGTTTTTGTCAGGATAGACATCAAACAAATTGTTAGCACCAATGTTGACTGATAGGTCTTCTGTAACAAAGTAATTCACTTTAATATCAGTCAAAATTTCTGCTGAATACGTTTGGCTTCCACCATCTTTAACCGTGTATTCACCAAAACGATTAAGCGATAAATTAACCGTCCAATCATCGCGTTGATAAAGCGCACTTAAGTTAATCCGGTCCTCTGGTTGCCATTCTTCAATGATTGAAATTTCTTGATCTGAGAATACATCTTCAACCGGCACTGTTTCTAAACCTGAACCTGCTGGTGTAAATAACGATACAACATCAGTTTTAGTAAAGTTAGCAGCAAGTGTAAAATCAAGTGTTCCGCCTAAACCTTCTGTATTCCATGTTGCTACAAAATCGATACCACGCGTTTCAGTATCAGCGCCATTTAAGAAAAACTGGCCCGCACCTGCACCAGAGCTAACTAGTGCGGCATCTAAGCTAGAAGAAAGCCCTTTGCCTAAACGATTACTGATAACAATACGATCGTCAATATCTATCGAGTAGTAATCAACCGTCACATTAATGTTATCTGTTACGTTATACACAATACCTAAACTGCGATTTTGAGATTTTTCTTCTGTCAGTTTTGGAATACCTAAACTTTGCGCAAGTGTTGAATCATTTCTGAATGTCCCCACTTCTTCAGCAACTAATGTACCATTAGGCCCAACAACAAACTGCGTACTAATATTATTAAAGTATAACTGCTGCATAGACGGCGCTCTAAAGCCTGAGCTCAACGCACCACGAAGTGAGATATCATCAGTTACTGACCAGTTACCTGCCAGTTTAAAGTTAACAGTATCACCAAAGCCTTTGTAGTTATCGTAGCGAAGTGCGCCCGATAAAATTACATCGTCTATCACATACGCTTCTGCGTCTATATAGAATGAAATTACATCACGCGACTCATCAACAGATGACGCTGGAGATGAACCACCAAACCCTTGTGTGCCACCAGATGCGTTTTCACTCCCTACACCACCACTTAACCCGTTGTAAATACTTACCCCGTTATTTGTATCGTAATCGCGGTATGCGTATTCATTACCTTCTAAAATGCGGTATTCATCAGTACGAATTTCGGCGCCCATTGCAAATGAGTAATCATCAAAATCTTGCGTAAAATCAAGATTGATTGTTTGAAGTGATAACTCCATACCATAGGCATAGGCCTCGCGTGGGATAGTCGCTCGTATGTCAGCAGCACTTAAACCTTGGTCATAACGTAAAAAGTTTGCGTAAGATGCATTAATTGTGTCACTCGTCGTGTAACCAATGCTGTTTTCACCGTAGGTATAGGATAAATCTAAGCTTGCGTCGTTATCAAACTGTGTTTTATAGCCGAAGTTATACGAAATATCGTCGATAGTCGTATTAATTTTTGGTAAGAAACCTAACGGTATTGTCGCATCGTTATCTTGCAATACTGGATTACCACCGGCATTTGCATTATGACGGAAAAACGCAGCCGATTCGTTATCACGCGTTGAGTAAGTAATAAAACCATAAAGCTCGCCATCGCCAAGTTCATACCCGGTATTGACAGTTAAACCAAATTGTTGTGAATCAGCATCACCAATTCGAAAGGTATTACGATCCGCTGTTAACTCGCGTGGATCACCAGCCAATAAAGTACCGTCACTTAGCTCTGTACAACCATAAAATTGGCAAGAGCCATGTAAACCAGCACGGTTAGTCGGGGCGCGATCTCTGTAATTAAGAGTCACGTTTACATACCCTTCATCACCTAATGCAAACCCTTTATTAAAATCAAGATTGACGGTTTCGCCATCCCCTTCAGAATATTGACCATAATTAATGGCCGCTTTACCACCATCATCGGCATCTTTTAAAACAATATTAATTACACCCGCGATTGCATCAGAGCCATATTGTGCGGCCGCACCATCACGTAAGACTTCAATACGTTTAATCGCTGAAGCTGGGATCGCATTCATATCTGTACCCGCAGTTCCACGCCCCACTGAAGTGTTGATGTGAATAATACTCGCTTGATGGCGACGCTTACCATTGATCAGGACGAGTGTTTGGTCTGGGCCTAAACCACGCAATGTCGCAGGGCGTAATGCATCGGTACCATCACTAATTGACGAGCTTGAAAAGTTAAATGAAGGGGCAATAGACTGTAACATACGGCCAACTTCGGTTTGGCCTGTGTTTTCAAGCGCTTCGGCACTTAAAATATCAACTGGAACAGGTAAATCTTCAACTGAACGGCCCGCTACACGGCTGCCGACAATGGCAATTTTTTCGATGTTTTCTTTTGCTGTTTCTTCTTGTGCATTAACGGCTTGGCTGTTAACTGCCATTAAAAGTGGTAATACAGCTGCACTGACCCCTGAAAGCTTCATCATGTTGTTATCATTCCTGTTGATTTGTTTGAGTTTTATACTCAGTAAACCATTTTGATCAACAACCGCATCGAGCTCAGTATTTTGCAACATTGTATTTAATGCATCTAACTGAGTGTAATAACCAAATACTGATTGGGCTTGGTACTGCTTTGCCAGTTCAAATGAAAAAACCACGGTTTGTTCTGTCTGTTTTGCAAAGTCAATCAGTGCTAGATCTGCTCGCTGCGCTTTTATATCAAATTGCACCATCTGTGACTGGACAGTATTTGCGTGTACATTGAAACTCAATGCTATCGATGCAAATACTGATAGACCACAATGGGTGTATGTTTGGTTACTGCGCAACTTATACAAACAGTTGAGGAAGAAAAATCCGCTACGTAATTTTATTTTTTTATTGATTATTTTTTTACTTTTTAGTTTTACCATCGTAACTTACAACACTTTATTTAAACAAGTAAGTAGGCATGCTTAGCTGTTATTGCTATGTTTTAGGCTAACAATATGTTCACCTAATCGTTCATGATCAATGGCTAAATTTAATTTAAGGCTATCAAGTAAACCAGCAATATCACCCGCTTTAAAAACACCTGCAACTTTAAGTGAAGCTAACGCTGGATCCGTTAGTTCAAAGCGCGTAGCAGTGTAACGACTTACTTCTTGCAGCGCTTCGCTCAGGGGTTCTCCATTAAAAATTAGCATACCATGTTGCCATGCTAAATCTCGCTGAACATCATCTTGTGTTAATTGTTTAATCGGCTTAGTGATACTTTCTTTTATTAATGCTTTTTCACCTGAGATCACAATACTGGCATTAATATTTTTTACTTCAAGTGTGTCGTTACTTGCATCTTGTAATTGCACAAAGTGCTCTGCATTTACTTCAACCGCAGGGTCTGTGATCATCACTTTGCCTTCAGTTACAACCAACTCTAAATCAGAAGCTGCATTGCGTTGTACATTAAAGACAGTCCCTAATGCTGTAAACGATTTATCACCCGCCATGACACTAAAAGGTCGTGATGCATCTTTTGCCACATTAAAACGCCCTTCACCGCGCGTTAAAATCAATTGTCGGCGATTTTGTGTGTAGGCCACTTCTAATAAACTATTGGTATTGAGCTGAACAATCGTGCTATCGGGCAACACATACGTTGCTTGCTCACCCACTTTAGTGCGATAAATTTTGCTATATTTAGCCTGCTCTTGTGGAGCGCTAGGCCAATGCTCAATGCCGATAAACATAAAACTGGCAACCAACATAGCAGCAAAGATACTCGCAGCCACAGAAAAACTAAAACGCGGTGCACTGTGCTGTGAAGGCACTTGTTTATTAGGAAACAGACTACTCAATTCATTCAATACACTCAACTCATCCCACAATTGGGCAAGCTCAAATACAGCGTCTTGGTGTGCTTTACTTTCCTTTACCCATACTTGGAATGCGGCACGTTCAGTATCCGACAAACCACGATCCATAGCACTTATCCAGCGGCTTGCTTTGGCTTGAATTGCGTCTTTTGATGAAAATTGATGAATATTACTCATTTTCCTACCCTCCTGGTAGGGGTGTCTTTATCGGCGACAGACTCTGAAGGATGTTCTTGCTGCTGCATGTATTGCATTGCTTTTAGTAACCCTTTGGCAATGTGCTTTTCAACAGTACTTTCACTTAAATTCATTTGCGCAGCAATTTCTTTTTGGCTCATGCCATAGACTTTTTTTAATATAAAACATTTACGTACTGGTTGACTTAATTGCTCTGTTGCTCTGCAAAAAAGTAAGAATCGCTCTTTAGATGTAACTTCATCTTCTAACTGCATCGATGATAAATTTTGCTGATAATCATCACTGCTATCAAGAGAATCATTATATTGGTTATCCCATTTCGCAATGTGATTAAGCGCCAAATTTTTTGCCGTTTTTAGCATATAACTGTGAGTATATTTTATATCTTGCTTTAAATCGGCTTCATAACTTTTAACAAAGGTTTCTTGTACGATATCTTCAACATCGTCAGGTAGTACTATTCGTGATACAAATCGTCGTAGTTGTGCAGACAATTCAATAAATGTAGTCGTTACTTTTGTTCCTCGCGTCATCCTTAACTGCCCCTTGTTAATATGAATACGCTAAGACTACGAGTTTTAGCGCCAATTACAAGGTTAATTGTTAAATTGTCGTTATTATGGGTGCAAAAAAGTAACAAATTAAATACAATCGCTTTAATCAGAGCGTTATTATTCAAATATCGACTTCATAAAAGCATAGAAAACTTCTGTTTTTTGCGTTGTTAAACTATTTTGCGGTTTTAAAAACCATACAGGTGCATCATCGTCAGCCAAAATACCGGGTAACACTTCTACTAATGCACCACTTTGTAACTCTTCTGCGATAGCTAATTTTGACTTTATGGCAATGCCATGTCCAGCAATCGCGGCTTGTGTCATATTGTCAGAATTAGAAATCGTAAACCGTGTTTTGGCATTCAAATTTACAATTTCCTGTTGTTCATTTAGTAACTTTAATTGACGCTGCCAAGGTAAACAGACCCAATAATGATTGACTAACTTCGAAAAACTAGTAGGCATGCCGTGCTTTTCTACATAGCTTGGTGCTACACATAGAATACGCCGATTATTTACTACTTTGCGCGAAAGTAACCCTGAATCATTCAGTTTTCCAACTCGGATAGCAATATCCTGAGCATCATCAACAACATTTACGAAGTTATCAGAAATTAAAAAATCTAACTGTAAATCAGGGTAACGTTCTTCAAACTCGCTTAATTTGGGCATTACAAACTTCGAAAAGACCCAAGGAGGCATAGTCACCCTGAGCAAACCGCTAACAGAAGAACCTCGAGCACCGATACTATGTTCCGCATCATGTAACGCTTCCAAGATGGTGCCGATACGATGGTAAAATATCTTCCCTTCTGGGGATAAACGCATACGGCGACTATCTCTAAATATTAAAACCGTCGACAATTCTCGCTCAAGCTTAGCCAACCGATGGCTCACTGTTGCAGGCGAAAGCCCTTGTGCACTTGCCCCAGCTAACACACCTTTATTTTCCACAATCGCTATAAATGTTTCTAAATCACTAATGCTGTACATAACCAACCCTTTTAAAGCGTTTGAATTTTTCGAATTAAGCTTTCGTTTTTACAGTGTTTATTTAATTAAACCAAACACTATACTCGCTTATATTAAATGATAAACAGGAAAACTAATCATGACTTTAAAAGCACAAATAGACGACTACAACCTAGCCAAAATTGCTAAAGTGCCTAGCGACATTCTCGCGCTTATGGATGCTACCACTGAAGATTTAATTGCACAGCATATTGAATTTAATGCCTTAAAACTAAACCAGTCAATAAATGATTTTACGTTAAATAATCACCTTAATGAACCCGTCACTCTATCTACGCTATTAGAGCAAGGCCCCGTCATTATTAATTTTTATCGCGGTGGCTGGTGCCCGTACTGTAATTTAGAACTTAAAGCCCTCAACGAGATGCTTCCTGAGTTTAAAGCCGTAAATGCTCAGCTGATTGCGATATCGCCACAGCTCCCTGATGCATCATTATCAACTTTTGAAAAGAATGAATTAGCCTTTAATGTACTCTCTGATACGAGTAACAAAGTTGCTAGGCAATTAGGTTTAGTGTTTACATTAGATGAGCGATTAAAACCTATTTATGCACAATTTGGTTTAGATATCCCTGCTGCCAATGGAGACAATAGCTATCAACTCCCTCTACCTGCCACCTATATCATTAACCAAAAAGGTCATGTGATTTATGCTTTTGTTAATAGTGATTACACATTACGCGCAGAGCCCTGTGCTATTTTAAATGCACTACAACAGGACTGTTAATATTATGGTGTTGTTTAAACAACTTAAAACGCTAACATTAAGCTTACTTGTAGCTTGTCAATTTATAGGAGGCGATCTTATGGCAGCTGAAAAGACATTAGCGCAACCAAAAGTAATTATTTTTGATGTAAATGAAACCCTGCTCGATCTTGAATCTATGCGAACATCTATTGGGGCTGCGTTGGGCGGGCGAGAAGACTTACTACCATTATGGTTTTCAACTATGTTGCATCACTCTTTGGTAAGTACGGCAATTGGTGACTATCAAGACTTTGGAAAAATTGGTGTGGCATCGCTGCTAATGGTTGCGCAAAATAACGCGATTAAACTCAATGTTGAGCAAGCAAAAACAGCGATTGTTACACCACTACTGAGTCTTCCGGCTCACTCGGATGTAAAAGCAGCACTGCAAATACTCAAAGATCGTGGTTATAAATTAGTTAGCTTAACTAATTCATCAAATAACGGGGTTAAAACACAATTTGAAAGTGCCGGTCTAACTGATTTTTTTCAAGCCCGTTACAGCATTGAAGATATTAAAATCTATAAACCTGACTTGCGTGCTTATCAATGGGCGTTACAAAAATTACAGGTAAAACCTGAAGAAGCACTAATGGTAGCCGCGCACGGATGGGATGTTGCGGGCGCAAAAGCAGCAGGCTTACAAACGGCATTTATAGCACGCCCTGGTAAAGCACTTTATCCGCTTGCAAAAACACCTGACTACAAGGTGAATGATTTAACTGAGTTAGTAGCGTTACTTAAATAATAACGTCAGTCTTTAATTAATCCTAGGGCAATCAGTTGATACCCAGCATCAAGTTTTTACTTTTCAAGCTTGATGCCACTGATAAAAAAGCGCGATGTTAAATCCACAAGCTGCTCTAAGCGCGCTTCATCTAAAGCGGGCTTCCATTTAATCACTTGCTCCCAATACGCCATTTTTTTTAAACCACCATAAAAAAATGCAGCGGCAATATCAGCAGGTACATCATTAAGTACACCCGCGCTTTGAGCTTGTTCAAACCACGTTAGTAGGCCTTTTTCACAGTCTAAAAACTTTACTTCAAGGCGAGCTGCTTGCTCTTTATCTCGCATAGATTCAATAATCACAATACGTGACAATGTTAGGTAATCTTCATCATTGCCCAAAGATAAACAGAGCTTTGCCAAATCTTTTAACTGATCATAAATTGGTATGTCTTTTAAGTATTGGTAACTCTGTAATTGTGCAATGCGTGCTAAAAGTAATGATACAACTTCATCAAATAGTGCTTGCTTGTTTGCATAGTGCTTATAAAGCGTACGCTTAGATACAGTGGCTTTTTTAGCGATGGCTTCCATCGTAGTACCCGCTAACCCACGGCGCGCAAATTCATGTATCGCAGCACATAGCACATCATTTTGTTTGTTATTACTCGATTCCATAATGCCCCCAATATCAATACAAACATTGTAGCATTATTTTTTGTATTTGAATGCTAAGAGTAAAAAAGTAAACGCAAGTGTATACCTATTAAAAATTAAGGTATACACTTGCGTTTACTTAAGCTGAATAAAAGTAATTTGTCTTTACATGCTGGTCATAAAACCAGCTAAATGCCATACTCAGGCAGCTTAATACATGCTTAAAATATTATACTTAACAATTGGAACTGTGGAGTAAACATGCGTCAGTCTTTCGCACTATCAAAATTGTCTCTTTCTTTCTTTTTATTTGCCTCAACAGCCTTACTTTTACAAGGTTGCAGTGAAGCCCCACAAACACCGCAAGCGGCTATGCAACCAGCCTCTGTAGCAACCGTGATTGCCGCAACTGAAGATGCGCCTTTTACAATTGAATTACCTGCAACACTTTCTGGCTCAAAAGAAGTTGAAGTAAGAGCACGCGTAACCGGTATTTTAGAATCACGTAACTTTGACGAAGGTCAAACAGTGACAAAAGGCCGTTCCTTATTCACCGTTGATTTAGAACCTTATCAATTAGCGCTAGAACGTGCCCAAGCCGCCTTTGACGGCGCAAAAGCATCACTCGTTCAAGCACAAAGAGATGTAAAGCGATTAGGTAAACTGCGCGCTGAAAAATCTGTTTCACAACGTGATTATGATAACGCCAGCTCGACTACAGACATCGCGAAAACTAATTTAGCAGCCGCTAAAGTTGCGTTAAAAGAAGCACAATTAAATCTCGAGTATGCGCAAGTTAAAGCGCCTGTTGCAGGTGTTATGGGCCGTGAATTTGTCTCTGAAGGCACTTATGTTTCAGGTCCTGATTTACTGCTAACGCAAATAACCCAGCTTGATCCTATCCGTTTACGTTTTGGTATTTCGGAGCGTGAACAATTGCAAATGCGCCAAGATGAAGCTAACGGTTCACTAACATTGCCACAAAGCGGTCATTGGCAAACTAGCATTAAACTGCAAGATGGCTCTATATATAGCAAAAGTGGCCTAGTTAACTTCTCTGATGTACGCATTAACCCAAATACGGGCACCAGTGAACTACAAGCTATTATACCCAACCCTGATTTTAAACTTCGTCCGGGTCAATTTGTTCGCGTGAGTTTAAAAGGTGCAGTGCGTAAAAATGCGTTTGTTGTGCCACAGCGCGCGGTACTTGATAACGGTATGGGGAAATTTGTCTACGTTGTAGCTAAAGGTGAGCAAGGTGGCACTATTGCCCGACCTGCGCCTGTTGTTGTTGGTGAGTGGGTGCAAAAGCCAGCAAATGCTGGTGATAAAAACTTTTGGTTAATTAAATCAGGCATTAACGCAGGGGATGAAATAATTGTCGATGGTATGGCACGTATCTTCTTCCCTGGCATGCCGGTAGCCGTTAACAATGCAACAAACAGCGTAAGCGCAGAATAGGCGCAGGGAGTATTATGTTTTCTCGTTATTTTATAGACAGACCTATTTTTGCATTTGTTATTTCAATTGTTATTGTATTGGCTGGCTTAGCTGCAATGCGCAGTTTACCCATCGCACAATACCCTGAAATAGCCCCTCCTGTTGTGCAAGTAACTGCAGCTTATCCGGGTGCATCTGCTGAGGTGCTTGAACAAACCGTTGCAGCGCCTATTGAGAATGCGATCACTGGTGTTGAAGGCATGATGTACATGGCTTCTACATCAACCAGCTCAGGCGCAACCACGATTGAGGTAACCTTCGAAATTGGTACCGATATTGACCAAGCGGCTGTGAACGTCAATAACCGCGTTAAGCAAGTTGAAGCGCGCCTACCTGAAGAAACGCGTCGTCAAGGTGTGGTTGTTCAAAAAGGCTCATCAAGCTTCTTGCAAGTTCATGCCTTTTATTCTCCCGATGAAAGCCGCAGCAGCTTGTGGACCTCAAATTACGTTACCCTCAATATTTTAGATCGTATTAAACGTATACCTGGAACCACCAGCGTACAAATATTTGGTGCGAAAGATTACGCTATGCGTATTTGGTTACGCCCAGATGTAATGAGTCAATTAGGTGTTACCGTTGAAGAAATAGCAGGTGCTATTCGCTCACAAAATTCACAATACGCTGCGGGTAAAATTGGCGCTACGCCAACCTCCCAATCAGCCCAAGAACTGGTTTATAGTGTTACCGCACAAGGGCGTTTGTCTGAGCCAAGCCAATTTGAAGAGATTATCATTCGTTCAAATTTAGATGGCAGTAGTTTACGTTTAAAAGATATTGCACGTGTTGAATTAGGGTCAAAAGATTACAATTTCAGCGGTACTATTAACGGTAAAGAAGCCGTACTTTTAGGTATATTTTTACAACCTGGTGCAAATGCACTTGATGTAGCTGAAGAAGTAAATGGTGTACTAGCAGAAATTAAACAACAATTCCCTGTCGGTCTTGCGCATTTAAACTCTTACGACACCACTCGCTTTGTTGAAGTGTCTATTCGTGAAGTTGTGATCACGCTTATTGAAGCAATGATATTGGTTTTCTTGGTCGTGTATCTGTTTTTACAAAATTGGCGCGCGACGTTAATTCCAACATTAGCTGTACCAGTGTCTTTATTAGGTACTTTTGCTGGTATGTACATGCTTGGTTATTCTATTAACTCACTCACTCTGTTTGGTATGGTGCTGTCCATTGGTATTGTTGTTGACGATGCCATTGTTGTACTGGAAAATGTCGAACGGATTATGCATGAAGAGCATGTCAGCGCCCACGAAGCTGCCATAAAAGCAATGAAAGAAGTATCAGGTCCGGTCGTCGCGATTGTACTCGTACTTTGCTCTGTATTTGTGCCCATAGCCTTTTTAGGTGGCTTAACCGGTGAGTTATTCCGCCAGTTTGCGATTACCATCTCAATTGCAGTGAGTTTATCTGGTGTCGTCGCATTGACCATGACTCCCGCGTTATGTGTACTTATTTTAAAACAAGAACATAAACAAACAGCCTCCTTCTTTTTATGGTTTAACCGTATTTTTACTAAAATAACCAGTAAATATGTTGGCGCGGTTGGCTATATGGTTCGCCGTGGCGCATTAGGTTTATTATTAATGATTGGCATGGTGTCTATTACTATTGGACTTTGGAAAAATACCCCTGGTTCTTTAGTCCCTGATGAAGATCAAGGTTATTACATCTCCGCTATTTTCTTACCTGATGGTTCATCGCTTGAACGCACTGAGGAAGTAGTAAAAGAAGTAATTGCAGCAGTGCAATCAAACCCAGCCAATGAAAACGTGGTTGCTTTTACAGGCTTTGACTTTATTGGTGGCGGTTATAAAAATAGTGCCGCGACCTTGTTTGTTACCCAAAAACATTGGGATGAACGCGAGATAGATACAAAAAGCCTCGTCAATGAGCTGTTTATGAAAACTGCACATATTAACGAAGCCTTAGTACTTGCATTTAATCCCCCTGCTATTTTTGGTTTAGGTAGTACCGGTGGTTTTGAGTTTTATATTCAAAACAAAGGTGCTGGTGGCCCCGAGAAACTACAACAAGCCATGGGGATGATGATGGCTGAAGCACAAAAGAGTCCTGTTTTAAGTGGCTTGCAAACGCTTTGGCGTCCTAATGCCCCGCAGCTAAAAGTAAATGTTGACCGCGAACAAGCACGTGCAATGGGTATTGAAATTGATGATGCCTTTATTGCCCTTGCCGGCACGCTGGGCACTTACTATGTCAATGACTTTAACAAGTTTGGTCGTGCATGGCAGGTATTGATGTCTGCTGAAGCTGAGTTTAGGATGAAGCCCGATGACATTGGCCGTATTTATGTTAAAAACAACCAAGGAACCATGGTGCCAATGTCTGCATTTACAAATGTCGATTTTAGCCGCGGGCCTGAGAGCCTTAACCGCTACAACAATTTACCGGCGGTAAAACTGCTCGGTAATGCAGCTCCCGGTTATAGCTCTGGTCAAGCAATTGCTGAAGTGGAACGCATCGCAAAAGCCGTGTTACCACCTGATATGACCTACGATTGGACAGGCTCTGCATTCCAAGAAAAACGAAGTTCTGGCACTACAGGTATCGCACTTGGCCTGGCTGTTATTATGGTGTTTTTAATTCTTGCGGCTTTATACGAGCGCTGGTCGTTACCATTATCAGTTATGCTTGCACTACCATTTGGTACATTTGGCGCACTGGTGTCAATTTGGTTAGTCGGCATGACAAACGATGTTTACTTTCAAATTGGCTTAGTAACACTCCTTGGCCTGGCCAGTAAGAATGCCATATTAATTGTTGAATATGCCCTTATGAAGCACCAACAAGGCTGGAGTGCCAGCGCCGCAGCACTTGAAGCAGCACGCTTGCGTTTTAGGCCAATAATTATGACATCATTAGCGTTTATTTTAGGTGTTGTTCCATTGGTACTTAGCTCTGGCGCAGGAGCTGGTGCACGTCATAGCGTTGGTACAGGCGTGATGGGTGGCATGATGGCCGCCACTTTCTTAGCCGTGTTTTTTGTACCATTATTCTTTTACTGGCTAACAGATCGTAAGCTAAGTGAAAAACGTTCTCGCACTGAGCTAGCGGATGAAATAGCCCTGCATCATAAGCGTGAAAATGTAGATACACCTGAAAGTAATTTATAATTAATAGCGATTAAAAATATAAGGGCAAACAGTAGTTTGCCCTTTTTTATGGGTGTCAGATAACTAGCAATTTCTTCTCGCGAGCGCTACTATACCCAAACCACCTCAAAATGCGAGTTTCAGTTGGAATTAAAAGCGATTTAGGCAAGGCATTGATTATAAGTAATAGTAGTTCTATTGTTAAAATCAATAACGCAGTATAAATCGCTTTTAAACCAACCCGGTGGGCGTTTCACAGGCACTTACTATCAGCGTTGTTACTTCTTAAAAGGGATGGCCATTCTTGCAAAGTAACGCCTTGATAATAAGCCCCTGTGAAACGCTGAATTCTGCATCTTGAGGTGGCTTGGGTATATAATAGTCCGTGCGTCGAGGAGCCTTAATATGAACAATGAAAAACTAACTGAGTTTGAGCAATATTTTCAAATTGATGAAAGTAACCGTGTAAATCTATTTGCAGTTGACCCTCATGCGGTTCCCAAAACTCTCGCACAACTCGAAGCTGATATTCCCCCATTATTTAAGCTTGCCAATGAAGTCAGTGAATTAGAGTTAAGTTCATTACGGCCACTGCGTAACTTAGGCGATATAGCACAAGAACTTGCCGTATTTTTACAAGCACAATCGCGTAAAATAGACCTAATAATGAGCCATATATTGGCATCTGAACAGCCCGAAGATAATTCAATGTACTGCGATAGTTATGGCGGTGGCGGTGTTAAATTCACCTCAGATAGCGTGTATTCATTAGGTCACACATTTCGCACAAAATTGTTTTTACAGCATGAAGCATCTGCCGTTTATTGTTATACCGAAGTCGTTGCGATTGAAAAGCAAGATGACGATCAATATCAATATACGCTGCTATTTATTGCCATTCGTGATTCAGATCAAGAACTCGTTGTTCGCGCTACTTTACATGCACAAACGCGACAGCTCAAAAAACGCCAACAACAGCAAGCGCTCGATACGCCTTTAGATGGATCATTCCAAAACGATAAAAGCACAAACACACCAACAAAACCTGAACATTAACCATGAAAAAGCTGACTTCTTCGGCCGAAATGCTAAACTAGCAACACCTTTGTTTGTTTATTAAATCCATGAACTTTAGACTTTTACCCGAATGGGCCGAGCAAGACGCTGTCATGCTAACATGGCCTCATCAAGCCACTGATTGGCGTGATAATTTAACCGCTGTTGAGCCCGTATATGTACAGCTTTGCCAACATATATGTAACGTTCAACAGTTAGTGATCGTCGCGCACGATGACACACTTAAAACACATATAACGCAATTATTGCTTACCAATGATGTTGATTTAAGTCGCGTGCATTTTGTAGTGACTCCATGTAATGATACATGGGCACGCGATCATGGACCTTTGACCTGCGCATCGCTTGATAACCCCGCAGAACTAACAATAAACGACTTCACGTTTAATGGCTGGGGTAACAAGTTTGAAAGCACATTGGATAATCAAATTAATGCAGTGCTTGTCAAACAACTCGCTCATTCCAATAATCAATATCAAGCCATTGATTTAGTACTTGAAGGTGGGGGTATTGAAATAAATGAACACGGTACATTGCTCACCACACGCGAGTGTTTACTCAACCAAAATCGTAACCCGTCACTGAGCACTGATGATATTGAGCACGTTTTGCGTACTCAGCTGGGTGCAAACGACTTTTTATGGGTAGACCATGGTTACTTAGCCGGTGATGACACCGACAGTCACATTGATACTCTCGTGCGCTTTGCACCTAACAATACCCTTGTCTATGTAAAATGTGACGACAACAATGACGAGCATTACAGCGCCCTAGATGCGATGGAAAAACAGCTTGAAAGCTTTACAACTCACACAGGCAAACCATACACATTAATTGATTTGCCATGGCCTAAAGCTGTATTTAACGCTGACAATGATAGGCTCCCTGCAACCTATGCGAATTATTTAATCATTAACAATGCCGTGCTTGTACCGACGTATAATGACAGCAATGACGCATTAGCCCTTGAACGTATACAAAGCGCCTACCCTAGTCATAAAATTATTAGTGTGAATTGTTTACCAATCATTGCACAATTTGGCAGTTTACATTGTATTACCATGCAATTACCGCGTGGATTTTTAGCCGGAGACCCTAAGTGAATAGCCCTGATAAGTTAACGGTTGCCCTAGTGCAACAAACAAATAGTGATAATGCCGACGAAAACATGGCAAAATCAATCGCAGGTATTCGCGATGCCGCAAGCCAAGGCGCGCAATTAGTGGTGCTTCAAGAACTCCATCGCAGTCTTTATTTTTGCCAAACTGAAGACGTTGATGTATTTGATTTAGCTGAAACAATACCTGGCCCTAGCAGTAATACTTTAGGCCAACTTGCTAAAGAACTTGGCATTGTTATTGTCGCGTCACTTTTTGAAAAACGTGCAACAGGGCTTTATCATAATACAGCCGCCGTACTTGAAAAAGACGGCACTATTGCGGGCAAATACCGTAAAATGCACATTCCTGACGACCCAGGCTTTTACGAAAAATTTTACTTCACACCAGGTGATCTTGGTTTTGAACCAATTCAAACCTCGGTTGGTAAACTTGGCGTGTTAGTATGTTGGGATCAATGGTTTCCTGAAGCCGCACGCTTAATGGCTATGGCCGGTGCTGAGCTACTAATTTACCCAACAGCTATTGGCTGGGATCCGCGTGATGACAAAGGCGAACAAGCTCGCCAAAAAGATGCTTGGGTGATCTCTCAACGTGCGCATGCCGTAGCAAACGGGGTCCCTGTGATCAGTTGTAATCGTGTTGGCCATGAAAATGACCCGAGTGCTCAAAGTAACGGTATTCAATTTTGGGGGAATTCATTTATTGCGGGCCCTCAAGGTGAGCTACTCTCTGAGGCTAATACAACTGATGAGCAAATTTTAGTAATCGAACTTGATCAAAAACGCTCAGAAAACGTAAGACGTATATGGCCGTATTTACGGGATCGTCGAATCGATCATTACCAAGACTTAACTAGAATCTATCGCGACTAAAATAGTGACCTTGCGAGGTCAAATAAAGGAGTAATAAATGGCGTTTGCGCAATGGGCAGCCTTGCCTTGGGTAAAATCTCAAAAAGATAAAATTCAATGGGGGCAACTCACCGGTAGCGGATTAAGTATTGCTATCGCTCAAGGGGTTCAGCAACAAGACGGTTTGGTATTAATCGTCACACCTGACACGCCCAGTGCCTTGCGCTTAGAAACTGAATTAGAGTACTTATTACCAAATCATCCGGTCATGGTGTTTCCTGATTGGGAAACTCTTCCTTATGATCATTTTTCGCCACACCAAGATATTATCTCAGCGCGCCTAGCAACATTAAATACGCTCAAAAAAGAACAACAAAGTGTATTAATTGTGCCGGTTTCAACCCTAATGCTACGCACTGCTCCTGCATCATTTATTTATGGCTCCACTATAAACTTTAAAGTGGGTGATATTTTAGATACCCATAGCTTGCGCAATAACTTAGAGCAAGCTGGTTATTTACATGTGCAACAAGTAATGGAACACGGTGAGTATGCAATTCGAGGCTCTATTGTTGATTTATACCCAATGGGTAGCCCGCATCCTTTTAGGCTTGACTTTTTTGATGATGAGCTTGATTCAATTCGCTTATTTGACGTTGAAAGCCAACGCTCTGACGATAAAGTAGAAAAAATAGAGTTACTGCCTGCCCATGAGTTTCCAACAAACGAAGCTGATATAGAGCGTTTTCGTATTAATTACCGCTCAAAATTTGGAGCTAGCTCTGAGCAAGACTCAGTCTATATGCAAGTCACTAAAGGAAACTGGCCGGCAGGTATTGAATATTACATGCCGCTATTTTTTGATCAATTAGCCACTATTTTTGAATACCTCCCTGATACAACGACGGTAATGCAATTAGGGGATGTTGAACATGCCGCGGATAATTTTTGGCATGACGTAAATGTCCGATATGAAAACCGTCGTGTTGATCCGCTGCGCCCACTACTTGAACCTGTCAGCTTATATCAACCCATTAATGAGCTGTTTTCAAATTTAGGTAACTTTGCCCGCATTAAACTCTCGCAGGCTAAGCTACCTACCAAAGCGGGTAATAAAAACTTAGCCACATTAGAACTCCCTGCAATCCGTATTGACCATAAGCTACATGAGCCCTATCACGCATTTATTGACTACGTCAGTACACAGAAAAAACAAAAAGGCCGTGTTTTACTCTCTGTTGAATCGGATGGTCGCCGTGAGTCATTACTGGCAATACTAAAACCGAGTGGATTAAAGTTAAAAGAATTTAATACGTTTGATGAATTTACAGCAAGTAACAGTGATGTTGGCTTAATTGTAAGCCCACTTGAACAAAGTGTTGTGCTAAGCAGTAAACCACCGCTGACTATTATTACTGAACAAGAATTACTCGGCATAAAAGTATCGCAACGACGTCGTCGAAAGCATAAATACGAAGCAAGCCAAGATGCACTAATACGTAATTTAGCTGAGTTAAAAGTAGGCCAGCCTATTGTTCACCTTGATCATGGTGTTGGCCGCTACCAAGGGCTACAAACCATTGACGCCGCAGGTCTAGTCACTGAATTTGTCACTATCACCTACTCGGGTGAAGCAAAACTCTACGTCCCAGTGTCAGCACTGCATATGCTAAGCCGCTACTCTGGCGGTGAAGAAGCAAGCGCCCCACTTCATAAACTTGGATCTGATGCATGGGACAAAGCTAAAAAGCGTGCAGCTGAAAAAGTGCGTGATGTTGCAGCTGAGCTATTAGATATTTATGCGCAGCGCCAAGCTAAGCCAGGAAATGCATTCGCTCTTGATGGCGCAGCTTATCGTGCGTTTAGTGATGGCTTCCCGTTTGAAGAAACAGACGATCAGCGCAGTGCCATTGAAGCGGTACTCGGTGATATGCAAAGTAAACAAGCGATGGATCGACTAGTATGTGGCGATGTTGGCTTTGGTAAAACCGAAGTCGCTATGAGGGCTGCATTTGTCGCTATTAATGATGATAAGCAAGTCGCGGTGCTTGTACCGACCACTTTACTTGCCCAACAGCATTATGAAAATTTTAAAGACCGTTTCGCTGATTTTCCAATTGAAGTGGGCGTTTTGTCTCGCTTTAATTCTCCAAAAGAACAAAAAGACACACTTGAAAGAATGGCCAATGGCAAGCTAGATATCGTGATTGGAACGCATAAACTGATCCAACAAGATATCATTTTTAAAGATTTAGGCTTATTAATTGTTGATGAAGAGCATCGCTTTGGTGTTCGCCAAAAAGAAAAAATTAAATCACTACGTGCTGATGTAGATATATTAACGCTGACGGCCACTCCAATTCCCAGAACATTAAATATGGCCATGAGTGGTATGCGAGACTTATCAATTATCGCCACACCACCTGCTAAACGCCTTGCGGTTAAAACTTTTGTGCGCCAACGTGACGCCGAATTGATACGCGAAGCCATACTACGAGAGATTAAACGCGGTGGCCAAGTTTACTTTTTACACAATAACGTAGATACCATCGACCGCGTTGCTGAAGAGATCAGCGAATGGGTACCAGAGGCAAGTGTTGCCTCTGCTCATGGGCAAATGCGCGAACGTGATTTAGAGCAATTGATGAGTGAATTTTATCATCAAAAATATAACGTGCTCGTGTGTACGACCATTATTGAAACCGGCATTGATATCCCGACCGCAAACACGATTATTATGGATCGTGCTGATAAACTTGGCTTAGCGCAGCTTCACCAATTGCGCGGTCGCGTTGGACGTAGCCATCATCAAGCATACGCTTATTTACTAACAGGTAACCCTAAAGCGCTGTCTAAAGATGCTGTAAAGCGCCTAGAAGCCATTGAGTCACTAGAAGATTTAGGCGCAGGTTTTGCGCTGGCAACTCACGATTTAGAGATCCGCGGCGCGGGTGAGCTACTTGGCGATGATCAATCAGGGCAAATGCACACCATTGGTTTTAACCTATACATGGAAATGCTTGAGCAAGCCGTCAAGTCACTGCGTGATGGCAAAGAGCCAACACTTGATAACTTATTACAACAACAAAGCGAAGTGGATTTAAAATTAGCAGCACTGTTACCTGATGATTATATTCACGATGTAAATGCACGATTGGGCATGTACAAACGCGTTGCCAGCTGTGCTAATGTAGATGATATGGATGAATTACAGGTTGAATTAATTGACCGTTTTGGTTTATTGCCTGATGCGGCTAAAAACTTATTCAGCCTTCAACAACTTAAGCTAAAAGCCAGCGAACTGGGAATTAAAAAAATTGAGGCAAACCCTAAAGGAGGTTATTTTGAGTTCAGCCAAGATACAAAGGTTAATCCTAGCTTCATTATAGGTTTGATACAAAGTGCGCCTAAGGTGTACAAAATGGATGGCGCAAATAAATTGCGTTTTGCGATCAATGAGGCAAGTGCCCGTGAGCGTTTAAAAATGGTCACTGCAATGATTGCAGATTTCTCTAAAAAGGTTAGCCATTAATGTTGTTTAAAAAGTCCCTATTATTGTTGTGTTGTGTATTTAGTAGCACTGCATTTGCTGAACGCTGGTTTGAAGTGGAAGTGCTGATTTTTAAGCAACGCCCTGCCCCCTACATGCAAGAAGATTTCAGCTTAGATAAAGACCCGATAAAAAAATCTAATAATCTTGATTTACTGACACCTATTTATGAAGAGCAAGCCAAACAAGATTGTATTAATGGTGATAGTCGTTTTAACTCAGCCTCTTTTACTGATTCATTAATAAGCGTTAGTCGTTCAAACTTGTGTGATGAGAGTATTGATTACCTAAGTAGCTACAACGTACTGCCTTTAAGCCCTTTAGCGCCTGTAAGAGATGACATGAAGCAAACGTACCTGTTAGCGCCTGAACAATTAAAATTCATACCCCAACAGCAATCACTTGTTCGTAAAGGATTGAAACCGCTATTGCATACGGGCTGGCGTTTTAAAGGTGCAAGTAAATCACGATCTGAACACATTTCGTTATTTGGCGGGCAACTGATACCAGCCCCCTATATAGCTAAAACAGCGAACTACCAAAGTGATGATTTTATTAATCAAGTTAGCTTCAATTCTTCATTACCTACCACAGAAGAAAAAGCCAGCGATAGCTGGGAGCTAGAAGGGGTTTTTAATATTTACCTTCGTCATTATCTTTTCATTAACGCAAATTTCGACATCAATGAAGCATTACCAACAGGCGATATTCAGCGTGCTCGTTTTTCACAATTTAAGCGTGTAATTAGCAATGAAGTTCATTATTTTGACCACCCGAAAATGGGCATGATAGTACAAATTAGAAAGTTCAAACACTAAATAAAGGAAGTTAAAAAATGAAAAAATTATTAATAGTTGCTGCCATTTTAACGTTGTCGGCTTGTTCAAAAATCAATTTAGAAAATTACGAAAAAATTGAAATTGGTATGAATAAAACTGACGTTGAAGCAATATTGGGGGCAGCTGAAAAATGTGTTGAAAAAACGCTACACACTAACTGCACATGGGGCGGTGGTGATAAAAAGATTGAGATCACTTTAGTCTCTGATCGCGTCTCGTTATATAGTAAAACAGGCCTAGAAAAATAATAGCCTCACCAGATGGTAACTGATCACCATCTGGTTTTTATAGCCAAGCCACTGATCAAAGAAAATAGAATAACAGCTTCACTCAGCTCAACGAGAAAATTATTTTTCACTGTAAATCAGCTCTATATTTACAATTTTACTTCTATTTAAAGTGATTTTATAGCGCTGATGCGTTACTTTATCAGCACTGCTATAAACGACTACCAAGTTTAGCTGATAGCGACGCTCCACACTTTGTTTAGATATTTTATTATTTTCAACATTATACAGCTTACCTTCACCTTTTTTTAAATAACGAGCAAAAGGTGCCAAGTTAAATTGCAGTGTTTGCTGCAAACTATCATAACCGGGTAAAAACTCTTTGGCATTAACTCGCGTTTCACTGGCAAAATGTAACCATTGCGCGGCTTGTTTGTTCTGTTGTCGTCGTTTTGAAAATATATTCCTCACTTGCTGCGGAATATGTTTAAAGCGAGTGTATTCAAGCCAAATATATTGTGTTGAAATTTTATCTTTCGTAACACTGTTATTAAATTGAAAGCGCCACTTCGGCCGTCCTTTTACAATTGCTCGCCAAATAACCCGGGTTATATCTTCTTTAAATATTTCACGCATACCGTAAATAGCACCAAGAATAATAATCAATGTTGCTGTTACTTCTGTAAAAGTGCTGCGCGCATTAAGTACAACCAACATGACTAAGGCCATTATAACTGCCGTCACGCTGCCTTTTACTAACCGCTTTAAATAACTATTTAAATGACGAGTTTGTCTTGTTAATACGACGCCATGCTCAATTAAACGCTGTAACAAACGCATTTTATTAGTAATACGGTTAGCATCTTTAAGTGTTGAATCTGAGTTGTACTGCTGCTCTTGGCGGTATGTTTGTTCAAACTTACAAAAATTCAGCAAATCAGTGCGTTCTTTTGCGTGATCGCTACTTCGTGGGCCTTCATCCAGTAACCTTAAAAATGACTGTTCAATTTGCCAACTCAAATAATTATCGGCATTAGTGTAAAATGAAATTAGCTTTTCATCTTCTGGGGTATAACGGCGCAATTTTTTTAGTAAGCTTTGGCTTTGTTCACACAGCTCAATGGCCCGTTGATAAAACTCATCAAGTTCTTCTATTTTAAGCGCTTCTTTGATATCCGTTTCAATAGCTAATCTGACTTGATAACAATAAAGATTAAGGTTCTGCCGATAATCTTGCTGTTCACCTTTATTTTTACTGACAAAACGGCTTCGTACTAAAGGTAGGTGAATATTATTGGCGTTATACGCTAAATAAGATTTAAAGTGGTTATTGAAGTAAGACTCTTCGGTTAAGGTTTGTGGGTTAATACCCATTTCGTTTGGGATAGAGAAATACAAATCAATGCGTTGCTCAGAACGAGGACTGAGCTCAGGTTCGATAATAAAGGATAAGTTTTCATCCTGCTTTAACAATCAGTTCTCCTATTAAATATGAGATAACCTAAATTTAAGTTACAGACATTAGTTTACTGCTGCCCTTGGATTTGTTCAACAAAAAAGGCCTAGTAAAACTAGGGCGTGTTGACCTTTGTGGATTGAAATTTGTTCAATCTAGGGGCGATTTAATCGCGGCGCGAGGTTTGTAACCTAGCAGGCTAAGTAAAAACCGAGCAACAAAGAGTCAATCGCCCCTAGGAAGAACCCTTTGGGCAGCGCATGTTTGGCATTTATACTGCGTTATCACCTATTTATGGGGAACAACCACACACCATAGGCTCTGCCTTGCCTAAATACCAAACATACTGCTGCAAAATCAATCACGAAAGGTCAACACGCCCTAGGCCTTAAAAGTAATTTAATCTAAGTGTCGGTTACTTAGAACTTAATGCTCATGCTTGCAAAGAAACGACGGCCTAATACATCATACGTATACGGGTCCGTATTTGAATCATTATTACCAGAGTAATATGGAGGCTGCTTATCAAATAGGTTATTGATACCCGCAGTCAATGCGACTGTTTCATTAATTAGGTAAGAGCCGCTCACATCATGATAAACAACACTCGGTGTTGTTGGCGCGTAGCATGTATCTTCCTTACCTATACACTTAAAACTGTCCATACCTGAAATATAACGCGCTTTATATTGAGCGTCCCAACTATCTCCAGCAACTTTAAGGCTAAGATTAGATTTGATTTCTGCATAGCCACCTGAGCCAGAAGTGATCACACCAGCGTATTCAACTGGGTCTCCAGTCACTTGTTTAACATATTCATCAAGGTAAGTTGTGTCTAATCCTGCGCGCCAATTAAGACCCGCTGCCTCAAAGTTATATGCCAAATTCAAATCATACCCTGAGGTTTTTTCAGAGCCTATATTCTGTATTTTGTTATTAAATTTGATGCGTCCTGTTGCATCAATAGAAATACCTGCTGATTGGCACAGTGGCGTTGTCGCGTTAGCCGCATTATTTAAGCATTGATCAACTATATACTGACTATCGACCTTTGTAATTGCATTTTCAATATCAATATCAAAGTAATCAACCGTCATTGAGAAACCATCAAACCACTGTGGTTCATAAACAAGGCCAACCGTTAATGTATCTGCTTCTTCAGGGGTTAACGCTGAATTACCACCAACCGTTACTTCTGCTTGTTTTTGCGCGCCAGGGTAATCTACTTGATCAAATGATGGAGAATTACCTGAGTAAAGTTCATTGACTGTCGGTGCACGAAAAGCGGTAGACACAACACTACGTAGCATTAATTCATCATTTGCTTTCCACGTTAGGCCTAATTTCCATGTTTCATCTGAACCAAAGGTACTGTAATCAAATGCGCGAATAGCTGCACTTAACTCAACATGCTCAGCAAATGGTTTATCAGCAAGTAATGGAATTGCAAGCTCAAGATAAGCCTCATTGACATCAAAGCCACCAGAAGTCGCTTCAACACGCGGATCATTAGCCAAACCTTGTGCCGTTAATGAGTCTGGGGTAAACCATGCTTTTTCTTGGCGGCGCTCTACACCAGCCGCAAATGCTGCATAACCCGCAGGCAGTTCTAGCAACTCACCACTAACAGCTGCGGCTAGAATAAATAACTGACTCCCACCATTATTTACTTCAGTGTAAACATTTTTGCGGAAATTGTCTGAAACCCACGCCTGTTGATCAAGTGGATTAAATGTACCTGCGTCAATTTGATCACCAATTGCGCCCATGTTATGTAGATTACTTAGCTTATCAACCGAGTCATTGCGGCCAAAGTTAGCCGACACATCCCATGCATAATTTCCAATTAGACCTTCAGCACCGATCACAGCACGTACTGTATCTACTGATTGCTCAAAATAACGTTCACCCGTGTCTGACATACGGCGACCATATGAGATTTTATCACCGTACTTATAGTTCATTTCTTGCGTTACGTAGTTACCATCCGCATCTTTATCAAGGTAACCATCACCATCAAGGTCAACTCGTTGATCGTAGCTTTGATTAAGCATTGAATCGCCCATTGCCTGCGTATATTCAAAATCAAACCAGACAGGCTGCGGCGCCATTTGTTGCTCTGACCAGCGTTTAGTATACGTAAACTCAGTAAATAAGCTGGTATCGTCAGATAGTTCGTATGTTGCTATACCTGTTAAGTTTAAACGCTCCATTGGCGTATAAAGGTAACTTGTTGGTGAGTAATTATAGCTGTCTTCATTGGTGTAACGGTGGTAATCACCGCCACGGCCAGTTACTCCGTCATCATCAATTAGTGAAACTTGTGTATCTTCACCTTTTGCATTTACCGTTGTGCCTTTTTCACCGTTACCATTCCATATATGGCCACCTTCATTGTAGGCAGAACCTGTACAGAATAAACCGTCAACGCCTTCATCTATTGGGCACTTAGAAAAATTACGATCTGCTTGAGATGCTTTGCCACGATCTGTGTACTGCATACCAATCACGATATTACCTTTATCAAAACTGCTACCGACTGTGAAGTCGATTGAATTCTCAGATGCATCACCCTCACCTGTAATTGCAGTATTTGCGTTTAATTCAAGGCCTTCAAAATCATCTTTTAAAATAATATTTACAACACCCGCGACCGCATCACTGCCGTAAACAGCAGATGCGCCATCTTTTAACACTTCAACTTGCTTGATCATTGATACGGGAATGGTATTTAAATCAACAGTTGATGCAGCGCCAGTCCCTGAATTGATCATACGACGACCATTAACTAGTACCAATGTTCGTTGCGCGCCTAAACCACGTAGATCAATACGAGCGTTACCACCAGAGCCATTATTAACCCCAGGGTTTGTCATTGCTCCGCCTGTTGCGGTCATTTTTTGTAACACGCTATCGATACTTGTTGCACCCATAGCTTGTATATCATCGGCGCTGATCAACGTTATTGGGCTTGCGCTTTCCATATCTGAGCGTTTAATGCGTGAACCTGTGACTTGAATTTTTTCTATAGCTTGAACTTCATCAGCAGCTACAACTTCAATGCTGGTGAACATAGGAATAGCCGTTATAACAGCTAAGCTAATTATTGATTTTTTCATGTAATACCCTACTTGTTGGAAAAATACCTAATTTAGGCAGCGCTCGTTTTATTTAAGAATGTCGAGATAGCGCAGCGCAACTTAGGGGGATTTAACTGAACGAAAACTGAATGAAAAAACAAGGGGCTTTAATTCTGTTTTACAGTTCCCTAAACCAGGGAATAAGGTGAATGAATGTTTCATTGTTAATTAATTAAAACAATTAAAAAACAATTAATTAAAAAATAAGAATGCATTTAAACTACGAATGAAATTAATAACGATAAATTTGTAATTAACTGTAATTACTTGTGAAAATATCCAAAAAAGCTAAATTTACAACTTAATTACACCATTTTATAAAAACCGCAAAATGGACTTTTTTTACTAACGAATTCGATGGCTAAACAACGACGATTAAGTTCATTATCCGTCAACAAATACTCACCCCACCCAAGATAGAAGCGCCGTTGGAGTAAAAAAGGTTGTATGTAAGATAGTGGTTGCAAGTAATTCTACTATCAGAATCAGTCCTTTATAAAAATAACGCCTAAGAATATAGATTAAGGATCTGTTGACCTTTCAAGGTTAAATTTGTAAAGGTCAACAGACCCTTAATAATGAGAGAATAGAATGATCAGAATGCACACTCTACACGTAATGAAATATGACTAACCGAGGGGATATACCCTTGCTGCTTATGTAGTGAATAGGTATTCAAATAATTGAATCTAGAAATTAATAGATTACTGTAAAATAATAATAAACAGACTCTATCTGATTTTTTTGGTTTTTGAGCTCAAGTATCAGTTTCCAGGTCATGTTTCGTTCTGAACAAATACCGACCATTGCATTTGCAGTCAACACATTATCTTGTAATTTAAACTGCAGCGGAATGTAACCCATATACATAGTCACACCTTCAAGTTTCGCGCTGTGGATAATATTACCGTCGCTAAGGGAGACATTAATTTTAAAGGGAGTTTCAGGAGAAATAAGGTGCTCACTTAACCATATTTTAGCTTTTTTTGGGTATGTGCAAGCTTGATTAGGCTGACATTGTGAGTTTGTTGCTATTTCATCTTTATTTGCTGTGATCGGATCGCAGGCAATTAATAAGGTAAGTGTAAAAATAAACACTATAATATGCTTAATTGACATTGTAATCCTTGAGCAAAGTAAAGGGCGATACTAATAATTCCCCTATTAAAATACAAGTTTAGTGAAACGATCAGAGTCAATTACTAAGAAAGTGTGTCAAAAAGTAAACAACTACATGATAAAAATTGATTGATGTCATAATTTTATGCAATTGACCTATCTTTTTTAGGCCAAAAAATTTATCATTTCCCCGCAAAATAAGGGTTTCGCGAGTTTGTTTTCTGAAGCAGTCATGGCATTGAGGGTTTTAGGTAACATACTTGTGAAGTAATAGTAGGCCCCACTTTTTAAAGTGGGTAATTCATTTCTAAACGCATTTATTGCAGCGGAAGCCAGAAAATGAGCCAAACAGTAGCATCACAAACTGAGTATAACTATAAAGTTGTACGCCAATTCGCTATTATGACAGTGATTTGGGGCATCGTTGGCATGAGTGTTGGGGTTCTGATTGCTGCCCAATTAGCTTGGCCAGCACTTAACTTCGATACACCATGGTTAACATACTCTCGACTACGTCCGTTACACACGAACGCAGTAATTTTCGCATTTGGTACAAGCGCACTTTTTGCGACATCATATTATGTCGTACAACGTACTTGTCAAACGCGCCTTTTCTCAGATAAATTAGCCGCCTTTTCATTTTGGGGTTGGCAGTTAATTATCGTGCTTGCGGTCATCACATTACCACTAGGTATTACAAGTTCTAAAGAGTATGCGGAACTAGAATGGCCGATTGACATTTTAATCACCGTTGTTTGGATTGTTTACGCCATCGTGTTTTTTGGCACGTTAATTAAGCGTAAAGTATCGCACATCTACGTTGCTAACTGGTTTTATGCTGGTTTTATAATCACTGTTGCTGTATTGCATATTGTAAATAGTATGGCTGTTCCAGTGTCATTAACTAAATCATATTCCATCTATGCAGGCGCCGTAGATGCAATGGTTCAGTGGTGGTATGGTCACAATGCTGTTGGCTTCCTTCTAACTGCTGGTTTCTTAGGTATGATGTACTACTTTGTACCAAAACAAGCTGGTCGTCCGGTGTACTCTTATCGCTTATCAGTTGTTCACTTTTGGGCTCTAATTTCTTTATACATCTGGGCTGGTCCTCACCACTTACACTACACCGCGCTGCCAGATTGGACGCAAAGTTTAGGTATGGTTATGTCCATCATCTTATTTGTTCCTTCATGGGGCGGTATGATAAATGGCATAATGACTCTATCAGGTGCATGGCATAAATTACGTACTGACCCAGTACTTCGTTTCTTAGTTGTTTCATTGTCTTTCTATGGTATGTCTACCTTTGAGGGCCCAATGATGGCGATTAAATCTGTAAATGCTCTGTCTCATTACACTGACTGGACCGTAGGTCACGTACACTCTGGTGCGTTAGGTTGGGTTGCAATGATATCTATTGGTGCTATTTATCACCTTATCCCTGCTCTATTCTCGCAAGGACGTATGTATAGCGTGAAACTAGTTAATACCCATTTCTGGTTACATACTGTAGGTGTTGTTTTATACATCGTTGCAATGTGGATTTCAGGTGTAATGCAAGGTCTAATGTGGCGTGCAGTAAATTCTGACGGTACATTAATGTATAGCTTTGTCCAATCGCTACAAGCGTCACACCCTTTCTATGTTATGCGCTTTGTAGGCGGTGTATTCATCGTAGCGGGCATGCTAGTTATGGCTTATAACGTTTACCGTACAATTGCAGCGAAGAATGATTCGTTGAAATTAGACGCGCAAGCACAATTAGCATAACGGAGTGAGATGATGAGCAATAAAAAATCACAAAATAAGCATGAAATAGTTGAAAAGAACGTTGGCCTGATGGCTATCTTAACTGTGTTTGCAATCAGCTTTGGTGCATTAGTAGAGATTACTCCACTGATGTTCCAGGACGACACAACGAAGCCTGTTGATGGACTTCGTCCATTAAACGCGCTTGAGATGGAAGGTCGCGATATCTATGTACGTGAAGGTTGTTATAACTGTCACTCACAAATGATTCGCCCTTTTCGTGATGAAGTTGAGCGTTATGGTCATTACTCTGTAGCTGGTGAGTCAGTATGGGATCACCCATTTCAGTGGGGTTCAAAGCGAACTGGTCCTGATCTTGCCCGTGTAGGTAAACGTTACTCAGACGATTGGCATTATGCTCACTTAATGGACCCACGTGCTGTGGTACCTGAATCGAATATGCCAGGATACCCTTGGTTAGATGAGAATCGCGTTGATACTAGCTTGACTCTTAAAAAACTTAAAATTTTCCGTGACACATTTGCTATTAACCCAGAAAACCCGGCACACCCAGGTTTAGGGTACGGTAGTGATGAGGAACTAATAGCAGACGTTGCCAAAGTTGATGCAATGAATAACAACAAGGGTGCGACAGAAATGCAAGCCCTTATTGCTTATTTGCAACAGCTTGGCACGCACTTGAAGTAATTAATTATGGATTACGGAACATACAGAGGCGTTTTAACTCTGATAATTTTAGTATTATTTATTGTTATTGTTGTGTGGGCATTCAGCAAGCGTAGCAAAACACGCTTTGACAGTGCTGCTAATGCCATTTTCGAAGATGAAAAAGAGCATAACAAAACAATCTCTAACGAGGAAAAGGGGTCTGAGAAATGACTAGCTTTTGGAGTATATGGGTTATTGTATTAACCCTTGCGTGCCTATTTATTATTTTTGGCCTACTAGTGTGGAACTTAAAGAACTACGCTGGGGTTGAAGAGGGTGAAAGCTGTGGGCATGAGTTTGATGGGATTGAAGAACTAAACAACCCACTGCCTAAGTGGTGGACTTACATGTTCTTTGCGACATTTGCATGGTCAGTATACTACCTTGCCGCTTACCCAGGTTTAGGTAATTGGGAAGGCGTATTTAAATGGACTAGTTCTAACCAAGGTATTACTTCTTTAGAAGAGTCTAAAAAGGCAACTGAAGATGCACTAGCTAACGGTCAGCGAGTTCAATTAGATCAAGAATTTGTTGATGCAGATAAACGTTTTGGCCCTATATTTGAAGGCTATGCTAGCCAAGATATCGAAATGCTTGTTAAAGACGACAAAGCACTTGAAATTGGTCAACGCTTATACGCTCAGAACTGTTCGCAGTGTCACGGTTCAGATGCTCGTGGTGGTCACGGCTTCCCTGACCTAACGGATAAAGATTGGTTATACGGCGGCACGCCTGACAAAATTAAAGAGACACTACTTTATGGTCGTGTTGCTGCAATGCCACCATGGGGTGCTGCTTTAGGCGAACAAGGCGTTAAAGAAATGACCGCGCATGTTTTAAGCTTATCAGGTCGTACTGTTAACCAAAAAGATGCGAAAGCAGGTGAAGCTAAGTTTGCCATGTGTGCTGCATGTCATGGTGTTGATGGTAAAGGTTCTGTTGCCCATAACTTACCATTTGGTGCTCCTAACTTAACAGATAACATCTGGTTATATGGTGGTTCTCAACGTGCTGTTGAAGAAACATTAAATAACGGCCGTGCTGGTGTAATGCCTGCGTGGAAAGACATTTTAGGTGAAGACAAAGTTCATCTATTAACGGCTTATGTTTACAGTTTATCGCAAGATAAATAAGCAAAACGTTAATTAAATGTTTAAATATTAATCTTTTAATTCAATAGATTAATTAAGATCAAAAAAGCCTCCATCTGGAGGCTTTTTTTTAGTCTTTTTAATTCAAATCCTATAAAATACCTACACCGTAAACAAATTAAGCTTACTTATGAACCCTACTCCTTGGTATAAAAATTTCTGGCCTTGGTTCTTAATCTTTTTCCCAGCAATTACTATCATTGGCTGCATATCATTATTTATTACGGCAATTGGGAATGGCCCCGATATGGTCGTCGATGATTATTATAAAAAAGGTAAAGCGATTAATTTAGAACTGAGTAAATTTGATAAAGCAAAGGCTTTATACTTGCATGGTGAACTTGGTGTTGAAGCAGATAAAGTAAGTTTTAAATTTACCAAGGGTGACACAAGCAATATTCACTCTTTAAAGTTATCATTTTATCATAGAACAATCCAAGCTCATGATTTTGATATACACCTGACGCCCAACGCAAAAGGTGAATTCACAGCCATTATTCCTAGTTTTGTAAATGGAACATACACGGTATTTATCGAGCCCGTTGATGGTAGCTGGAAACTAAAAGAAAACATTACTTTGCCAAGTGAACAAAGTATTTCTATAAGCCCTGAATATAAGTAGTCCAAGTATTATGTCTAATAATTGCTTTCATTGCCTTGAAAGTGTGCCTTCAGGCTTTAGCGCTACCGTTAATATTGATGGTAGCGAACAACCAATGTGCTGCATTGGCTGCCAAACAGTAGCCGAGACAATAGTCAGTCAAGGTATGACTGACTATTATAAATTTAGGACTGTTCGAGCAGGTAAAGTTCAGCAGCTCGTTCCAGAGCAATTGGCCTTCATCACCAGTTATGATAACCCCGATATTCAAGACGAATTTATATCTCAGACTAATGATATTAGTGAGGTATTACTAACTGTTGAAGGGATTACGTGCGCAGCTTGTGCGTGGCTAATTGAAAAACAATTATTAAATATACCGGCGATTAAACGAGTCGATGTAAATACATCAACTAATCGCGCTATGATCCAATGGGACAAAGAACGTACTCCACTAAGTGAATTAATCAAATCATTAATGGAAATTGGCTATAAAGCCTACCCTTTTCAAGCTGATATAGAAGCAAGTCAAAAACAGTTAGTTGCTAAAGCCTATATACGCCGATTAGGTGTCGCTGGTTTGATGACAATGCAAGTGATGATGTTTGCATTTGCAATGTACTTCGGTATGTTTTCAGGCATGGAAGAAAATTTTGAGCAATATTTTCGCTGGATCAGCCTAATCCTTGCCTCCCCTGTTATTTTATATAGTGCGTTACCCTTTTTAACTAATGCGATTAATGGCCTTAAAGCAAAACAATTAAATATGGATTTGCCCGTATCATTAGCAATATTTGGTGCTTATATTGCCAGTAGTTACGCCACAGTTATGCAAGTCGGTGAAGTATACTTTGAATCTATTTGCATGTTTACCTTCTTACTTTTACTCGGTAAATATCTAGAGTTTCGCGCTCGTCTCAAAGCAAGTGAATTTACTGCGAACTTACAAAAACTATTACCTTTAACCGCTCGCACGTTAGAAAAAGACGACCAAGAACATATAATTGCGGCTAAAAAATTAAAGCTAAATGATCGCGTGTTAATAAAGCCTGGTGAAACCATTCCAGCCGATGGCGTTATCTGCTCGGGCACCACAACGGTTGACGAATCCATGATGACGGGAGAGCATTTACCTGTTAAAAAATACATTGACCATCAAGTATTTGCTGGCACTGTAAATCATGATGGTGTGATCACAATTGAAATAAACAAGATAGGCCAAAATACCTTACTTAACCAAATCATTAAACTACAACACAGCGCACTCGCCACACGCCCTAAGTTAGTTGAAATAACAGATAAAGTTGCGCAGTGGTTTGTCGCTTGTTTATTAGTTTTTGCTTCATTAACAGCCATTGGTTGGTATCAAGTTGACCCCGCACATGCGTTTTGGATCACTATTGCTGTGCTTGTCGCAACATGTCCTTGTGCGTTGAGTTTAGCTATTCCAACCGCATTGACCTGTGCAGTCGCAACGTTAACTCGCAAAGGGATACTGATAAAACAAGCTCATGTACTTGAAACATTACCACAATTAACACGTGTTGCATTTGATAAAACAGGCACATTAACTCAAGGGCGTTTCAGTATAGACTCTGTTGATTTATTGGTTGATAGTATCTCTAAACAACAAGTATTGGCTCTTGCTGCCCAACTTGAAAGCTATTCAGAGCACCCTATCGCGACAGCATTTAATAAGTACACACCTGAGCAGCGCCATTTATATGATATTAATGTGCACCCAGGGCTTGGTATTTCTGGTCACGATGATAATCATCATTACGCTATCGGTAAGAGTGGCTGGTTCGATAACAGTAAATGTAATGCACAAGCAACTTTTTATGTTGATAAACAGCCTGTCGCAAATTTTTACTTTATTGATGAAGTAAAAGACAATGCAGCACCCTTAATCGCCTCTTTGCAAGCTCAAGGCTTAACATGCCATATGTTAACAGGGGATGCATCGAGTGCGGGGCAACAGATTGCTCAAAGGTTAAAGTTGGATAGTTTCAAAGTAGGTTGTCTGCCTCAAGATAAACAAAGTGAAGTTGAACTTTGGTCAAAGCAAAATGAAATTGTTGCTATGGTCGGCGACGGCGTAAACGACAGTCCTGTCTTTAACAGCGCTCACTTGTCAATTGCAATGGATACAGGTGCTGATATTTCAAAAAATACAGCTGACGTAGTTTTACTTAACAGTGACTTAGCCGCAATTGAGCATTTGCTTATCGTATCTAAAAAAACACGGCGGATAATTAAACAAAACTTAGCACTGTCGTTGCTTTATAATGGTTCTATCCTGCCACTTGCAGCATTGGGCTTAGTAGCGCCTTGGATGGCAGTGATTGGTATGTCCACAAGTTCCATTATTGTGATCTGTAACTCCCTGAGGTTATTAAAGTTATGAGTATAATTTATATCCTAATTCCAATTGCTATATTATTCGTTATGATCGCAATTGGTGTTTTTTTCTGGGCTGTCCGTGGCGAACAGTTTTCTGATTTAAATAAACAAGGCCATAGTATCTTGTTTGAAGATGATAAAGAACAACATAACAAAAGTAATGATTGACCCTCTATTTATTAGTGCATTTGTGATGGGTCTCATTGGTAGTGGCCACTGCATAGCTATGTGCGGTGGTATTGCCAGCTCTTTACAGCTTGCAACTGATAAAACAAAACCAATCTACTTTTCAATCGCCTACAACCTTGGTCGAGCTGCCAGTTACATGGCCGCAGGTGCACTTGTAGCGGGTTTAAGCAGCCATTTCGCGAATCAAAGCCATTGGCTTTCTCTTGCTTTGGCATTTTTAAGTGGACTTTTTATGATTTTAGTTGGCCTTTACGTAATGCGTTTAGGTGCAAGTTTGAAATGGCTAGAATCGCTCGGAAAAATAATGGTATGGCAGCATATTGTTAAACTAAATAAATTTTTAATGCCTATTAACTCATTTCCTAAAGCCCTAGGTTACGGCGCATTATGGGGATGGTTACCGTGTGGCTTAGTGTATTCTGCATTAACTTGGGCGATGACCGGCAATAGCGCATTTGAAGGCGCGCTGGTTATGCTATTTTTTGCTCTAGGCACCTTCCCTGCGATGCTCAGTATAGGTATGGGCGCACAAGCATTGCATAAGCTACTTAATCACCCTTGGGCGCGGATAACGATGGGCAGCCTACTGATTTGGTATGGCGTTTATCTACTTATTATTGCAACTGACAAGCTAGTGCATTAATCTAAAGGGACTAGTGCGCCGACATTTTATGGATATAACAGATGAATTTATCACACAATAAAGCAAAGACTAACTGCACGATTAGCTGTAACAATTGCAGTATCAGTCAATTATGCTTACCTTTTACACTCAATGGTCAAGAAATGGATAAACTTGATGAAATCATCGAACGTAAAAAACCACTGCACAAAGGCGACTTTTTATTTGAATCAGGTGCGCGTTTAAATGCCATTTTTGCTGTTCGTTCAGGTTCATTTAAGTCATATACTTTATCTGAGCAAGGCGATGAACAAATAACAGGATTTCACTTAGCCGGTGATTTAGTTGGTTTTGATGCTATCAATAAAATGGCCCACCAAAGCTTTTCGCAAGCACTAGAAACTTCAATGGTATGCGAAATTCCATTTGATACATTAGATGAACTGTCAGGTAAATTGCCTAAACTACGTCAACAAATTATGCGTTTAATGAGCAATGAAATTAACTATGATCAAGAAATGTTGTTGCTACTAAATAAAAAGTCTGCTGAAGAACGTTTAGCTAGTTTTATTTATAATTTATCAAATCGTTTTGGTGAGCGTGGCTTTTCGCGTAAAGAGTTTCGCTTTACGATGACAAGAGGTGAAATTGGTAATTATCTAGGTCTTACTGTCGAAACAATTAGCCGACTGTTAAGCCGCTTTCAAAAAGCAGACCTAATAAAAGTTGAGGGTAAGTTCATTACAATCCTCGATAGTGATGGATTACGTGATGCCGCAGCTATCCACCCGAAATAAACCTTGATCTAGCACAACATAAAGTATGCTGTTACTTTAACTACTCGCTATTTACGTTACACTCTAATGAGTCTGAAATGTAAATTATATCCTTCGATAGGTATACAGTAGTTAAGGAACAGCTCATGAACACCCTCAAACGCATACTTGCCGTTATTGACCCAACCGTTGATTCTCAGCATGGTTTATCTCGCTCTATTGATTTAGCCAAAAAGTCTGGTGCCGTTATCACTGCTTTTATGAGCATTTACGACTTTTCATATGAAATGACAACTATGCTCTCTGGCGATGAGCGCGAAGCAATGCGTAATGCCGTGGTTAAAGATCGCCAAGCATGGCTTGATGAAATTTTAGCCCAATACCCTGACATTAAAATACAAAGTAAAGTTGTTTGGCATAATCGCTCTTATGAAGCCATTATAGATACAGTGATCAGCGAGCAATTTGATATCGTCATTAAAGGCACGCATAAACATGACACTCTTAAATCTGTTATTTTTACCCCAACCGACTGGCACTTGATCCGAAAATGCCCAGCACCTGTGTTACTCGTAAAAGAACATGCGTGGCCAGAGAACGGGAATATTCTTGCAGCCGTAAACGCAATTAGTGAGAATGAACAGCATCTTGCACTTAACAACCGAATTATTAAAGATGCCCAATTTTTATGTGAACTTGCTAACGCAAAATTAAGCCTTGTGAATGCTTATCCAGCAACGCCTGTAAACATTGCGATCGAAATACCTGAGTTCAACCCAAGCGTATATAACGAATCAGTCAAAAAGCATCATATAGAATCCACACATACGCTGGCTAGCAAACATAATATTTCACACCAAGCGTGTGCCATTGAGGAAGGCTTACCCGAAGATGTTATTCCTGATGTTGCTGCGCGTTTAAATAGCGAATTAGTGGTTATTGGTACTGTAGGGCGCACTGGGTTAAGCGCTGCATTAGTGGGAAATACAGCCGAGCATGTAATCGATAGCCTCGATTGCGATGTATTAGCGCTTAAACCCGATGGCTACGTCAGCCCATTAACAAAAAATTAAGCTATAAATATGTTTTGAGCATTGCTGCTTTCGGCGTATAATGCGCCCCTTATTTTTACGCATAGTTCACAAGGGGGCGTAATGTCGCATTCTGTTCAAGCCAAAGCTCAACACAGCTTATCTAAGTTACAAAAACGCTTACGTCGTCAAACCGGTCAAGCGGTTATGGACTTCAATATGATTGAAGAAGGCGACCGTATCATGGTCTGCCTATCTGGTGGCAAAGATAGTTACACCCTACTTGATATGCTTAAACATCTCCAACGTGTTGCACCAATCAAGTTCGAGCTGTTTGTTATTAACCTTGATCAAAAGCAACCAGGGTTTCCTGAACATGTGTTACCTGAGTACTTAGATACTCAAGATATAGAATATAAGATTGTTGAAGAAGATACCTACAGCATCGTCACTGATATTATTCCTGAAGGCAAAACCACCTGCTCTTTATGTTCGCGTTTACGCCGTGGTATTTTATACCGCACTGCAAACGAAATGGGCGCTACCAAAATAGCGTTAGGCCATCACCGTGACGACATGATTGAAACACTGTTCTTAAACATGTTCTACGGCGGAAAACTTAAAAGTATGCCAGCTAAATTAATGAGCGATAACGGCGAGCACATGGTTATTCGTCCGCTAGCTTATTGTAAAGAAACTGATATAGAACAATACGCCATCAGTCAAGCATACCCTATCATTCCATGTAATTTGTGTGGTTCGCAAGAAAACTTACAACGTAAACATACCAAAGCAATGCTAGCTCAGTGGGATATAGAGCACCCAGGGCGTGTTGAAAGTATTTTTACTGCGATGCAAAATGTCACCCCATCGCACTTAGCGGATAATAAATTATTTGATTTTAAGAATTTAAAAACGGGTGAAGTGATTGACGGTGGGGATATCGCATTAGATAAACCTGAGATCCCAAAACAGCCTTCACAAGACTCGCAGCAAGATACTGCCGAAGTCGTTACTATTAACCTTAGTTAATAGTCATAATACTAAAAACCGCAGCTTATTCGCTGCGGTTTTTATTTATTTTAAGGCATATCTAGCAAAGTTTGGCTTTTTTCATCCAATTTAGTTTGATAATCCTCATGTGTTAAACCTAGTAATTGCGGCAATGTCACCGCAATACAAATAGAGGATAACGTCCCTACTAATATCCCTGTAAATAGTGCAATTGCAAAACCTTCTAATGGCGCTCCCGCTAATAGCCATACGCTTGCAACTGTCGCCAGTGTCGTTCCTGAGGTGATCAAAGTACGCGTTAAGGTGCTTTTAATTGACTCGTTAATAACAGTATTAACACTGGTTTTTTGCATTTTTGTATCTAAGCGTAACAATTCACGCACCCTATCAGCCACAATAATTGAATCATTTAATGAATAACCAATAATGGCTAACAAGCTTGCTAATACCGTTAAATTAAAATCAAGTTGCAGCCATGCAAAAATACCCACTACGACAATTACATCATGCATTAAGGCAACCACCGCGCCCAATGCTAAACGCCACTCAAACCGCAGTGCCAAATAAATCATGACCGCAACCATTGCACAGAACAACGCTAAAAGACCTTCATCAAATAACTCGTCACCAACTTGCGAGCCTAAATAAGACGATGACACAACCTGAACACCTAACGTATCGTCTTGCGTTAATGATTCTAGCCATGGCGTATTGCTTGCCTGCGCTGATTCTCTTAATTGAAAATGTTGGTTAGATTGCGCACTTAAAGTAAACTCATCGGGGTGGTAATGGCTTAGCTTCTGCGCCATTTGAGCTTCACTCATCGCTATTGATGTCGTAAATTCAGTTAAATAACCACCTGTAAAATCAAGACCAAAATTGAGCCCTTTTGTCGCAATACCCGTCACTGAAAAAATAATAAGTAAAATGCTAAATACTAAACCCGATAAGCGTAAGGTGGTGCCCGTTTTTATTTTAGAGTAAGTTTTTTTCATGCCTGTGCTCCTGTTTTGCTCGTTAATTTAAGATACACAGCTTGGCTTAACGCCTTTGAAACATAAACACCTGTAAATACACTCGTGATCAGACCAAGCGCAAGCGTGATCGCAAAGCCTTTAATCGGCCCGTAACCAATGCTAAATAAAATAATTGCAGTGATCATGGTCGTAATATTGGCATCAAAAATAGTTGTAAATGCTTGCTGATAACCCTGCTCTATCGCTTGATATGGTGCACGCCCTTTACGACGCTCTTCTTTAATACGTTCAAAAATAATCACATTCGTATCTACAGCCATACCAATGGTCAGTACTAAACCCGCGATCCCAGGCAAGGTCAACACAACCCCTGGTAACAGTGACATTAAGCCAACCAAAGCTGTTAAATTAAGCACCAGTGCGACATTAGCCACCAGCCCTAAGCCACGATACCAAATAGCCATAAAAGCAAGTGTGATCCCCATTCCCAGCATCAGCGCAGCTAAACCATTCGTGATGTTTTCAGCGCCAAGACTTGGCCCAATCGTTTGTTCTTGCACAATTGTGACAGGCGCAGTTAATGAACCTGCACGTAGTAACAATGCTAAGTCTTGCGCTGCTTGTGGGCTTTGCATATTAGTAATACTGAATTGACGACTTAAATGCTGAGCAATATTTGCCACATTTATCACTTCGCTTTTTTTGACCACCTCACCCTGCGCATTTTTATAATATTCAGAATACACAGTGGCCATTGGCTTACCGATATTGCGTTTTGAAAACGCTGACATCGCCTCCCCACCTTGGTTATCTAAGCTCAATTGCACCAAAGGTTTCCCCCATTCATCTCGCCCAGAGTGAGCATTATTAATATGCTGGCCTGAAAAAATAACAATGGGATCTAAATTAATCGTCCCGCCATTTTGTAAATCAAAGGTTTTACCGCCGATCTCTTTTAGCTGATAAAAATCAAGAGATGCCGTAGCGCCAATAATTCGCTTAGCTTCTGCAGGATCTTGCACACCAGGTAATTCAATCCTAATGCGCTGCTTGCCTTGGCGTTGTGTGAGTGCTTCGGTGATACCAAGCTCCTCAATGCGCCCTCTAAGCGTTGTTAATGTTTGACTCATAACCTCTTTATTAAAAGTGCTACTTCCTTGTTCACTAAAACTAAACGCCACTGTGGTCATACTTCCTTGTGTTTGCTTAGTTGCAACTAAGCGCTGAAAACGTTTTAGTACTTGCGCTTGTACGCCAATCAAGCTCTCTTTTGCACTGCGTAAAGCATGTAGCTCAAAACCTTGTTCGTTTTTTTGCACTCGAACACCCCGTGCTTTTTCATCACGAATAATGCTTTTTGTTTGCTCGTAAGCGCTATCTAGCTGCTCTTGTTGCGCTTTTACTAAATCCACATCCAAAACAAACAATACACCTCCGTTTAAATCTAGGCCTAACTTTATCGGTTCTAAACCAAGCTGTTGTAACCAAGCAGGGCTTGTTTGATGAGTTACTATTTTTACATCAAAATAAGGATATTCACTTTTCAATGCCTGCTGCGCTGCCGCACTTTTGGTAGGCACTTGCAGCAACACATTAATAGAGGATGAATCCGATTTTGACCCCAAGGTGGATTGATCAACCATAAAGTTATGCTGATTTAAAAAGTCGATGACTGATTTTTGTGAAGGTATATTCTTAATTAACTGCGACTGACTCTCAATAGAGATATTAAGCCATGACTTAGAGGGGTATAAATTTGGTAACGCACTAACAGCTAATAATAGTAGTGCAATGAACATTGCTACATAGCTAATTTTAAAACGCTGTAATAGCGGTTTCTTTAATGATTTTTTTAACATAATTCGTCCTTTAAACCGGCGCGCGCACCGATTTCACGCCATGCAGGCGCATTAATTTATTTGTTGTTCAAACTGAAAAATTATAAAGAAAAATTAAATATGGTAGGTACGCGTTGCACTATATTGTAAATTAGCGTCTTTCCAGCCGCTTATACGTGACTTTTTGCCTTCATAAACAATAAACCAAGGAGATATAATGGGTGGCTCAAGGGGGCGTAAATAAAGCTCACGCGCAAGACTTGGGGCAAAAAATTCAAATATAGTTTCATAGTTTGGTTCAACTTGACGTTGATATAAAAACAAAGATGAGTTATTTGCCGTTAAACGAGGCTGTAAAGCTTTAAAACCTAAATCTTCAGGCTGTTTTTTAACGCTATTTTTTACAAATGCAGATTTTGAAACAGATAGGTAGGAGTTTATAATACTATCTGGTGTATTATCTAACACAGACAGCACGTTAACATTATTCTTTTGCACAACATCGTTATTACCGTCAACAGCATTTGCCTGCACACTAAATAGCGCAGCAAATAAAATTAAAGCAGTGATAAATAAGCGAAGTTGAGTCATTTTTTAATCTAAAGTAAGTTACCCCACTATTATTGGGTGTCTATTAGTAAGATTCAATAGCTCTATTTAACTTTCAAGGGAAAATCATGCGCGGTATGGGCAAACGTACGCAAACGAGTAAACATCCAGATGCAATGAACCTAAAACAAAGCATTCTTACATTGTGGCCATACCTTGTGGTATTTAAAGGCCGTGTAACACTTGCTGCATTAGCTTTGATTGCCGCAAAAGGTGCAACTTTACTTATGCCATGGGCGCTGAAAGAAATAATCGACAGCGTAGATGCTAACCTACAAGACATTATGCTAGTGCCAGTCGCATTACTATTACTGTACGGTGGGCTGCGCTTTGCAAGCGTATTTTTTGGTGAAGTACGCGATGCCTTGTTTGGCCGCGTCACTGAGCATGCCATGCGTCATATTGGTTTAAAAGTATTTAAGCACCTGCACTCATTAGAGCTGGCATTTCATCTTGATAGACAAACTGGCGGTATAAGCCGTGACATTGAACGCGGTACCAGCGGGTTGAGTTTCTTAATGCGATTTTTAATGTTTAATATTATACCTACGCTATTTGAAATTCTGATAGTCGCGGTTATTTTTGCTACTTTATTTTCGCCTTGGTTTGCGTTAGTCACCTTACTCGCAGTTGCACTTTACATCACTTTTACAGTGGTCGTTACACAATGGCGAAACCGCTTTATTCGTGAAGCTAATCAAGCAGATAACAACAGCAATACCCGTGCCATAGACAGCTTACTAAATTACGAAACGGTAAAATATTTTAATAACGAAGAATATGAAGCCTCAACATACGACACTTTTTTAGCTCGTTGGGAACAAGCACGATTAAAAAACCGCTTATCGTTACTTGCGCTTAATTCTGGCCAAGCCTTGATCATCGCCGCAGCTATCACGGTACTCATGTGGCTAGGCGCGTTAGAGGTCGTCACTGGCACACTAACAATTGGTGAATTAGTGATGATCAACGCCTACATGATCCAACTATTTTTACCTCTGAACTTTTTAGGGTTTGTGTACAGAGAAATACGCCGCGCCCTCACTGATCTTGAAAACATGCTAGGGCTATTAACACGTAAACCAAGCATTAATGATGGTCCTGGAGCAGAACCTTTAACATTAACACAAGGCGCTATTCGCTTTGAAAATGTTAAGTTTCATTATGACAGCGATCGGCCAATTTTGAATGAGTTGAGTTTTAACGTGCCAGCAGGAAGTAAAGTCGCCGTTGTCGGTGCCAGTGGCGCAGGTAAAAGTACCCTTGCTCGCCTGCTCTATCGTTTTTATGAACTCAACAGCGGCGCAATCTATATTGATGAACAGCCCATCCATAAGGTAACACTGGCAAGCCTAAGACAAGCCATTGCTATTGTGCCCCAAGATACCGTGTTATTTAACACCACTATTGTAGAAAACATTGCATACGGTCGCCCAGATGCCAGCGCAGATGAAATAAACAAAGCAATTGATATGGCCCATTTAAGGGCGTTTATTAACAGCCTAGATAAAGGTGACCAAACGCTTGTAGGTGAACGTGGATTAAAGGTATCAGGCGGTGAAAAGCAGCGTATCGCAATCGCACGGGCTATTTTAAAAAAATCCCCTATTTTAATTTTTGACGAGGCAACATCTGCTTTAGATTCACACTCAGAGCAAGCCATACTCAGTGCAATGCGTGAAGTAGCCAGTGAACATACAAGTATTGTCATTGCTCATAGACTATCCACTATCACGGATGCTGACACCATAATCGTGCTCAAAGCAGGCCAAGTCATCGAGCAAGGCAAGCATGATGACTTACTCGCCCTGCAAGGTGAATATGCCCGCATGTGGGAATTACAGCAAAAACAATCAGACAATGCATAAAAGGCTGGTTATTTTATCGTGCGCAGAGGTGATTCGCCTCAAAAAAATTGTCTGGTTGTTAGTATTCCTTAACAATCAAAATAGACACAAATTTACGTATTAATAAAGTTAACGTTCAGGGGAACAACACAATGAAGAAGAACCTAATAGCAGCGGCATTAGCTGCCACCTTTATTACAGGCTGCTCAACGCCTGAGACAACAAAACAAGAGCAACAAATAGTTGCTGCTACAACAAAAGCAGAGCTAGGTAGCTTTGGTGTTGATTTATCAGCACGTAATGAAGCAGTTAAACCTGGTGATGATTTTTTTATGTACGCCAGCGGTACATGGTACGACAACTACAGCATGCCTGCTGATAAAACTCGTTATGGTGCATTCTCTGCACTTGCTGATCGCAGTGAAGAACGCGTTAAAACAATCATCGAAGAAATCGCAGCACGCAAAGATTTAAATGCTGAAGAGAAATTAGTTGCTGATTTCTACAATGCATATATGGATACAGACACTCTGAACAAACTCGGCGTAACACCGATAAAACCACTATTAACAGAGATCAACGCTGTATCATCAACGAATGACCTGACTGAGCTATTTGGTAAATCGTGGCTTACTGGCGTAAAAGCTCCGTTAGGTGGCGGTATGTGGTTTAACCGTTTAGATCCTAACAAATATGAAATGTCTTTAGGTGCTGGCGGTTTAGGCCTACCGGATCGTTCGTTCTACCTTGAAGATTCAGAGCGCTTTGTTAAAACGCGCGCAGCGTATGTCGCACACATTGCTGACATGTTGAAATTTGCTGACGTAAACAACGCAACCTCTCGTGCTCAAGCAATTCTTGCGCTTGAAACTAAAATTGCACAAGGTCACTGGCCTCGCGAGAAACGTCGTAACCGCGATATTACATTAAACCAAATCGACCGCGCTGAACTTACTAAAGCGTACCCTGGTTTTAACTGGGATTTATATTTTGCACAAACTGGGTATAAAGTACCGCAGTTAAATGTATCTCAACCAGAGCCAATTAAAGCCATGATTGACTTGATCAATCAAGAAGACCTAGCAGTATGGAAAGATTATTTAACGTATCACGCCCTAAGCGGTAATGCTGATTTACTCTCTGAAGATATTTTTAATACTAACTTTGCATTTTACGGTAAAGAACTAAGCGGACAACAAGAGCCTCGCCCACGTTGGAAGCGTGCTATCAGCCAAATGTCGAGCACTAACTCGCTTGGATTTGCTATTGGTAAAGTCTATGTAGCACGTTATTTCCCTGAATCTTCAAAGCAACAAATGTCAGAGCTTGTTGAAAATTTACGCACGGCATTGGGTGAGCGCATTGATAACCTAGACTGGATGGGTGCACAAACCAAAGTTAATGCACGTGCAAAATTAGCCGCCTTTGTACCAAAAATTGGTTACCCTGACGTATGGCAATCGTTTGACGGCTTAAGCATTAGCGATAACGATTTGATTGGCAACATTAAAAACATGCGTGAGTTTTTTCAAGCCGAAAGTGTTGCAAAAGAACTTAAGAAAACAGACCGCAACCGTTGGGGCATGACACCCCAACGTGTTAATGCTTATTACAACAGTTCATTTAATGAAATTGTATTCCCAGCAGCCATTTTACAACCACCATTTTTCGATCCAAATGCAGACGCCGCGGTAAACTACGGCGGTATTGGTGCAGTTATCGGCCATGAAATGGGCCATGGCTTTGATGACCAAGGTTCAAAATCTGATGAAAATGGTGTGCAACGTAACTGGTGGACAGACGCTGATCGCGCCGCTTTTGACGCTAAAGCAGACCAACTTGCCGCACAATACAGTCAATACGAACCTATTCCTGGAAACTTTGTAAACGGGCGAAATAGCTTAGGTGAAAACATTGGTGATGTGGGCGGTTTAGCCATGGCATATCACGCCTACAAACTTAGCCTAAACGGCAAAGAAGCGCCTATTATTGATGGTCTAACAGGTGATCAACGCTTCTTTCTTGCATGGGCACAAGTATGGAAAGAAAAACGCACCGAACAAAGTATGTTAAACCAACTACGTGGTGGCACACATGCACCAGGTCGCTTTAGAGCCCAAGCACCGCGTAACCACGACGCATGGTACAAAGCATTTAATGTACAACCAGGTGACGCTTTGTATTTACCTGAAGACCAACGTGTCCGCATTTGGTAATTAAAAGATCTTTATAATATAACCCGCAAGCGCGGGTTATATTTTTTTAGTCCCTTAATCAAACAACTTCCCCACCTCAAGCTATTTTAATTGCCACTGATTTCTGTATTTCCAAGCGACTAGGGTATAGAATACCGCACAACAAAATTTATACTTTCAAAAACATATTTAAGGCGAAACGCAGATGGGAAGAGCTTACCAAAACAAAAAAGATTCAATGGCTAAAACTGCGGGTGCTAAAACTAAAGTTTACTCAAAGTACGGTAAAGAAATTTATATTTGTGCTAAAAATGGCGGTACTGATCCTGATGGCAACTTATCACTACGTCGTTTAATTGAACGCGCTAAAAAAGATCAAGTACCTGCGCACGTTATTGACCGCGCAATCGATAAAGCCAAAGGCGGCGGCGGTGAAGATTACTCAGCAACACGTTACGAAGGCTATGGCCCGGGTAACTGTATGATTATTGTTGATTGCTTAACCGATAACAACAAACGTACTTTTGCTGACGTACGTGTATGCTTTACTAAAGCCAATGCTAAAATTGGCGCACAAAACTCGGTTTCTCATTTATTTGATCACCTTGCAATTTTTGTATTTGACGGTGATGACGACGAAGCCGTGCTTGAAGCGTTAATGATGGCAGACGTTGATGTTACTGACGTAGAAGTTGAAGCAGGTAAAGTGACTGTTTTTGCACCGCACACAGAATACAATAATACCCGCACTGCCCTAGAAGAAATGGGTATTACTGAGTTTGACGAAGATTTAATCTCTTTTGTTCCACAAATTGAAGCGCCGATTGAAGGTGAAGATGTTGAAGTAATGGAGCGCTTTTTAGCTATGCTAGAAGATTGTGACGACGTACAAAACGTATATCACAACGCACAGTTTTAATTTTATTGAATAAAATGATTACTAAGGCCAACTAAATTGGCCTTTTTATTTTTTAATTACAAATGGATGTGCATTTTGAATACCCTAGAAGATCTTCGCGCTGGTAAATTAGCTGGTGCAACACGTCTACAACTAGTTGAAGAGTTAACCACATTTCCAGACGAAATTTTCACCCTTGCCGATACCCTCGAAGTACTCGATTTATCAAACAATAACTTAGCTGACTTACCTGATGAATTTGCTAGCCTCGTAAAACTAAAACGCGTGTTTTTATCATTTAATCAGTTTAAACATATTCCGGCAGTATTAGCTAAATGCCCTTCGCTTATTATGATTGCGTTTAAAGGCAATCAAATAACTGAATTTGCAGAGCATAGTTTGCCAACCTCAACCCAGTGGTTAATATTAACTGACAACCATATTGAACAGTTACCTGAGTCTTTTGGCGAACTTACGCAGCTTCGTAAACTGGCTCTGGCAGGTAATCGACTAACAACCTTGCCATGCAGTATGCAACACTGCAAAAGCCTTGAGCTGGTGCGCTTATCAGCCAATAACTTAACCCATATTGATGACTGGTTATTTGAATTACCAAAACTCACATGGCTTGCATTTGCAGGTAACGACTTTAATAAAGCCCAAAGTTTACAGCAAGTATCACTCACTGAAGCTCAGCTTGAAGCGTTTTCTTTAGTTGAACAAATTGGTGAAGGCGCTTCAGGCATAATTCATTTAGCTAAATGGCAAAACAATAATGTCGCGTTAAAGCTATTTAAAGGCGCGATCACGAGTGATGGCTACCCGCTTGACGAAGTTAGTTGCTGTTTACAAGCCGGCGAGCACAATAATCTTATAAACGTACTTGCTTATATCAATAACCCACTGCAACTTGGCTTGGTTATGGAGTTGATCAGTAAAGATTATCAAAATCTTGGTTTACCACCATCACTTGAAACCTGCACCCGCGATACTTTTGCCAAAAACACTGACTTTAGTGCAAATGAAATTACCTTAATTGCACAGCAGATGATCCATACACTTGCCCATTTACATGCTAACAACATAAGTCATGGCGATGTATACGCGCATAATATTATGGTAAACGCAGACCATAACGTGCTTTTTGGCGATTTTGGTGCCGCAACAAATTTGACGACATTAACCGGCTATCAACGTAAGCAAATGCAGCTTATTGAAGTAAGAGCGATTGGCTGTTTGATAGATGATTTACTTAATGTATGCAATGAAGTAAGTGCAAGGGTCGATCACTTAGTGATAATTGCGCAGCAGTCTATGAATACAGATATTACAAAGCGATTAACACTTACAGCGCTTACTGAAAAACTATAACAATTATACACGGCTTACTTAACGTGTAAGCCGTGTATTATGTTCAAATATCTGGCTTTAGCTAAATCATGAATTATACCAATCAGAGCGAGAACGAGCCCTCACAAAGTGTCTATCACAATAAACAATAAGTGAGCCTTCCATTTTAATACGCTAGTTTAAAATATTTTGACTAAACCACCTCAAGATACAGGATTAAACGTTATTGATTTTAATTCCAACGACGCTCTCATCTTGATATTGCTGGGTATATACTTAACGCGATAAAAACTTCAACATAGCGCGATTTACTTGTTCAGCCTGATCAACCGTTAAAAAGTGCCCCGCATTTTTTATTTGCTTGGTGTGTCCCTGCACCAGTATTTTCTTCGCCCGCTCAAGGCTATCATTGTTGTTCATCATATCATTATCACCGATTAAAACTAATGTCGGTAAAGTAATCTGTTGCAACTGCTGATCCGAAAATGGTCGTAGTTCGGTTATCAAAGCCGGAACAGGATCATCCTCAAGTGCTGCTACATATTGATCTAAATAAATTGGGTTAATCATATGTGGCCGGCTTGACACACTTTGTAAGCTCTCTTGCACTTCATTGCGATCTGGATTGATAGTAAAAAAAATGCTCGCCAGCAAGTCGCCACTTAATTCTATCCAACCAAAGGTTTGCGCAGGACTTAGTAGCACCAAGCGCTGAATACGCGACTTTTCCCGGGTAGATTCAGCTAGAGTAATGGCGACCGCTTGCCAACCACCACGAGATGCACCTACCAAATGCAAAGAACTCAACTGCAAACGGTCAAATAACTCTTGATACCAACTTACCACCTGATCCATATCGCTAATATCTGCACTTGCACGTGACCCGCCAGAGCCGAGCAGATCATCAATTGCATAAACGCGATAGTGTTCTGCCAGCGCGGCAATATTAGGGTACCACATGGCTGAATTGGCGTGCATACCGTGCAACAGAACCAACGGCTCAGCATCAGCGGGACCTGCTACAATAACCCGAGCTTGACCAAGAGAAGTCGGTACACTCAACTCACGATAAGCGATTGGCCACAAGCTAAGCGCACGTTGATAAAGTTCAGCATTAGACAACTGACTGGCCGATTGTTGTTGTAACTTAACATTCTCAGCGTGACGATCTGGCAATAAATACGCCGCTTCAGCCGAGGTTACCTCAACTTTGTCATCAAACCAATCACAGCCCCCCAGAATGACCAGCACAGTCAATATTACTAATGCCCTTATCAGGCTAATCACCTGCATACTTATTGTCATTTTAACTCCTATGAATCATGTCTTATCTAACACAGAAATAGCTTGAATTAAACCTTTGAAATTTATCATGGTTAATAATTTTCTGTAACTGTGTGAACTGTTTTACTATGGTTAAGATAAGCACAATAATTATCATCATGGACTAAGAGGTGATGCGAATTTTCCACCACTTTGGCCTGTGTGACTTATACGAATGTGCATGTGGTTTAAGCCCAGCCCTATTATTCGAATCATGCTTGTTATATTCAACTTTCGAAGAACTCTCGTATCTCTTTAACCAATGCTTCTGGTTTTTCTTCGATGACCAAATGTCCAGACTCAGGAACTATAACTAACTTAGAGTCTTTAATTTTACTATGAAGCACGTGAGCTTGTTCAACAGGGATCCATTGGTCCTCTTCACCCCACAGAATTAATGTAGGTACATCAAAGCTAGATAACTTATCTTGAAATTCATCCGTATACATTGAATTTGCTTGAGCTATTTGCCTATAAAAAGCTTTCTTACCTTCATCTCCAGACCAAGGGCGGAGAATACCGTCAATTGCTTCCTGAGATAATGGCTGATATGACGCTGTTTTTATATATGCTTGAACGATTGCTGAATGAATGAAATCAGGTACTCCTGCAAAGGCTGCTTCATGCTTTTCAATATGTTTAAAAAATGGAGAGCCCCAAGGAGATAATGCAACTGGATCAATTACGACTATCTTTTTGTACTTTCGTTGATTCAGCAAGTAGTTTCTCAGTACTGTCGTACCCCCGAAATCATGCCCCACAATATAAGGTAACTTTAACTGCCAATGATCTATTAATGAATCTAATAGTTGATTTTGTACTTTTAAAGATACATCCGCATCACCTTTATCTGATTCACCATAACCAAGTAAATCAAAGTAATAGACTGTGTAGTCGCTTGAAAGTGCCTGAATCAAGTGCCTAAGGTTGAAAGATGACCAAGGCGTACCATGAACTAAAACAAGAGGCTCTCCTTTTCCTTCAATCCCATATTTCACTTTTCGACCTTGATACTCGAAAGTATAAGGTAAACTCCAAATGTCCATCGTATCTCCTTGAATATGACGCCGCAATATACGGCAAATTTTGCTGGGCTGATTTTTGCCCGCGCAGCAGATTCCCGAATTCATTATGCAAGGACAAAACAAATTAGACAGCCACTCTAATTGAAGCAACAAAGCTATTCCACTAAATTTACTTTTTAGGTTATGAATTTACCTTTTATTACTGGGCTGCTTTCATTTCGTTATTAGTACTCTTAAGCCTAAATTACGCGCATGGAAAGACTGTATAGTTGCAGTTTTAACTTTTTATTGAGGACTTGGTTTGTTAAATTGCATTTACTTCTCTTCTTTTAAACTTTGCATATAAGAAATTAAGTAATTCAATCACAAAAATACACACCATAATTTTTGTGCCTAATTGAAATGCATGAACTACACCCCAGCCACACCAATCATTGTTATATAGAGCCGATTGATACTTCGCAAATGGGAAGTACATGCTTGTTGAAGTTATAAGTAGCGGTACCCAAATTTTATTCTTGTTTGTTATCGCACGTAAAATTATCGCTAGAATGAGTAAGCCCACCATTAGATAAGTTTGATCTAAAGATTGAGATTTTATCAATTCGTAATCTTCCTTACTTGTGCCGCCAAAACAAGCATGGGCACTTGGTACAAAGAGCAGTAGGAATGATAGATATTTCAATTTGGCCTCATTTGCAATTTAACGAGCCTGTAGAATAACTCGTTTTAAATTTATTTTTATTGATGCATCAACCATAGCCGAGTTCCTATTTTGGTTCAATCAAAACAAATTAGACAGCCACTCTAATTGAGCCAACATCACTATTCCACTAAATTTACTTTTTAGGTTATGAATTTACTTTTTATTAATGGGTTGCTTTCATTTCACCCATTAAATAAGTTATTAGTACTCTTAAGCCTAAATTACGCGCATAAAAATAACTGCATAATTGCAGTTTTAACTTTTTACTGAGGACTTTTAACTTTATGCCAGCAGCTTTTCGCTGTTACTGACGTTGCTACGCCGTTTTCTGCTCAAGTGTTCACTGTAACTCTCTTGTGAGGTCGTCCTACCTACTGCGCCATGAAATACGCGCGTAAATTGTGTCGTGAGTTTTAACCAGTTTTCTGGGGAGATATTGACTCTTTCTAGTAAAGGTAAATGTGTGCTTTCAATATACCCGCGCTTTCCTTCTCGTATACAACGCCCTGTTAATTCAATCAGTTCAAGGTAAGATTTAAGTTCAAACGGCAGGCCTTTTGGCATGATTTGACGTGACATGCCTGAAAATCTTAATAGTTGCTTTGGTTGCTGCCTTCTGTTGCGCTTTCTAATCGTTTTTGCACACTCGTATGTGATGACTCTTCTGGCGTGTTTGCCATTTTGGCCCTGATAGGGTTTAAATCAACGTATGCCATACAGGCTGCTAATGATGCTTCATTAAGAAGCGCTTATGACTGCTTTTTATTTTAAAGAAAGGACCTTCCCACAAAGTTGTAAGGAACAACTTTGAACGCCTTAGGCGGCCCGAAGGGTGAGCGCCATGGACGGCAGCGAATAAAATCGGCCGGTGCAGTTATCTTCTTTATTCGCTTTACGAGCAATGTCTTCATTTAATAGCCGCATAAACCAGCTAATACTTGATAGCCGTTCACGGTATTGGTTTACTGTTTGATTAAAAAAGATAAGTTCAGTTTTACTTAGCTTCTCACCTTGTATGTATCTTTGCGTAAGTACGGTGCCTTTACACAGCTTGTGCCAACGAATAACAATCGCTTTATCATTTAGCCGATTCGCTTTTTTATCATCAACATACAACACTAGGTGCGTGTACTTCAGGCGTCCTGCCTTTCGCCCTTCGGGCCAGCTGCGCTGTTGTTAAATGTTCCTGACATTTTGCTGGTTGCTCATAACAGCATACTCACACACATCAATACAAAATACCTTGCCTAGACTCAGTAGTTTCTCTTCAACCCACCCTCTGCGGTGCTCATAAGACTTCCCTGTAAAACGGTCTTCCCCGCACAAGAAAATTCGGGTTTGTTTTTTGTTTATTTCCTCATTCATTTTCAAATTTCGTCTCTCGTTATTGGTCAAATATTAGCTAAAAATAAAAGAAAGCTTGCCTTTATGTAACCTTTAGGTACCATTGATACCTAAAGGTTACATTTGGTGTATTTAGGTATCACGTGTAACCTTAAACGCAGTCAACACAATACGACATTAATTCGTCGCCAACAGAAAAGGGATATACACAAAGATGGAAAAATCACTATAAGTACCACCAGAAACGGAACAACAATATTTAGCAATTACCGGGAGAATCAGTATTGTACTAGCGCTCTTCCTTTTAGCTCAGGTGTTTTTAACAGTAATTAGTGAAAAAAACTCAGTTATCTATTGGCTATTAGATGTAATTGTATTTGTGAGTATTATTTATTGTATTGTGTTAGTTCTTAAATCGATGAAATTTGCAAAAAATATATCGAGTCTAGGTTACTGGGCGCTGAAATTTAACGACGAGTATGTGGATTATGTCAGTTCGTTCAGCTTGCGTGCTACCTGTCACATTATGGTAGTAGGCGGAATTTTCCTCGCTTATAGTGGCGACAGCAAGTGGTTTATAGAATTTATAGCTCCCTTTGGGCTTACGGATATGCTTCAAGTATTACTTGGCTTGGCAGCAGCCACGCATGGTGTGTTAATTTTGTGGAAACTACGTGAGGAAGGTCTTGATGAATGAAGATTTAGACAACCATCTTCACAAACTTAGATTGCAGCATAAAATTTCTCAGCAAGAGTTAGCAGATGCCATAGGCGTTTCTAGAAAAACCATCAGTACAGTAGAAACCGGGCGTTTTACACCATCGGTGGTAATTGCACTCAGAATTTCGGCTTATTTTGCTGTTTCAGTCGAGCAAATATTTACTTTGAGATAAATTTCTGGCTCGGGAGCTTTTGAAGATGTATTCAACGACGTTTGAGAACAACAAATTATAGGCTTTTGATAAAAAGGGTCTATACACATAATGACTCCCTAATGTCTATTGCCTAAATTAGCCCAACGAATGCTGGGCTATTTAAGTATGGTAACAAACAGCTACAGGTTTTCTACAAATAGCTTATAGATTCTACGATATTAAGTTATCCATGAACTTGGCTGCACGCAGAATGAGATTATATCGGATAGATTAGTATTGTATTTATCTGCGCTCTACTTGGCACAATGTAACTCATTGGGTGTCTAGCAAACTATGGGCAGTCCACTTATCAACTAACAGTAGATTTAGATCATTGGATCCGCCGTAGGATAAGAATGTGCTACTGGCGGCAATGGCGCTCTCTATTAAGGAATAGCCCGTACCAAAGTACGCAGTTTAATGAAATTGGGTGTTAGCGAGCGACTCGCCATAGCCTGTGGTATCACCAGTACCAAAAGTAGGCGCTTGGAAGCGAAGGCCCTTGTAGAAGCTCAAAACAAAAGGAATTAACATTGCATTAGGCAATGATTACTTAGCGTCACAAGGTTTAGTGTCATTGAAAGATGTTTGGATCAATATTCATTACGGGAGATGAACCGCCCATTGCGCTTCCTGTTAATAAAAAGCGCATGATGGGTGGTGTGGGGGCTGGAGGTTAGAGACCTCCGGCTACCCGATTAGCTGTTGATTAGTATAAACGCATCGTTTTCATAGTAATGCATAACAGCACTTAAAAGCTCATTCTGACTATAATCAGGCTTTTGCTCAAGTAAATTACTTTTAATACTTTGAAGATCAGCCACACTAAGAAAGCTTTTATACCCTTTAGCCACAGGATAAATTGGCTCATCGTCGTCATCTCGTTCTTCTTCCGCATCATCATCGATTATAAGAATCAGTGACGACATGCAGATTGAGTTATCAGGATATATATATGCATATAGATTCCATTCGAAAGAGTCAATTTCACTCATAACATTTTCAAGATTTGATTCTAATCGCAAAATACCACCCTAGTAAAAACAGCTAACGCCTGCATAACACGTTTATTACTATGCAAATATACTTGATATTGACGCCTTAAAACGAGAAACACCCGGCAAACTGAGATTGCCGAGTGCAATAAATCGTGTTGATGAGATTGTTAACTGCGCTTCAAATTAATAATGATAGCGACAGGAAATTATTGTCAAATGTGCATCATTAACGGCATAAACTAATCGGTTGGTATCATCAATTCTACGTGACCAAAAACCTGCAAAATTTTCTTTCAATGGCTCAGGTTTACCAATACCTTCGAAGGGAGAACGCTTCGCATCAGTAATTAATTTATTGATGCGTTTCAGCGTTTTCTTATCCTGACCTTGCCAATACAAGTAATCATCCCAAGCATCGTCAGTCCAAGCTAACATTCGACTCATTCAAGTAAGCCTCTTTCCGTAATTTGACCGGTATTGTATTGAGCAATTGATTTGTTTAGATGAGCAGCATTAGCTGGAGAACGAGATAAATAAATCGTTTCCATTAAGCTATTATAATAATCCATAGACATTACAACTGCATCTTCAGAATCTCGACGAGTGATAACTGTGCAGTCCGCATCATTAACTACGCCATCAAGAACAGATTTAAGACCATTTCGAGCTTCAGTAAAAGAAACTATACGCATAATTACCTCTTTGTTGAGTTGTACTTAATATTGAACAAGTCTAACTCATTAAAACTGAAATGTACAATATATTGCACAGGTAACAAAGAAGCAGTTAACGAGGCTGTAGAATAACTCTAACAGCCAAATTCAATTAAAAAACGAGCTCCTATAATTAACTCTAAGCGCTTTTAAAGCACTAAGCAATGCATTTAGGATCCAAAAAACTGGCTGTTTTTCTTAAAAAAGAGTAATTCTGCAGCCACAACGCCGCAAACACGCGGCCAATACCGGAACTTTGATTTTGTGCGAATATCTTCTCGCACAAAACGAAGTGGAGAGTATTGGATCGCAGTGCTTTGCCTTGTTAGAGCTTTGTGCTTGATAGTAATGCATTGATATATTTAACCATTTTTATGCCGGGATAATCTAGATAGCTATCGTCTTTCGGGGAAACACCTCTTTTGTACTTAGGGTATGCTCTACGATAGTAGCAATCCCAGTAGCTATATACCCTCTGCCTTGTTTGTTCGTAGTGAAGGGGATTCTCCGATATATATCTGACAAGATTGTCTTTGTTAATTTTTTCACGGTTTTGGTAAATAACCTCAATGATCTCAACTACATATTCACCTAACAGCTGAAGTATATAGGGCGCTGTGAATGAGTTGTTTGAAGTGACAAATTGCCTTAAGCACTTTTCTCTTACAAATCCATCGTGGTGACGAGAAAACACACAATATATAACTTCTTGTTGTTTTGGGGTCAATTTAGCCAGACGCCCAAGCTGACCTTCGTCCGTATAAATTCTTGTTGGAATAGTTAGAGTGTTCTTTTCAAATTGAATATCAAATGGCATATATGATTCATGCATTGAGCTAAGATAAATTTCGCTTTCAATAAATTTTAAGTCTTTAGCCAGACCGATAGGAAATCTATCCGACAGCTTCTCAATATGCATGATCGTGAGCTCTAACGAGCCTGTAGAATAACTCGTTTTTAATTTATTTTTATTGATGCTTCAACCATAGCTGAGTTCCTATTTTGGTTCAATCGGTTACTTCGATTTTACGTAAATATAAAAAAGAGGATTTGGTGTTGTTTTAATGGACGTTTTGGAAGGTATGGCAGGTGTTTTAGTGGCTTTATTGAGGTTAAAAGGCTTTACCCATTCTTAATGCATCGTGTTTTGTAGCTTTTCTATATTATGAACAAGGCAATACAGTTGCCATTGCGCATTCACTTTCGTTTGTCCGCGTAAGGTCAATTTGTTCATGCCTTTATTGACTGTAATATTCCGCTGTTTATTTAGAGGAAAGCAGGCTCTATACAGCCTAGTCGTTTGCCATTCCTTCAATAAAAAGCTGCCGTCGCCCCATTGGACTGTCTATTTTAACTTTCATTTTGTCGATATAGCTTAGCTTTTTACGTGATTCATCATTTTTAAACTGTACTTGCCGTCCTGTTTTTATTGGTGGCTTTCGCATGCATTGCTGTTGCAGTGGGCATACTTTGCAATCTTTTAAGTAACCGCAGAATCGCGTGTATTCTTGATTGTGACTCTTTACATTAACCCCGCTTCGCCACATACCATTGCCTGCGGGGCAGAGGCAGGTTTGGGTTGTTTCATCATAATGAAAGTCCTCTGAGGTAAATAACCGTGGCTTGCCTTTACTGCGTTTTAGTCGGCGTTTTTCTTGCTCTGTTTCATACGTTTGACTGTCTTTAAACAGCGGGTTTCGTTTTCTAAATTGGTTATCCGCAATATAAGTATCAAAGCCACTTTTCGCCATGTATTCAAGGTTTACTTCGCTGTTAAAACCACTGTCTGCGGTAAATTTGATTGTGTGTTTGTCTGCGGATTTATCTGTGTTCAGTTTATCTAACTGCTGTTTTAATTGTTTAACCGCTGGCTGTAAGGTTTGTTGCTCACCCACTGAGCCCCATGCCTGTGCTTGCAGTATAACTTGGTGCTTGTCGTCATTTATTGCTATCCCGTTGTAGCCTTGAATTGTGCCTTTCGAGGTGGTCATTTTCGCGCT